>JBJPGE010000160.1:0-2580 GCA_048595465.1 Methylophagaceae bacterium | reverse complement strand
AGTCAAGCTTAAAATCAATGGGGGCTTGTTTTTGGTTCAATAAATTTTTATTGCTGTGTAACTTTTTGGCTTCTTTCTTGTCTGAATCATATAGGCATAAATTTAACGCCTTTTTATTTAAAGAGGGGAACAAAATGACTAAACTATCTATATTTTTACTCGCAAGCTTTTTCTTATCAAGTATTGCCTCGGCACAACCCTACGCTAGATTGAATGAGACTAACTCTCTATCTAGAGCTGCACTCGAAATAATGGCGATGAATAATGAAGCTCAGACAAATGTAGAAGCGGCTACACCCTATACACATGAAAGCCAAAAGAATAATTCTCTTGCTCGAGGAGCTCTTGCAAAGCAAGGAGTAGCGGTGAACTTACGTTTTAATTCCGATAGCGTCGCAAGCTATTCGCGTGATGCAACTGCAAGCGAAAAAAACAATTCACTTTCACGTGGTGCGCTGGCTAAATAATGCTCTGGAGGGCTGGTGGCTTTAATTAGATCTAGTTAATTAGGCTCAATTAGATGCAAATGTCGGCCTACGGCAAGCCATGCACCAAATATGCCTAAACTGGCGCCGGCAAAGGGTAATATTATAAACATGAACCCGCCAAACCAATGCAAGCTAAAGTCGCTCCCATAGTGTCCCGCTAGGTCATTAACGGGGCCGGATAATAAACCCATGGTTAACACCAAGGTTATCCAAGCGAACAGCCCACCTAAAAAGCCATACCAAAAACCGGTATATAAAAAGGGTCGGCGAATAAAACGATCTGTTGCCCCCACAAGCTTCATCACTCTAATTTCTGACTCTCGACTTAGTATGGCAAGACGAATGGTGTTACCGATAGCGAGCACCACACTGAGTGATAATAAAATGGCCAAAATACTTACACCTCGCTGAACCGTTTTATTTATGCTACGGAAACGTTGCAGCCATTCCATATCAAGCTTAGCTTGTTCTATTTGAGGTAGGTCGTTAAGTTGACTAACTAGCTGACTAATTGTTGTCTCTTCAGATTCAGCATCGGCTGGATCAACAATAATAATGGCGGGTAATGGATTGCTAGGCAGAGAATCAAGCACATCGCCTAAGCCTGATAATTGACGAAACTCTTCTAATGATTGTTCGGCTGATTGGTAGTGAAGTTGTTCAATAGTGGGCCATGATTTTAATTTATCACTCAGCTGTTGTGCTTGTTGTGGTGTCACATCTTTTTGCAGGAATAAGGTGATTTGGCTAGCACTGTCCCAACGGTTACTCAAACTAGACATGTTTTCTGAGAGTACAAATAAGCCTGCCGGTAAGACTAATGCGATGCCGATAACGGTGATTGTCATCAAACTGGCTACAGGTTGCCGCCATAAACGCCCTAGGCTAAATAACATAACCTGTAGATGGCGAAGCAGATAATTATTCATGCTAAACGCCCTTGTTTGAGAATAACTTGGCGATATGGCAGCGTTTGAATCAGGTCAATATCATGAGTGGCGACAAATACGGTGACGCCAACTTGATTAAATTGTTCAAATAACCGCATGATTTCACGCGATAACTCGGGGTCAAGATTACCTGTAGGTTCATCAGCAAGAAGAATAGGGGGGCGGTTTACAACCGCTCTAGCAATGCCTACACGTTGCTGTTCACCACCTGATAGCGCTATGGGAAGATTGCGTTCTTTACTTAATAGACCCACTTTATCCAACGCAGCACGTACTCGGCGGCCAATTTCGCGATGGCTTTCACCTGCAATAACAAGTGGCAAGGCAACATTATCAAATACAGTACGATCGTGTAATAAGTTATGATCTTGAAAAACAATGCCGATTTGTCTGCGGTAAAAAGGAATTTTGCGTTTAGGCAAGCTGCTTAGGTTTTGATTGCCTACTAATACTTGGCCGTGAGAGCTACGCTCAATAAGAGCGATCAGTTTAAGCAGGGTACTTTTACCCGCGCCTGAATGCCCGGTTAGAAAGGCCATTTCCCCTTCATCAAGCTGAAAGCTTAATCCAGATAAAGCTTCGTAATTATTAGAATAGCGTTTGTAGACGTCAGTAAAATTGATCATAAATGCGTGTTAATCTTGCTCTCGGCCTAATAATGCGTCTACAAATTCTTCAGCCTCAAATGGGCGAAGATCATCAATGGTTTCACCCACACCGATATAGCGAATAGGCAACTTAGTTTTTTGTGCAATAGCAAAGATAGTACCGCCTTTTGCCGTACCGTCCAATTTAGTTAAGGTGATGCCAGTTACACCAATGGCTTCATTAAATTGTATTGCTTGAGATAGCGCATTTTGCCCGGTTCCAGCATCGAGTACTAACATGACTTCATGTGGCGCATTTGAATCAAGTTTACCCATTACACGCTTCACTTTTTTGAGTTCTTCCATCAAATTGTTTTGAGTGTGAAGTCGACCCGCCGTATCAGCAATTAAGATATCAATATTGCGTGCTTTAGCAGCTTGTAATGCATCAAAAATAACCGATGCAGAATCAGCGCCACTGTGTTGCGCGATAACAGGGATATCATTACGTTCACCCCAAACTTGCAACTGTTCGACAGCGGCTGCTCTAAAGGT
>JBJPGE010000159.1:0-2620 GCA_048595465.1 Methylophagaceae bacterium | reverse complement strand
TAACACCCACACCTTTGAGGTAGGCTGCCAATGTTGCTGCATCTGCACGATTGATATTAACCGTTTCAGTGCCTTTAAACTCTGTATTGGCAAATGCAATAGCTGGAAGCAATACTGCCGCTAATAAAAAACTCATCAATACTTTATGTAAATTCAAACCCATTTTATTCTCCTTATTTTAATAAATTAGCACTATATAAAAATATTCAATTAAATCAATTACTCGTTACTATGGAGCGTTATTGCACTAATTGGTTCAAATTTAATATCGGTAATAATATTGATAATACAATTAATAGCACAACTCCACCCATCACCAATATCAATATCGGTTCAAAAAGGCCCAACATATTGGTCAGCATAGAATCGGTTTCTCGTTCTTGCTGAATGGCTGCACGCTCTAACATCTCATCTAAGCGACCACTACTTTCGCCACTAGCGATAAGATGAACCGTCATAGGAGGAAAATAACCAGCCTGATCTAAAGCCCGATTAATAGCTTTACCTTCTCGGACTTTATGAGCTGCTGTTTCGATTGCTTGGCGCATTGGGAGGTTTTGTACTACCTTTGCAGAGATAGACATGGCATCCAAGATAGGAACACCACTGGAAGCTAAGATGCTCAAAGTCCGAGCAAAGCGAGCCGTATTTATGCCACGTACCATTTTTTTAATCATTGGCAGTTTCAGCAAAAAACTATGATAAATATAACGCCATTTAGGCATTTTAATTGCTTGCTTAAAGATGATATACAAGACCACAAGCACTGCGCCAATATACAAACCATAATCACGCACAAAATCACTGACAATGATCAAACCACGTGTCATCGGTGGAAGTTCTTGCCCCATATTATCAAACACTGCAATAATTTTAGGAACGATAAAACCTAGTAAACCCGCCACTATAGCGATCGATACAATTGTTAAAATAACGGGGTAAAACATGGCATTAGCGATACGCGTCTGTGTTTCTTGGCGAGATTCGGTGTAGTCTGCCATACGTTCTAATACAGCATCTAAATGACCTGATTGCTCACCTGCAGCAATAGTTGCTCTATACATGGCAGGAAAAACTGTTGGGTAAGTTTTTAAACCATCAGCTAGAGAATAACCTTCAACAACACGTGTGCGCACGGCTGTTAAAATATGCCTAATATTTCTTTTTTCAGTTTGTTTTGCGGTAGTCGCAAGTGCTTCTTCAAGCGGAGAGCCAGATTGCACCAATGTGGCAAGTTGTCTTGTCAATAAGGCTAAATCAGCAGCTTTTACTCGCCCAGCTCTTTTAGGCTTATTTTTGTCACCATTTTCTGATTTTTCTACTTGATTTATTTCTAGCGGTGTTAAATTGCTGTCACGTAATAATTGTCGAACTTGCTTTGCGTTATCACCATCTAAAATACCCGTTTCTTCTTTGCCCTTTGCATTCAGAGCAATGTATTCAAATGCAGGCATAACTAGTTAGCTTTCTTATCTTCACGCGTTACACGTAAAACTTCTTCTAGAGCAGTTTTCCCTGAAAGTACTAAACGCATACCATCTTGGCGAATTGTCGGAACACATTGATGTACATAATCTTCAACCGATTGCTCACTTGCACCATCGTGAATCATATTACGCGTGACATCATCTATTTCAACAAATTCATAAATACCATTTCGCCCGACATAGCCAGAGTAATTACACGCAGTACAGCCTTTTGGATGATAAAGTGTGGATTGTGAAGCAGGATCAATATTAATTAATTCACATTCTGATTGATCAGGAATATAAGGTGTTTTGCAATCTTCACACAGTAAACGCACCAAGCGTTGAGCAATGACACCAATTAAACTGGATGATAAAAGAAAAGGCTCAACACCCATATCACGCAAACGTGTTACTGCACCTACTGCGGTATTAGTATGCAAGGTTGAGAAAACTAAATGACCTGTTAGTGATGCTTGAACTGCAATTTCAGCTGTTTCAAGGTCACGAATCTCACCAATCATTACGACATCAGGGTCTTGACGCAAAATAGCTCTTAAGCCACGTGCAAAGCTCATATCAACTTTGTTATTAACTTGTGTTTGCCCAATTCCATCGATGTAATACTCTATTGGGTCTTCTACCGTTAAAATATTTCTGCTAGTTTCATTAAGGTTGGTCAGTGCGGCATAAAGCGTTGTTGTTTTACCTGAACCGGTTGGACCTGTTACCAGAATAATCCCATGTGGTTTTTTGATGAGCTCTGTTAGCCGTGCTTGAGTATTAGGATCCATTCCCAAATGATCAAGATTCAAGCGCCCTGCTGATTTATCCAATAAACGCATAACAACACGCTCATTATGACCTGATGGAAGTGTAGAGACACGTACATCCACACCACGACCAGCGACTCTTAAAGAGATACGCCCATCTTGTGGAACACGTTTTTCAGCAATATCTAATTTTGCCATGACTTTGATACGCGAGATAACCAGTGCCGCAAGCGAACGAGGCGGTTCTAAAATCTCACGTAAAACACCATCAACACGCATACGAACTACCATACGATTCTCATAGGTTTCTATATGAATATCTGAGGCATTCTCTTTAACCGCTTGAGTAAGTAATGCGTTAATCAGACGAATAATAGGAGC
>JBJPGE010000158.1:0-2854 GCA_048595465.1 Methylophagaceae bacterium | reverse complement strand
TGTCCATTTTGAACCCTGCTCACCAGGGCGATGTAAATCAAGTTTATTGATTTTTAACTTACCATCAAATATCGGTATATCCCAAGCTTGGCTTAAGCTCAGTGATGATGAGTTTGATTGCGCTTTCAGCCTTGTTTTACCTATTAAAATGGCATAAATTGTTGCCTGTTCCCATTGTAAGTCTGATTTCATTGGGTGGTTGTAATTCGTCCAGCCGAGTGTGCCATCAATCCCATCCACAGCAAAACGACTTAACGCATCATCAACAAACACCTTGTGCAATGCTAATGATAAGTGATAGTTTTTTGCTTGTTGATGATACTGTAATGATAAATCGCCTGCCAATTCAAGACTATCTATCGCAGTTCCAACTACAAAAGGCTGTAACCAGTTTTCATATAATTGTGGTACTTTAGATTTTGCAACGGTAATATTTAATTGCTCTACTTTCTCGATGCTACCCTTAAAATCACCTGTCACCTGCACCACATTTTTTTGATTCAGTTTGGCGCGACTAATAACTATATTGCCATTATCTTGCTGCCATAATCCATTTGCTTGCAAGGTCACCGGCGTAGTATCAAAATCAATAAATATCGGCTCGCCATATGCTTGCCCTTTACCAATAGTTAGATCTGTTTTCCACTGCCAATTTTGATTATTATTTTTGGCTTCAAGATCTAATGCTATTGCTACATTTTCAGTTACATAACTACTTTCACTATCTGTCACATTCAATGATGTAGCAGCCAACTTCATCGTCAGACTCTTAACCTTATCATTTCTACCTGCTACATCGGCTGACAGTTTAATACTCCCTTCTGCTTCCCAGTTTTCAAGCATTGTTAGCTGTTGTTCATCTAAATAAGGAGAAGCCGCTTTAATTAATTCTGTTATTTTAAGCTTAGGTGCATTTGTAACTAAGCGCCAATATTTTTTATTCAAATAAACCGTAGCTGAAAACTTTGCCGATGCTAATTTCAAACCTGCAATATTGATTCGGTATTTGCTTTTTTCTGGTTCACCATTCACTTTAAATGCTATTTTCTGTTGACCTAGTTCATGTTGATAAAAGGACAGAGTTCCACTCGCGCACGAGAAGCGTTCAGAAAGTAAAATTAATTCATTACAGTGCAATTTAAGCTTTGTTACCTTTCCTATTGGAGCAACTAAATCTACACTATCGGCTTGCGCGTTTAACGCCAAACCTTTTGCAGTTAAGTTAATATCAAACTGGAGGTTTTTTGCATTAATACCTTCGAAAGACCACTGGCCTATTGATAGCTTAAGATCATTGCTAGCATTGGCTACAGATAGAAATAATATACTACAGAGCAAAAGAGTATAACGGCTCAGTGCGTTTAGATTTTGTCTCATAGTAAGGCATTTTCGCACAGAGAATGTGAGCATATTGAAATATGTGACCATTTGAGTACGAAAATAACGCAGCTATGGGGCAAAAGATGAATGCACTGTGCTGTTATTCCGCAGGAAAAACACCTGTTGAGAGGTAGCGATCACCTCGATCACAAATGATACTGACAATCACTGCATTCTCAACTTGCTCTGATAAACGCAATGCCGCAGCAACGGCACCACCTGATGACACTCCACAGAAGATACCTTCTTCTGTCGCTAATCGGCGCATAGTGTCTTCGGCTACATCCTGCTCCATGCCAATCATGCTATCAACACGTTCGGCTTCAAAGATTTCAGGTAAATATTCTTTGGGCCAGCGGCGTATACCCGGAATACTGGCACCATCGACAGGTTCTACACCAACAATTTGTACATCAGAATTTTGCTCTTTTAAGTAACGTGATACGCCCATAATCGTGCCAGTAGTGCCCATTGCACTCACAAAATGTGTTATTTCACCACTGGTATCACGCCAGATCTCCGGCCCCGTCGTCTCATAATGAGCCAGTGGATTATCAAAGTTACCAAACTGATTCAGCACTTTTCCTTTGCCTTGTTGTTGCATTTCTAATGCTAAATCACGCGCTATTTCCATACTATCAGTGAGAATAAGTTCAGCACCATAAGCACGCATAGATGCGCGTCGTTCCATGCTCATGTTTTTAGGCATAATCAACAGCATTTTGTAACCTAAAATTGCCGCCACCATCGCTAAAGCAATGCCTGTATTACCACTCGTTGCCTCAATTAAAGTATCACCCGGTTTTATATCACCGCGAGCCTGCGCTTCTCTAATCATGCTCATTACAGGGCGATCCTTTACCGAACCCGCAGGGTTATTGCCTTCTAGCTTCACTAAAAGCGTATTGGATGTATCACCTGGCAAGCGTTGCAATCGCACTAGCGGCGTATTACCAACAAAGGCTTCAATCGTAGGATAATTTTTCATAATCAATGTTCCACTAATGTCACAAATGCAATGGCATATTCATTTTCGTCACTTAGGCTAAGCATGCTTCGTCCAATGTTATGCTGTTCTATTAATGATAGACCATGTTGATAGAATTTTAATTCCGGCTTTCCAGCTTCATTATTAATTATTTCAATATGTCGCAGGCTCAAACCATTACGAAACCCTGTTCCAAATGCTTTAGCCGTTGCTTCTTTAGCTGCGAATCGTTTTGCTAAAAAAGCAGCCTGATTAGGTGCTTGTTTAAACCCAATAAACTCAGCATCGCTTAATATTCGCAGCGCAATCTTATCATCATGTTTATCAAGCAGTGACTGCATACGCGGGATATGCACTAAATCAGTGCCAATACCAAATATCATTTGTAACGTGCTTGTATCATTAATTGTTTCATTTCACGAACCGCCGATTGAAAGCCGGTGAAGACTGAACGAGCCACAATAGCATGACCTATATTCAACTCTA
>JBJPGE010000157.1:0-3028 GCA_048595465.1 Methylophagaceae bacterium | reverse complement strand
GAAGCAGAGAATGAGTAGCAACTAATTCCTCCGATCACTCGTATTAATAGAACAGAAACTTACGCGAGTAATAACATGACCCGTTTTGAACATGAGATAACTATTGATCGAATAGCTTGCCCACTGCACGTCTTGCAAATTAAACAAGGCATGAAGTCCATTGAAACGGGGGAGCGCCTAAAAATAAATAGTAATGACTACGTTATGCCTGAATTATTAGCTACTGCAAGGCAAATTGGCAGCGACATTCATGTTTCAGATGATAATAAAGAGTTGTTCATAACAAAATAGAGCCATTTAAGCATTTCTTATATCCACCCCCTTTGTTTTTCGATGTTTTGCACTAAAAATAGGGAGCGTACAATTTCTCAACCAGTATCAACACTTCCTTCGAAGGGCATAATGATGCTCTTTTTAACACTTCGGTCACACAAATCATCGAAAAATGGGGGAGGTGGACTTAAACATCATCAAATAATTGCCATTTTAGGCTGCTTTTCCTTCTTAAATTCAACACCAGTACGCGCTATAGCATTTAACACCGCCCGCAATGATGCTCCTACAATATCTTCACTGCGTCCTGCACCACAAACACGTTTTCCATCTATGCTGAGTTGTACATAAGCCATTGCCTCGGACTTTTCATTATTTCCCAAGGTATGCTCGCTGTAATCAACCAAAACTAACTCACTGCCAAGTTCGTGATTCATGGCATTCATAAATGCTGCTAGAATTCCGCGCCCGTTACTGCCTATCTCTATGTTGCAGCCTTCTGTTACCAATGTTGCCGAAAGCTGATCAACTCCTTCTTCACGTGTTGCTTGATAGCGCACTACTGTGATAGGTTTTTCAACATCAATATAGGTCTTCTGAAAAATCTCGTGAATAAGCTCTGATGAAACTTCACTAGCGCTATCTTCCGCCTCTTTTTGCACATAAGGGCTAAAGTCTACTTGCAACCAACGCGGTAACATCAAACCGTAATCTTTCTCAAGCACATAGGCGACACCGCCCTTGCCCGACTGACTATTAATGCGAATCACTTCTTGATAGGTTCTGCCAATATCACGCGGATCAATAGGTAAATAAGCCACTTGCCACGGATATTCAGATCCATTTTCTGCACGTTTAACCGTATCAATAGCTAAACATTTATTGATTGCATCTTGATGGCTACCAGAGAATGCCGCAAACACTAATTCGCCTGCATAAGCATGACGCGGATGAACTGCAAGTTGCGTGCATCGTTCTACCACACTAATCACGCGATCCATATTCGAAAAATCCAATTCAGGGTCAATCCCTTGACTGTATAAATTCATCGCAGTCGTAACAATGTCCATATTGCCTGTGCGCTCGCCATTGCCTAGCAATGTGCCTTCAAGACGATCTGCGCCTGCCATAATGCCAAGTTCGGCCGCTGCTACGCCACAACCTCTGTCATTATGTGTATGCAAGCTTATGGTGATGCAATCGCGTTGTGCAACCGTATCATTGAATGTCTCAATTTGATCGGCATAAACATTCGGCGTGGCAACTTCGACTGTCGCAGGCAAATTTAAAATCACTTTGTTTGTCGGTGTTGGTTGCCAGATTGCTACCACCGCATCGCATACTTCAACCGCATAATCTAATTCTGTTTGGGTAAAGCTTTCAGGTGAATATTGAAACTGCCACTGTGTATCAGGCTGTTTTTTTGCATAGTCGCGCACTAATTCAGCGCCATTTGTGGCAATCGTTCTAATCTTATCGCGTGAAAGCTTAAAAACTTGTTCACGCTGAATCGTTGAGGTTGAATTATACAAATGCATAATCGCTCGACGCGCGCCTTTTAATGATTCAAAACTACGCGCAATTAGTGGCTCTCTTGCTTGTGTGAGTACTTGAATTGTTACGTCTTCAGGAATCAAATTTTCCTCAATTAATTGACGTACAAAATCAAAATCTGTTTGCGATGCAGCAGGAAAACCTACTTCAATTTCTTTAAAGCCAACTTCAACTAAAAGCTGAAACATTTCTAATTTTTGTGCTGGGTTCATTGGCTCAATCAATGCTTGATTGCCATCACGTAAATCTACGCTACACCAATCTGGCGCGTGTTCAATTACACAGTCTGGCCAACGCCTGTTTTGTTTAGCGATGGGAGAAAATGATCGGTATTTTTTATGATTGAAGTTTGACACTTTATTTATTCCTACGAAAATATTTTAATGAGGTAAGTATAAACAATCGGCTCTAGGGGATGTTTTCAAAATGACTAAGAAAAAGTCTCAATACCAATCACTAACTCTAATTTATATAGAATAATTAGTGATATACTCTAATTATTCTATATAAATTAGATATATCATTATGAAACTAGACCGAATAGACAAAAAAATTCTAAGCTTGATGCAAGAGAATGGGCGTATCAGCAATCTAGAATTAGCGGATCAAGTTGGTTTGTCACCGACTCCTTGTTCTCGCCGTGTAAAACAGCTCGAAGAGTCTGGATTAATTAGCCGTCATGTCACCTTATTAAACGCCGAAGCATTGGGACTTAATCTTACGGCAATTATTGGCATATCCATGGATCGACACACACCAGATCGCTTTGAAGCGTTTGAGCAAGCTATTGTGAATATGCCAGAAGTTTTAGAATGCAGTATTGTCACTGGACAAGCGGCTGATTTTTTATTAAAAGTTGTGGTACGAGATATGCGCCACTATGAAGAATTTTTGTTAGGGCAGCTAACGAAGTTAAGCGGCGTTAGCGGTGTTCATTCTAGTTTTGTTTTGAGACAAGTAGTTAATAAGACGGCGTTGCCGTTGGATTAGCTTATTCTGTGAAGATACCCATTGTAGATTGGTGCTGAGCTTGCGAAGCCCAACATATACTCCACGTTGGGCTTCGTTCCTCAACAGCAACCTACGGCACTCTGATTATTTTGCCCCCCTGTACAACTAAGACCTAGGTAACACTTTAAACCGAGGACGTTGGTAACACTTTCCTAAATTCTAGCATGATTTTTTATGCCATTGTGTTGCT
>JBJPGE010000156.1:0-3137 GCA_048595465.1 Methylophagaceae bacterium | reverse complement strand
GCTTGATCATATAGTGCGTCGCTTTCAGTATCTTCTAATGGCTCCAATCCCGGAATCGCATCTGATGATCCCGTTTCTTCTATGACATCAGTTAGATACTCTGGTTCACCTTGGAGCTTTAAATAATTTACAACATCTTCAACTTCTTGGTCTGCAACAAAGGCACCGTGTACACGTTGGGATAAACCAGTACCTGGCGGAAGGTACAACATATCACCGTGTCCGAGCAATGTTTCAGCACCACCTTGATCAAGAATTGTACGTGAATCAATTTTAGTAGAAACTTGAAATGCGATACGTGTAGGGATATTCGCTTTGATCAATCCAGTGATAACATCAACTGAAGGTCGCTGTGTTGCAAGAATCAAATGAATGCCAGATGCACGTGCTTTTTGTGCCAAGCGAGCAATCAACTCTTCAACCTTCTTACCCACTACCATTATCATGTCAGCGAATTCATCGATGACGATTACGATGTATGGAAGTGGTTCTAAAATCTTAGGGCGTACATCAACGTGTAAAGTTGGGTCAAACGTAGGATCAGTAATTGGCTCGCCTTTATCAATCGCCGCTTTTACCTTCTCGTTATAACCTGCAATACCACGCACCTTCATGTGTGACATAAGCGCATAACGACGCTCCATTTCACCCACTGCCCAACGCAAGCCGTTAGACGCATCTTTCATATCAGTAACAACAGGCGTTAATAAATGTGGGATACCTTCATAAATGCTCAATTCAAGCATTTTAGGGTCAATTAAAATCAATTTAACTTCTTCTGGCGTTGCTTTATAAAGCAAGCTGATCAACATGGCGTTTACACCAACTGACTTACCAGAACCTGTCGTACCTGCAATCAACAAATGAGGCATACGGCTAAGATCAGCAATAGCGGGATTACCTTCAATCGTTTTACCCAATACCATTGTTAGTGGTGATTTTGATTCACGGAAAACATTAGAATCTAATATTTCACTGATAGAAACTAGATCACGCTTCTCGTTTGGCACTTCAATGCCGATGGTTGTTTTACCCGGAATAACTTCAACAACACGTATGCTAGACACACACATATTACGTGCCATATCTTGAGATAAGCTACTAATTCTACTAACTTTCGTACCAGGTGGTAGCAATAACTCAAAGCGTGTAATGATTGGACCAGGGTAATAAGAATCTATCTGTACTCCACGAATATTAAAGGACTCTAAAGTCTCAACAATATTACGCGCATGGACCTCAAGTTCTTCCCTTGAGACATTACCTTGATCAGCAGGTGGTGGGTTCAACAGGCTTACAGGTGGTAGCGTTAATGCCTTATCTAATGACATTGCTCCTAATGGCTTATTACTCGGTGACGGCTTTGATGACTCTTCTTCAGTTTTTTGAGGTTGTGGCTTAGATTTTGCCTTCAATTTTTCTACAATCTTTTTAGGTGAAGGTATTGCCGCTCTAGTCGCAGTGATAACGTCATCCAAACCTTTAACAGAAACATTGGTCTGCTGGTTATCCTCATAAGTACCCACATCACGCGCCGCAAAGTCAGGAACACCTAGCACAGGATCTTGCCTTGTCGAATTACGAGCTATGCCATCATCCAGCGCATCGAACATGGGTCTTTGAAAACCTTCTCCATTTTGATTAGAAGATTTTTTCAACAAGAACATGCCAGAAAGCCCAGCCGTAACTGCACCGAATATACTTGTGTTATTCGATGATTGCTTTTCTGTTTTATGCTCTAGCATCGTTTGTTGCTCTAGCGTTTCAACAGGTAACGAGCCCGCACTGGTTTCAAAAGACTGCTGAGGACCAACACCATTTGAACCTGTAAATAACTCTACTGCGCTAATAATTGCTTCACCAATTTTATCAATAAGCTTCAACCACTGAATATCTGCAAACAATGTTATGCCTGCAATAAAGCCTGAGAATAAGATCATAGTTGCGCCAATATCACCCAACATACGAACAAACATACGGGCAATACCATGCCCAAGTAGTCCACCTGATGTCTGCACCAAATAGCTAGTAGGCCAAAGCAAAGTAGCCAAACCACAACCAGCAATCAGAGCTAAGAAAACCCCAAACAACGTGATGCCAAGGTTAATGCCATTATGGTTTTCTTTTGATGATCTAAAAATAAGAAATGCTGAGATGATAAATGAAATAGGAATTAGATAAGCCAAATACCCAAAGAAACCAATCAAAACATCCGCCAGATAAGCCCCTGCCGCGCCTGCTTTGTTTTGTATCACAGCGTTACTATCGAAATGAAACAAACCTGGGTCAGCAGGGTTGTAAGTAATCAATGCCAATAAAATGACCGCAGTAATGCCCGTGAGTATAAAAATACTGGTCTGCTTTAAACTACCCTTCTTCTTCGAAGTTAGCGCAACTTTATTCATTGAGTCATTTGACTTAACCGATGATCTCTTACGTGTTGCGGTAGTTTTTGAGCGTGGTTTTGCACGTGTTTTTGAAGCTGATGCTTTTTTAGCTGCCAATTTGAAATTCCCCTAATTCCTTTTAGGTACGCCTACATCGCAGTTTTTATTAATACGATTGCAAACATCCTATTTTGAGAAAGTTTTAAACACCTGATCTATTTATACGGCTTTTGCCTTTGTTTAGAGTAGACCCTGATAATTTAAGTGTATAAGCCCTTATACATCATTGATTGTAACGGTTTTTTCATAAAATTAATATCATTATTTATGCATAAAGCTGATCTAGCCTCAGCTTTATGCATCCTTGAAAACTACTTAGTTCGTAATTTATCTCGTAACAATGCTTTACCTAGCTAATAAGTTTACATAGCATACGGCTATCAAAACAAAACTAGAGACCTTTACACGAGAATATGGTCTCGACTAATCTTTTTTGGAGTTATATTCATGAGCGACATCATTCACCATCCTCTTATCATTCTTGGTTCTGGCCCAGCGGGTTATACCGCTGCTGTATACGCCGCGCGTGCCAACCTCAACCCTGTCTTAATTACGGGCATGGAGCAAGGCGGTCAATTAATGACCACAACAGACGTTGATAACTGGCCGGGTGATAATGATGGCGTGCAAGGTCCTGATCTTATGGAGCGCATGAAGAAACACGCCGAACGCTTCGACACAAAAATCATT
>JBJPGE010000155.1:0-3300 GCA_048595465.1 Methylophagaceae bacterium | reverse complement strand
ATTTCAGAAAGTGATTCACGTACATCATCAAGCTTAAACGGCTTGATTATCGCTACTACTTGTTTCATAAGTTTTTCCTTCAATAAAAAAAGTGACCACCCGAGAGCGCTGGGTGGTCAGTAGAGGAGTTCTTTACATTGATTTAGAGATTGTGAATATTAAACGGCTATCACCTTGGTCTCTACCACCGCTTTTACGGCTGTATGCATCTTCGCCGTCACTGTCCATACCTGTGTATGTTAGATCCCAACCGAAACCAGCGAATTCTTTAGAAACGCCAACACGGTAGTCAGTGTGATTATCATCAGAAACATCTTCGTCATAGTCGTAGAAGCCAATGCCTGCGCTTAAAGCAATATCCATAGGCAAGTCATAGTCAAAACCTAGTGAATAGTAAGTGCCTGTTTCATCAGAATCATATACATTACTTGAATGAGCGATGCCAAAGCTGAAAAAGCTGTAGCTTACGGAACCGTAAACTTCAGTCCAATCATAATCTTCACCATCGTAGAAATAACGTAGCACACCTACATCGTAGCTAAAGCCTGATTCGCCGATATCGCCACCGTAGCCAGCGTAAACATCGATTTCAACGCTTGCATCGTCACCGAAGTCTACGTTAGAAGCCCATGTTCCCATGTAGAAGCCACTGCTGTGAGCGTAATCGAAGCTACCAGAGATAGCAGGATCGTTATCAGTTTGTGAATAACCGCGCCAGATGTAGTCAGTGCCTAAAGCAACGCTTGCGCTTGTTGAATGGGCGCCATTTTCGCTTTCCCATGCCATTGCTGATGAAGTAGCAAGTAGTGTGCTAGCAGCTAATAATGCTGATAATTTGTTCAATTTCATTTGGGTTACTCCTCGTAACATTTAAAATAAATACAGTTATGATTACTTCGTATTGTTTAAGCGCAATATCTTGTGTGTAATCAGCAACAGGAAGACACAGAGCAGGATGTGTGCCAAGGATAAAATATGTTTAAAATAAATGAGTTACAAAGATTGGAAGGGGCTTTTTTATTTGTTTTTGCACCGTGTTGGTGCGGCTTGGGTGTAAATGATTCGTTGTGGTGCAAGGATCTAGATATTTTTGCTTTTATAATTTGCTTGTTATCATATCGAGCATAGTTACACTAATTTGAAGGTAATAAGATGGTTTATCCCACAATTGATCCGGTAGCATTATCACTAGGCCCTCTCGAAGTTATGGGGATATCTTTAGGGCCTTTAGAAGTTCACTGGTATGGCCTGATGTATCTTTTTGGCTTTGCAGGTGCATGGTGGCTAGGTCGAGTGCGAGCCGAACGTTACGGCTGGACGGCTGAGCAAGTTGAAGATTTATTATTCTACGGGGCGATAGGCGTTATTGTCGGAGGCCGTTTGGGATCAGTAATATTTTATGATTTTGCCGATACAATAGCGCATCCACTCAATATCTTTAAAGTTTGGCAGGGAGGTATGTCTTTTCATGGCGGCTTGCTAGGCGTGCTGGCAGCATTTTGGTTTTTTTCTAGAAAAACAGGTAAATCGTATTTCACTATCAGTGATTTTATTGCACCAATGGTGCCGATAGGCCTGTTCTTTGGCCGAATTGGTAATTTCATCAATGGTGAATTATGGGGAAAAGTAAGTGACGTACCTTGGGCAATGGTCTTTCCAACAGGCGGCTCATTACCACGCCACCCTTCACAGCTTTATGAAGCAGGCTTAGAAGGTTTAGTTCTATTTATTATTTTGTGGTGGTATTCCGCTTCACCAAAACCATTATCAGCGGTATCAGGCTTATTTTTACTGGGCTATGGAATCTTTAGGTTTTTGATTGAATTTGTACGTATTCCTGATCAACACCTAGGTTACTTGGCGTTAGACTGGTTAACCATGGGACAAATTTTATCATTGCCGATGATTGTAGTCGGAGCGTTTATTATGATTCAAGCTTATAAAAAAGAGGCTAAATTAAGATAACAGCCCATGTAGCAACTGCAATGAAAATACTTAACAACACAGCTAAAGAACCATAGTCTTTTGCTCTGCCTGATAATTCATGATGTTCGGTACCGATGCGATCAACGACACATTCTATGGCTGAGTTCAAAATCTCAACGATAAGTATCAGCACTAAACTGGCAATCATGGCTAAGCGTTCATAGGCTGATACATCTAAGTAGAAACTTAAACCTACCAAAGGTATTGCTGCGATGAACTCTTCTCTGAACGGTGCTTCGTTCACTAGAGCAGACTTAAAGCCTTGCCAAGAATACATCCCTGCATAGAACAGTCGCATAATCCCTGTGTTCTTTTTCATGTCTCATGGGCCGATAAATTGATTTAACATGACTATAACATGCCCATCTAACATTTTAGGTTCAAAAAATGTACGCATGTTAAAATGAACGGTCAATTTTAGGATATGAGCAATAAAGCCGTTTTATGAATTACCAAGATCACTATGATGTCATTGTTGTGGGCGGAGGCCATGCGGGCACAGAAGCCGCACTAGCTTCTGCACGTCAGGGTGTGAAGACCTTGTTGCTGACACAAAACATTGAAACACTCGGCCAAATGAGCTGTAACCCTGCCATTGGTGGCATAGGCAAAGGCCATTTGGTTAAAGAGATTGATGCACTTGGTGGCATTATGGCGCTGGCGGCCGATCGGGGTGGTATTCAATTTCGCATTCTAAATGCGAGCAAAGGGCCAGCTGTTAGAGCAACGCGTGCTCAAGCTGATCGTGTGCGATATAAAGCAGCGGTGCGTGGTTATTTAGAATCGCAAGAAAACCTTTATTTATTTCAACAAACAGTTGATGATTTGGTTGTTGAAAATGATCGTGTCGTAGGCGTAGTGACACAAGCAGGTTTACGATTTTCTGCAAAATCAGTTGTATTAACAGTGGGTACATTCTTAGGCGGTTTAATCCATATTGGAATGGAAAACCATCAAGGTGGACGAGCGGGTGATCCTGCTTCAATTGCACTAGCACAACGTTTGCGAGCATTACCATTTCGTGTTGATCGCTTAAAAACGGGTACACCGCCACGCATTGCAACCAGCAGCATTGATTTTTCTGAATTGGCTGAACAACCGGGTGACACACCTACACCTATATTTTCATTCTTAGGTAAACAGTCTGATCATCCTGACCAAATCTCGTGTTATATAACGCATACCAATGAAAATACCCATGAGATTATTCGAAATAATCTTGACCGATCTCCAATGTACAGCGGTGAAATTGAAGGGATTGGCCCACGTTATTGCCCGTCGATTGAAGATAAAGTGGTGCGTTTCGCCGACAGA
>JBJPGE010000154.1:0-3317 GCA_048595465.1 Methylophagaceae bacterium | reverse complement strand
CGACGTGTTTTTCTTGGTGATGGCGATGCAATGGCATTATCATTTCGTCGCCTTAAAACGATTTTAGAAGCAATTAAACAACACTTGCCGTCTGTTACACGCGTTTCGACTTATTGCTTACCTCGCAATCTAAAAAATAAAACCGTAGAAGAACTCAAAATACTGCGTGAGCTAGGGTTGTCATTAATCTACATCGGAGCAGAATCTGGCGATGACACGGTTCTTTCTAAAATCAATAAAGGCGAAACCTTTGAGACAACACGCGATGCAATTCTCAAAGCAAAAGAAGCAGAAATAAAATCATCCGTGATGATTATCAACGGCATGGGCGGACGTGAATATTCTAGACAGCACGCTATTAATTCGGCAAAGCTGGTCAATGCAACTCAACCTGATTATCTTGCAACTTTAGTGCTATTTTTTAGCGGCGACAAAAATAAGGTTGAAGCAGGTTTTGATGGGCAATTTACGCCTTTAAACACAGCAGAGCTATGCGAAGAAATGCAAACCTTTATTGAGCATACAGATTTAGATAAGTCGATTTTCAGAAGTGATCATGTTTCTAATCATCTAGTTTTAAAAGGTGTACTAGGTAAAGATAAACAAGCGATGCTTGAAGAGATTGATGATGCTATTGTGCATTTTAAATGCACATCCTGATATTCAATATAACCCTTCAATGAATCTCTAATTAAAGTAAACTCTTCAAGTACGCAGCTTACAGCACTCTATTAGCTTGGCTTCATCCATAAATTCCTAAACAACCGATACTTTAGCTTTGCGGCGACGGCCAAACCAAAGTAATCCACCGAGAGTTGCAATAAGGCCTAGCGGGGTGAATATCGGTACAGCAGTTGCTGATGATCGAACAAGATTCACCTCGCTCGCTGCATGCACAGTAGTAGCTGAGTTTAAAGTCACAGCATAGGTACATCGAGTATCCACATTAGTATTCACTATGTGCCAGTAAAACTGTGTATTATCTGGAATAATAAATGGATCTGGTCCTTCACAGACTGCGTCGTTAGCATCAGGAACTGTTAATGTATAACACCATTGATGAGGTCCATTATTTAACGTAGAGGAAGTCCCAGGGTTTACTGCAGAAAAACCGACCGATACAGCCGCTAATGCTGAACCGGGCGATGTAGATGAGGGCCACTCTAATTCTACACGATCTGTACTCACCACAGCACCACAGTCAAGTGCAGGAGACGCAGCAAAACTGGCAGTCGTAAAGACCAATGATCCGATAATACTCAATCCAAAACATATTAACCAAGTTTTACCAGATTTGTATTTGTTATCCATTGATTTCATTATTCTATTTTCCTTTATATTCATAATAGTACGTAACCGTGAACACTGTACAGTACATAGATGTTAGGAATATTAAACTCTTAGTAAATCAAGTTTACTTGGCCATCACCCAGAACCTTTTTCAAAAGCTTAATATCATCATCACCCAATGGCGCACTTACATCTGCGCCTAAGCGTAATTCAGCTTTCTCATCATCCGTTTCATAACTTACAAACACAGGGCAGTTGCCCGCTTGCATTTGGTCTTGATAATCAGGGATATGGTTATCTGGATTATGTATCTTTGTAGGCAATAACTCATCCAATTCATCCAGCAAGCCATTTGCCGTTTGGCTTTTATCAATATTCAACTGTAAACGTCGTAAAAACTGATTACGCGCACCTTCTATATTGTGCAGAATATTGGCGTAAAAGCGGATGTCACTAGTGCCATAAAGTGTATTTAGCGTGCCTTCTACCACCAGCATTTCTTCTTTAATCAACAGATGCTCAAACAGCTCAATATTTTTATCGTAGATTCGAAACTCGTAATAGCCTGTTTTATCATCCAAGGTGATGATTGCCATTTTTCCACGATCTGTTGTTCTTATACTTACCGCTGAGATTAGACCAACTAACGTCGTTGGTTTTTTCTGGTATTTTGTCTGCCCGTCATCCTCAACCATTTGCCTTAGTGTACGTGATCTTAGTTGTTTGACTTCTTCTTCATAGGCATCAATGGGATGCCCTGTGAGATACAAACCGATGGCTAGTTTTTCTATTCTTAGGCGAACTTTGTCTTCCCATTCTTCTAAGCGTGGCGTGACTTTTTCATCTTGCGTAACAGCAACAGAGCCACCAAATAAATCGTTCTGCCCAACCTCTTCATCACGGTGTTGTTGATTAGCGATGCGGACAATTTCTGGCAAGCCTTCAAATAAACTATGTCGGTTGATGCCCAAACTATCAAACGCACCTGCTTTGATGAGCGTTTCTAAAATACGCTTGGAAATTTTGCGCGACTTAACGCGCTGGCACATTTCTGCCATTGAGGTAAACGCGCCGTTAGCATTTCGCTCATCAATAATTTCAGCAATCGCGCTTTCGCCAGCACCTTTTATTGCACCTAAACCGAAGATCACATTGCCTTCATGCTCACTGATAAATTTATAATCTGAGCGGTTAATATCAGGTGGTACAACCTCCAAACCGAGTTGCTGACAATCATCTACAAAGATCACAACCTTGTCGGTGTTATCCATATCTGCCGACAACACCGCTGCCATAAATGCCGCTGGATAATGCGCTTTTAGCCAGATGGTTTGGTACGAAACCAGCGCATAAGCCGCAGAGTGAGATTTGTTAAAACCGTACTCGGCAAACAACTCCATGAGGTCGAATATTTCAGTGGCGTTATGAGCGTCAACATTATTTTTTTCTGAGCCAACCATAAAAATAGAACGCTGCTTTGCCATTTCTTCAGGCTTCTTTTTACCCATGGCGCGACGCAACATATCCGCCCCGCCGAGTGAGTAACCTGCCAACACCTGCGCGATTTGCATTACCTGCTCTTGGTAAACGATTACGCCATAAGTAGAATTTAGAATAGGCTCAAGATCAGGGTGCTGATAGGTAACTTTTTGATCACCCTTTTTACGCGCAACAAAGTCATCAACCATGCCCGACTGTAACGGACCAGGACGATACAGCGCCACCAATGCAATAATATCTTCAAACACATCAGGATGAAGTCGCTTGATTAGCTCCTTCATGCCGTGTGATTCCAGCTGGAAAACAGCCGTGGTTTTTGCCGCTTGCAATAGCTCAAATGACTTTCCATCATCCAGCGGAATATCTTCAATGCGTATCGCTTCTTCGCCCTTTGCTTCACGCTGAACATTGATGGCTTTTACTGCCCAATCAATAATTGTGAGATTACGCAAACCTAAGAAGTCGAACTTTACCAAGCCGACAGCTTCTACATCATCTTTATCAAACTGCGATACAATACTGCCACC
>JBJPGE010000153.1:0-3526 GCA_048595465.1 Methylophagaceae bacterium | reverse complement strand
GACAGTATTAGTTTTGAATTAAGCCCTGCGGATAATCCTCGTTTATCCAATCTTTGTGGTCATTTAGATGAACATCTTCGCATGCTAGAGCGTGGCTTTGGTGTGGAAGTGAATAACCGAGGCATTAAGTTTCAGATCATTGGTAAAGCTGATATTTTGCCAAAAGTGCAAGAGGTGATTCATGAGCTTTATGCTGAAACAGCTCAAACTGTTTTAGTGCCTGAACAAGTTCATTTGGCGATCAGACAAACAGGTGGCACCGATACGATTGTGGAGCCGGAGCAAAAAGAAGTGATAATAAAAACCAAACGTGGCTTGGTAAAAGCGCGCGGTCAAAATCAGCAAGCTTATTTAAGACAAGTTATGACTCATGACATTAGTTTTGGGATTGGTCCTGCAGGAACGGGTAAAACCTATTTAGCCGTTGCTTGTGCAGTTGAAGCATTAGAGCGTGATTTTGCACGACGGATTGTATTGGTACGTCCAGCGGTTGAAGCTGGCGAAAAACTAGGTTTTCTACCCGGTGACTTAACGCAGAAAGTAGACCCTTATTTACGGCCACTTTATGATGCTTTGTATGAGATGCTGGGCTTTGAGCGCGTTGCTAAATTAATTGAAAAAAACGTCATTGAAATTGCCCCATTGGCGTATATGCGTGGCCGAACATTAAATGAATCATTCATCATTTTAGATGAAGCGCAAAATACAACTAGAGAACAAATGAAAATGTTTTTAACCCGACTGGGCTATGGCTCTACGGCAGTGATCACGGGTGACATCACCCAAATTGATTTACCCAATGCGAAGATGTCAGGTCTTCGCCATGCGATTGAAGTATTAAAAGATGTGGAAGATATAGGCTTTACTTTCTTCCAGGCTAAAGATGTAGTACGTCATTCTTTAGTGCAAAAGGTGATTGTAGCTTATGAAAATGCGGAGCGTTCAACTCCGTGACAGTGATTGTTGATCTTCAAAATGTGTGTGAAGGTGATGTACCTGATGTGACGCAGTTTCAATCTTGGATTGAAGCTACATTAGATAAAGAAGGTTCTGATTCTTCCGATTGCGAGTTAAGCATTCGATTAGTTGATGAAGTAGAAAGTGCAGAGCTGAATTCTATGTATAGAGGAAAAGCAGAACCGACTAATGTATTGTCATTCCCCTTTGATTCAGTAATTGCGATGGAACCTAGATTATTAGGTGATTTAGTTATTTGTAGTAATATTGTAAAAAAAGAAGCGTTAGCGCAGAATAAGGCAAAGCAAGATCATTGGGCACATATGGTGGTGCACGGTTGTTTGCATTTATTAGGCTATGATCATATAGAAGATGACGAAGCAGACGAAATGGAAGCATTAGAAGTAACAATTTTGAAATCACTGTTTATTAACGATCCTTATCAGGATCAAGGCGACATCGATGAGTGAAGCGCGATCGAGTAGAGTTAAAAGACACACTTGGTTACAAAAGCTAAGCCGGTTCTTTTGGGAACCACAAGATTTAGAACAGGTAATTGATTCGCTTCGCAGCGCTTCGCAGCAACATGTTATTGATGCTGAGACGTTAGCAATAGCCGAAGGTGCGCTTAGCGTATCGCAGCTTCATGCGCGTGACGTGATGATTCCTCGTTCACAAGTCGTGATGGTCTCGCGTGATGCATCTGCGGAAGAAACATTAAAACTTATTGTTGAAACAGCACACTCACGATTCCCCGTTATTGATGATGATCGGGATGATGTGATCGGTATTTTGTTAGCGAAAGATTTATTGGCTGCAGTGATCACATCAGGTGAGTTTGATTTCAATCTTCGTGAAATATTGCGTCCCGCAGTTTTTATTCCTGAAAGTAAGCGTTTGAACATTTTATTGCGGGAGTTTAGAGCGCGTCGCAATCATATGGCAATTGTGGTTGATGAATATGGTGGTGTAGCGGGCATGGTCACCATTGAAAATGTATTAGAGCAGATTGTTGGTGAGATTGATGATGAGCATGACATTGATGACGATGCCGCCATTTTGCAACGTAATGACAACACTTATGCTGTGAAGGCATTAACATCGGTAGAAGATTTTAATGAACACTTTCAGACCGATTGGAGTGATGAAGATTTCGATACGATCGGTGGTTTTGTGACCAATCAATTCGGCCACTTGCCCGAGCGTGATGAACAGATCACAATAGGGATGTTCCAATTTACAGTGCTTAGGGCTGATAGCCGGCGGATACACTTGTTTGAGATGGTTGTGCAAACGCAAGCCGAGCAGGAAAGTGATGCTAAAGAATGATGGGCTTTTCTGAACAAGGCTGGTCGCAGTGGCAAGGTAATCTCATCGCATCATTAGCGGGCATGGCGTTGCCGCTCGCTTTTTCCCCTTTTCATTATTACCCCATTGCTGTTGTTAGTTTAATGTTGTTGTTTTTGTCATTGCAGGGGCTTACAGCAAGACAGGCTGCAATGCGAGGCTACTTATTCGGTTTGGGCTTCTTTGGTGTCGGCATATCGTGGGTTTATGTCGCCATTCATGATTTTGGCGGTTCGGGAATAATATTAGCAGGACTATTAACCGCTGTTTTTGTAGCTTTTCTAGCCATTTTTGTAGGATTGATTACATGGGGAAGCAAAAAACTAACGGGTCCAACCCTTTCTAGTTGGGATTATTTGCTATTACTCCCTGTCGCGTGGCTTATTTTTGAGTGGATCAAAATTGTTTTTTTAACTGGCTTTCCGTGGCTTGAGCTTGGTGTCAGTCAAATTGATGGGCCACTGCGAGGTTATACGCCAGTAATTGGTGTGTTAGGTGTTTCATTATTGGTGACTTTTTCTGCAGGATTGCTGGCGGTAATTTGGCAGTCAAAACGCTGGTGGTTGATGTCAATTTTTATTGCAATATGGGCTGGTGGCTACACTCTGAATTCTATTGTGTGGACGCACCCTGTGGATGATGAAATTAAGGTCAGTATCGTTCAGGGAAATATACCGCAAGCGACTAAGTGGGATCCGAAACAAATATTTAAAACGCTGGCACTGTATCAAGCTAGAACTGAGCAGCACTGGGACAGTGATTTGATTGTATGGCCTGAGAATGCAACGCCGATTTTTTATCATCAAGCTAAAGAACTCTTTTTTGATCCTTTAGGCAAATTGGCCAAGCAAAACAATACTGATCTATTGATTGGCTTGCCCGTTAAGGATGTTGATTCGGATAACTATTTCAATAGCATGATGTCGTTGGGCTCAAACCATGAGTTTTATTATAAACGTCACTTAGTACCTTTTGGCGAATTTGTACCTTTTGCATGGTTGCGTGGACTGATTGCTTTTTTTGATTTGCCGATGTCTTCTTTTGCACAGGGACCAGAGGCGCAAGGTTTATTTGATGTTGCAGGACAGAAAATTGGCGCATCAATATGTTTTGAAGATGTTTTCTCACAAGAAATATTAACAGCATTACCCGAAGCTACTATTTTAGTTAATGCCAGTAATAATGGCTGGTATGGTGATTCGTTAGCACCCCACCAACATTT
>JBJPGE010000152.1:0-3549 GCA_048595465.1 Methylophagaceae bacterium | reverse complement strand
ACAATAGATGGATTTATTATCGATATGGATGGTGTGCTTTGGCACGGTAATAATCCTATTGATGGTTTGGTTGAGCTTTTTTCTGTATTAAGAGAAGTGGCCATGCCATTTGTTCTGGCGACGAATAATGCCAGCTTAACGCAGCAGCAGTATGTGGATAAATTAGCAAAAATGGGCGTGGCAGTTACAACAGATGAAATTTTGACATCGAGCATGGCCACGGCAACCTATTTAGCCCAACATCAGCCACACGATAAAAGACGCGTATTTGTCCTTGGTGAGGATGGGTTGCGAGAGCCATTGATTGCACAAGGATTTATATTAACTGATTTATACCAAGTGAACCAAGTTGATAGAGGGATTACAGACCAAGGCGCCGATCTTGTAGTAAGTGGTTTAGATCGTAA
Organism: Methylophagaceae bacterium; assembly: GCA_048595465.1. Taxonomy (GTDB): domain Bacteria; phylum Pseudomonadota; class Gammaproteobacteria; order Nitrosococcales; family Methylophagaceae. The sequence continues at coordinate 3,142 of JBJPGE010000152.1, read as the reverse complement.
GCTCACATGGGATAAATTAGCGACAGCAACGCTGAATATTAGAGCTGGTGCAAAATTTTTTGCGACCAATGCTGACACAACACTGCCTACTGAATTGGGTGAAGTGATGGGTAATGGCGGTACGATTGCAGCATTAGAAGCGGTAACGGGCACGAAAGCGGTAAGTATCGGCAAACCTGAGCCAATCTTATATCAGCAAGCATTAACAATATTAGGCACAACATCGGAGAACACAGTAGCCATTGGTGATAGATTAAATACTGATATCCTAGGTGCTGTGAATGCAGGAATGCGTAGTATTTTAGTATTAACCGGTGTTTCTAGTGAAAAAGATATTGAAGATGTTGATTATCAGCCCACATGGATCATGGATGATATTCGAGCAATAACAGACACATTAAGAATATTTGGAGAATTGAAATGAAAAAGATGATAAACGGCGTTGAAAGTCTATTAGAAGAAAGTTTAAATGGCTTTGCTAAAGCACATAAAGACATTATTACTTTCAGTCATCAACCTCATTTTATTCAAAGGAAACAGGGCAAACAAGCGGGTAAAGTAGCTTTGGTTTCAGGTGGAGGATCAGGGCATGAGCCTTTACATACAGGTTTGGTAGGAGTCGGCATGCTTGACGCTGCTTGTCCCGGTCAAATATTTACCTCGCCAACTCCAGATCAAATGATGGCGGCAGCAGAATCCGTAGAAAATGGTGGAGGGGTTTTATTCATTGTTAAAAATTATGCCGGTGATGTAATGAACTTTGAGATTGCTGGTGAAATGCTAGGTTGCCAACATGAAACCATTTTAGTGAGTGATGACGTCTCTTTGCCTAAAGATCACAGTACAGGTCGACGAGGTGTTGCCGGTACTTTAATAGTGGAAAAGATTGTTGGCGCCGCGGCAGAATCTGGTACCGATCTTCTAGCGTGCAAAGCATTAGGGGAACGTGTGAATAATGCAACAGCATCAATGGGCGTGGCATTAACAAGCTGCACCGTACCTGCGTTAGGAAAACCCACTTTTGATCTTGGTGATAATGAGATGGAAATGGGGGTGGGCATACACGGTGAACGAGGCCGTGAGAAAATGGATTTGAGTGAGGCAAGTGAAATAGTTGCGCATTTGACTGCCGCTATCAATGAGGATTTAAATCCGCAAAAAGGTCAGAAAATACTGTTACACATTAACGGCTTTGGTGCGACGCCATTGATGGAATTATATTTAATGTATGACTTGGCCGAGCAGTATTGGCAAGAAAAGGGTGTTGAGGTTATACGCTCATTAGTAGGCAATTACACCACATCGTTAGACATGGCGGGCGCATCTATTACGGTTACTTTACTTGATGATGAAATGATTAGTTTGTGGGATGCCCCCGTACATACGGCTAATTTACGCTGGGCTGGTTGATAAAGATATAGTAGATTCCGGCTAAAAATCTGCCGGAATGACGAAATATTGAAGCCTATTGGAATGACGTAGGAGGGTACCCGTCATTCTCGAATGTTTTTATCGAGAATCTGTAGCTCAACAAATACTTGTATATAAATCCAACCATTCAGGATTTTCTTTTTCAATTAGTATTATTTTCCAATCTCGCAGCCATCTTTTTAACTTTTTTTCGCGGGAAATAGCGGAGTCCATATTGTCATGAACTTCGAACCAAACTAAATTGTGCAAATGGTATTTCTGGCTGAAGCCTTTAACCACATTATTTTTATGTTCCCATACGCGTTTTATTAAGTTTGATGTAACACCAATGTAAAGTACGCCATTTTTCTTGTTAGATAATATGTAAACGCAGGGTTGTTTCATGGTTAAGGCTTGATCCATTGAGTAGATTCTCGATTAAAGCACTCGAGAATGACGGGGAACGTTATTCTTGTAGCCCATTCCGTTATTCCCGCAGGTTTTTAGCGGGAATCTTACTGCTTATTCAATACATCAGCAATAGCACAAATCATCAGTTGACTAGTTCTCGCTCCAGCATCGATATGACCGATAGCTCTTTCACCTAAAAATGAGGCACGACCTTTAGTTGCGATCAACTCTTTGGTTGACTCCACTCCTGCTATGGCGACAGCTTTAGCATTGTCGAGTGCTGCTGTTAAGGGAATGTTATTTGCTGCGTCTGCTTGCAAGCTATTAGCAACGGGAATAAGTGTGTCCAACATGGTTTTTTCACCAAGATCTGCCTTGCCACGTTGTTTAACTGATTCTACGCCTTGGGAAAAAATGTCGGAAAAGGTGCCTAAATCGAGCGTTTTATCTTTAGCCGCTTTACCCATGCTGACAAACATACTGCCAAATAATGAACCTGAAGCGCCGCCCATCGTTGACATTAAAGTCATGCCTATTTTCATAAAAGCCGCTGACCAATTCAGAGTAGCTAGTTCCTCGTTAATATTGCTCAAGGCATCTAAGCCTCGTTGCAAATTCACTACATGATCGCCATCACCGATAGCACGATCAAGCTCGGCTACTTCATCAGCATTGTTATTAATCGTATCCTGAATAGCGGTGATAATAGTAGGTAATGATGTTGTCATAGTAATTTCTGCTTGATTCTTTTTATAATGCCATCATGTCTAAATTTCACTATAGAGACACTGAGTTCACAGGGGTAAACTGTCATTTCGGTAGGCTTGTAGCCGGAATCTTGAGTTTAAATAAAGATTGCAGTGCTTTAACGACCTGTTTTTGATCGTTGGAAGCTAGAGAACCTGCTTTTCTAATAATTAACTGGTCATCTAATGTGAATAATTTCATACGAACTATTGAGGCAGAAGGAAGGCCTGCAGAATCAAGGTTGGTAATTTCAATGTCCAGAGGCCAGTCAGAATTCTGAGCACTGGTTATCATGGCAAGTACGGACTGGCCTACTTTCTGATTAAAATTGAGCTTGTCGGATAATACTAATGCTGGTCGTCGCTTGCTCGTTGTTTTATCGGTAAAAGGAAATGGGACAACAATAACATCAAACATATCAAAGCTCACGATAAGCTTCCTCGTCTTCAGCAGATGCCCATTCAGTTAACGTGCCTTGAAGGCTTTGCGCAAAAATAGTATCAATAGATCGTGCTTTGCGAATATGTACACTTCTTTCATCTATATCAAAAGCAATGCTATCTCCTGCGCCTAG
>JBJPGE010000151.1:0-3568 GCA_048595465.1 Methylophagaceae bacterium | reverse complement strand
CTCAAAGAATTATCTGCTAAAGATAAAAGTGCCGCAGAAAAAGAACTCGAGTTCATTTTGAGCCGCAGTCGATCTGAAGTACAATTAATTCCTTTTTCTGGTCAGTTACAACGCAACGAATCTCGTATCATTTTTGCTACTCCCGTTGGCATTAATGTTGCTGATGTATCGTATCACGGCGCAACAATGGATATTACCTCCAGTGCCATTAGTATCGCATTAAAGCGTGTATCCACCCTCGAAAAAGGCGACAAGGTTTTAGTGAGTTTTTCAGAGCTTGCCGCACAGCCTGAACTAAAACTATTAACGAATATCTCTTACTCCGTTCTTGCTATTGAGCATGATAATTTACGTACTCGCCTTGTTTTATTACGCGGTCGCAAAGATGATGAGGCAGTAACACAACAACTAGATCTTTGGTGCCAACAGCATCATTCACCAGAATATCTTGATCTTGATAATGAGCTTTTCAATTTAGCATGTAGCTATTATCAACACCTTTATTGCCGAACCTTAACAAGTCCACAATTTTGGCTAGATCCAAACGATTCTCAAGATCCCATAAAAGCATTCCAATTAGTTCCCACATCAGAATCAACACTAGATCCATTTAGAAAAGAAGGAAATATTGATCTTTCACTATTGCCTTTTAATGAAATAATTACTGAACAATGTGATTTATTACTTCAGATTTCATCTCAAGAAGTCCATATCGCTCACCGAGATGATGTTTCGCAAGTAGCATCATTGCTAGATACTCATCTTAGTCAAGAGTCTAGCCATGTTTTCTTATTGAGAACTCAAAAAATCGATGTCAACGTCCTTGATTTTGAGCATGAAATATCACTTATTGCAGAAGACGCACTAGAGTACGCTGATAATCTAGAAAAGCGACTTAATGGTATTGGCCTCATCACATCTGTTACGAATATTTCATCTTGCTGCACCATGCTAGATCAATCTTCAGCTGAGAGTGTGATTGCTATTGCCGCGCCATGGCAGGGAGGAAAATCAATAACACCTTCTGATTTTAAGCATACTATCAACCGAGAAAAATCACGCTACTTGATTCATACCAGTATTCAAATGCTTGCAAACGGAATCAAATTCAAAACAACAACCGATGACGTTTCCACATCTGGTTTATCACTTAATATACCAGGAAATATCACCTTAGCACTTGGTAGCCGTGTGTCTATTGATTTTGTTCGGTGGCAACAACAGACTTCTAGCGTAAAACTAACCAAACTGACCTATCACGTACGCCGTTGTCGCTTCTGGGATGGCGAAACTCATATTGGCTTAGAGCGCGACAAGATGACGGCTACCAGTAGTGTGAATCAATTCTTCATGTCGACAATTAAACGCAGTAAAGCGCAATTATCTAAAGATAATCAAGATACAATTATCAGCCAAGAGTCTGAAATTTTTGGCGGTCTCCTTGGACGACACCTTTCAACAATTCCTTTTTACTTGGCAATGGACGATGATAATAAACGTATTTTGCAAGCCGTTGTCTCCACTCATAACTCACACACAAATACACTCTGGTTAGCATTTCAAAACCTTGTCACAATGATGTCAGCATTGCTTAATTCACTCCCCGATAGCACTACTGACTCCATTCACTTTGGCATCTATTGCTATCAAGATAATGCTAGTAACTGGCAAGTAGCAACAGACCATAGCTTCCATTCCACTAGCGAAAAATCTTTATTTATCAACCGGGCTCTTGCAAATAAAGAACACTATTTTTTCCACTGTCGATTATGCCCCATTAAATTCACATGGTTCGATCAAGAAGCTGAGTTAACGCGTCAGTTACTAGAGCTACGAAATCACAGCCCACACAAAGTAAAACAAATTAAAAGCATCTTCCTCAGCCTATTTGCTGTGGGCGAGCTCACCGATATTACAGATATTATTAGCGCTAATTACTAGAAGTCGACCTAAGTTTTCCAAACTTTGAATTGATTCTCTTTTAATTAGTAAATATAGTTACGACCGTGTAAAAACACTTTTGTTAATACACATTTTACCCAATATTAAATTAAAGGATTAAAAATGAAGTTCATTAAACTTATTTTATTATTAGCTGCCAGTGCCTACTTATCTGGGTGTGCTTCAGGGGCCAAAATGGAAAATATGCTCTATCAAGGAGAGCAAAAAAGTTATTCCAATGAGCTCCAAAACAATTTGGAAGTTTCCACTATCTCTGGTGGTCAAAAAACGAACCCAGCCTGGACATCAGAAATTAGCAACGAAGCTTTTTCTGGTGCTGTAAAAGAAAGCTTATTAACACAAGGGCTATTATCAGATGATGGGAAGTATAAAATGGAGATTAAAATGCTTAAAGTGGAACAGCCTATATTTGGACTAGACCTGAAAGTTACAACTTATGTTCAATATATATTGACTGATTCTACTGACGATTCAATTGTTTTTGATGAAACCATTATTGCGCCACATACAGCAACATTTTCGGATGCATTTGTTGCAGTTCAAAGACTTCGGTTAGCGAATGAAGGCTCTGGTAAGAAAAATATTGAAGGTCTCTTAGAAAAACTAGCTACTCTCGATATAGGTAAAAATGAAATTTCTTTAGCAGACTAACACCTAATAAATTTGTCAATCTCAACCGGCTTAAGCTTTGTTTGAAAATCAGAAAAGCTTAAGTCGGCTACGACAATAGCTCATCAGCCTGCCACCATCATATTTTCAATTAGAACCGAGCCTGTTTGAGTGCTTCCACGCGTTTCAATATCACTCCCCACAGCCTGAATCCCCATAAACATATCTTTTAAATTACTGGCAATAGTGAATTCATCTATCGGATATAGAATTTCACCATTTTCTACCCAAAACCCTGCTGCACCTTGAGAATAATCACCTGTAATGATATTCACACCCATGCCCATTGTTTCAGTCACTAGCACACCAGTACCCATTTCTTTAAGCAAGGCTTTAAAATCTAGTTCGCCACTATCGATGGTTAAATTTCGCACACCGCCAGCATTGCCCGTTGTTTTCATATTAAGTTTTCGAGCTGAATAACTGTCTAAAACATAACTTTTCAATATGCCATTACTGATCAAATTACGTGTTTTTGTTGTTACACCATCACCATCAAATGCAGCACTCCCTAATCCTTTCAATAAATAAGGTTGTTCATGAATGTGCATAAAACCAGGGAATATTTGTTTATCCAAATGATCTAGTAAAAAGGATGATTTTCGATATAAGGCATGGCCTCTTATCGCCGAAATAAACTTGCCGAATAATGACGGTGCTACATCCGCTGCAAAAATAACCGGATAATTTCCGGTCTTAACTGTTCTGGCATTCATCCGGCGTAAGGTATTTTCTGCCGCACGTTGACCTATCGTGTTTGCAGATTTCATATCAGCTGCATCTCTTGCCATATCGTACCAATAATCACGTTGCATACCGCGATCGTCATCAGCGATTAATGTACACACCAAACTATGTCGAGAGCTTATAGTATTGCCCACAAAGCCATGACTGTTGGCATAAACATAGTCACTCTGATGGCTTGATAAGCTGCCGC
>JBJPGE010000150.1:0-3667 GCA_048595465.1 Methylophagaceae bacterium | reverse complement strand
TTTCGGTCGAGAACGAAAGCAGCCTGATTTAAGTCGTTATGATGTTAATATTTTCGCTGAAATTGTTGATGCACCAGAACGGAGTGTCGAGAATATCGTCGAACGCGCGCAATATTATGAAGATAATGGTGCTAATGTCATCGATATTGGCTGTTTGCCGCAAGAGCCCTTTCCTCACCTTGAAGACTCTATTGTTGCTTTGCATGAGGCTGGCTTTAAAGTGAGTGTTGATTCTTTAGAGCTAGATGACTTACGCCGAGCGGGCAAGGCGGGCGCTGATTATTTATTAAGTCTCACCGAAAAGACGTATCACCTTGCAGAAGAAACAGATGCCGTACCTGTTTTAGTGCCTGCTGAAATGGGGTCGCTGGCTTCGTTAGAGCGAGCAATGGAGTTGATGGATAAAATCAACCGCCCGTGGATTGCTGATCCTATACTTGACCCTATCCACTTCGGTTTAACAAATTCGATTGTACGTTACCATGAATTACGCCGAAAATACCCAGATGCGCCGATGATGATGGGAGTAGGAAATCTAACTGAACTAACCGATGCTGATACTAGTGGAATTAATGCACTATTGTTTGGAATAATATCTGAACTCCAAATAGAGAACGTACTTGCAACCGAAGTAAGCCCTCACGCACGAAGAGCGATTAAAGAGGCTGATGTAGCCAGAAGAATGATGTTTGCAGCACGAGATGATAGTAGTTTGCCGCGTGATTTCACCGGTGACTTGATGGTGGCACACGAGCGCCGCCCCTTCCCTGATTCAGCAGAAGACATTTCAGAGTTAGCCGGCAATATTAAAGATCCCAACTATCGGATTAAAGTGGCTGAGCAAGGCATCTTCATGTTTAACCGAGATGGCTTGATGATCGATACTGATCCTTCTGCATTTTACCCTCAACTGGATCTTAAAGAGGACACGGGTCATGCTTTTTATTTAGGGGCAGAATTGGCGCGAGCACAAATTGCATGGCAACTTGGCAAGCGTTACACTCAAGATGAAGAATTAGAGTGGGGCTGTGCAGTGAGCAAAGAAGATATTGATTTGAACGAGCAAAAAGAAGAAGGCACAACCATGAAAAAAGGAAAAAAATGTGGCACAGCCTAAGCAAATATTAAATAGCAAGATCCACGAAGTAATTGTCACGACAATAAATGAAGATGGGCAACCGCATTCTGCACCAATGGGAACAAGCGAAGTGAATGGTCACATTCTTATTAAGCCTTTTAAACCTTCTGCTACCTACGATAACTTAAAACAACACCGACAATGCACCATTAACTACACTGATGATGTGCGTGTTTTTGCTGGATCACTAACAGGAAGGCGAAGTTGGGATATGCTGCCCTGCCAGCAAATCGAAGGCTTTTATTTGAGTCAAGCACTGGCGCATACGGAATTAGAAATTGTATCTTTTGATGATGATGACCCAAGAGCAAGTTTCAAAGGTGCCGTTGTGTGCGATATCAGCCATAGTCCTTTCCGTGGTTTCAATCGAGCTCAAAGTGCAGTGATTGATGCCGCAGTATTAGTCAGCCGACTGAAAATGTTGCCAGAAGAAAAAATCCAGCAAGAAATAGCCTATCTTTCTATAGCGATAGAAAAAACAGCAGGCTTAAGAGAGCTAGAAGCATGGGGCTGGCTGATGGATAAAATCAAGGATGCAGGGATAGAGCTACATGACTAAATGGTTAGCTAGCGTCCAATCGCTAGAAGAAGCAAAAATCCTACTGCCCGTCCTACCTGACATCTTAGATATGAAAGATCCATCTAAAGGCGCATTAGGTGTTTTACCGGTTGAAACGGTAGCAGACATTGTCAATATGATTGATGGGCGATGCTTAACCAGTGCCACCATTGGTGATCTTCCAATGCAAGCAGATGTAATCAGCAAAGCGATGATCGCCATGGCAAAATCAGATGTTGATTACATCAAAATAGGCCTATTTCCTGAATCCAAGTTAACGGAGTGCATTAAAACGCTAGCTGAAACCGTTAAAAACCTAGAAAAACCAGTTATTGCAGTACTATTTGCTGATAAAAGTATCGATCTTGATATTATCTCACTATTAAAAACTAGCGGTTTTACAGGGGTAATGATCGATACCGCGATTAAGAATGGCCAAGGCTTACTAGATCATTGGGATAACTCACAACTCATCCATTTTGTTAATACAGTACAGCAGCACGAAATGCTATGTGGTGTGGCAGGCGCTTTAAAAATTGAAGATATTGCAGAATTAAAACCACTAAATGCAGATTATTTAGGTTTTCGTAGCGCCTTATGCAAGCAACAACAGCGTAAGGAAAATTTACGGTTGCCCTTAGCCCGTCAGGTAAAAGAAGTGATTGAAGGGTAGCGGCCTATGTTGATTTGTTAGGCAAGCCGTAACTCTTTTAAAGACGCAAATGCATTTTTCTCACTTATGTTGGGATTGATGCTCAACTCAAGAATAGTTACTGCCGGAAGCTCTACCTGATAATCTTCAATTTCACTGGTTGCACCTTCAGGGCTGAAGTTCCACTGCTGCCTTATAATTTCTTGGTACGATTGACCACCGTCAGGAGACCAACGCAAAACATATTCTTGCGTACGCTCAAGCTCTAACTCTTCAAATTTTAACCTAATCGATTGAAGCCTCTGAGGATTGTCGAAGAGAAGCCTGATCATTTGTTTTCCTTGGCTTGAAGCGCGCCATTCCGAGACGTCACCAGATAGCAGTGCAGACTCGATTGGAAATGTATCCGCCTCTGAGGTAACTTCGACTACCGCAATCTTCTCGATATCCAACCATTTCTGATCAGAATTAATCTTTTGTTTATCAGTTGAATTGATAATTCTTTTACGCATCAGGATACCTTCTAAATTTAAACATGTTCGAAAATAGTGCTAACTTGTTATTAACGAGAATAAAAATTCTCTGTAATTCTTATACATATACGGACAAAAATTCCTAGTAAGTAGACAATCAAGCCCAAACCGAGAAACTAATCTGATATATCACCCAGATGAAGTATGCCACAAATTTAATCTTTTAAAAGTCATATTCAAGCAATCAAATTTTAATTATAAGTCCGTAGCAATGATGCTTATTTATCAATAGTCTTTAATTTTCGAGCAGGAATGCCACCCCAAATTTCATTAGCGGGAATAATAGTGTTCATTGTAACTAGTGACATGGCGTTGACCATCGCACCATCGCCTACTTTCACGCCGGGCATAAGGGTGGATTTAGCACCAATCATGGCGTTTTCACCGATGATGATTTTGCCGATATAAAGCTGGTTGTCAGAGGTCACGGCGTGGGGTGTGAGCATAGCATCTTCACCAATGTGTGCATTGCTGCCGAGGGTGATTAGATGTGGATCTAGCAATTGACCTGAAAGGGGGATAATACCTTCACCTACCTGAGCGCCCATTAGTTGATAGAAGCCTTTGCGAAATGGAATCGGCAATAACACTTTGTCATAAAATTAAGTTGAGATGGGTAATGCAGAGAAAGCCGCATAGATTCCAGCCGAAACAGTGTTTAATTAGTGGCTACGAGCTAAGCCTGCTTCGACATTAAACCGAGCTGTTTCATCAACTAAAAATTCAATAATAGCTAAGGCAAAGTCGATAGCTGTGCCGGGGCCTTTTGAGGTTAATACATTGCC
>JBJPGE010000149.1:0-3709 GCA_048595465.1 Methylophagaceae bacterium | reverse complement strand
ATACATATCAAACAAATTGCCATATTTTTCACTTATCGCATCCAATCCTTGCACTTCTATTGCTTTAGCAAAATCAAGATAAACACCCAGTTTTTTACCATCAATATCATGGCCTACGCCTCGGCCTTCATCACAGATGAGCTTAACGGCGCGAGAAGCAATATCTCGAGGCACTAAATTACCAAAAGCAGGATACATTCGCTCTAAGAAATAATCGCGATCTTGCTCTGCGATGTCTTCAGGTTTTTTATCACAATCTGCTTTGTTTTTAGGCGCCCAAATTCGGCCATCATTGCGTAATGATTCACTCATTAAGGTTAGTTTTGATTGCAGCTCACCCGCTTGAGGAATACAGGTCGGGTGGATTTGGGTGAAACAAGGATTAGCAAATAAAGCACCCTGTTTATGCGCCCGCCACACAGCCGAAGCGTTACAGCCTTTGGCATTAGTTGAAAGATAAAATACATTGCCATAGCCACCCGTGCATAGCACGACAACATCAGCCATATGTGATTCAAGCTTACCTGTTACTAAATCTCGCGAAACAATACCTTTCGCTTTGCCATCGATCAAAATCAAATCTTGCATTTCGCTACGTGAATGATGGGTAATCGACCCTTCATCAATCTGTTTGCTCATTGCTTGATATGCACCCAGCAATAATTGCTGACCTGTTTGTCCGCGCGCATAGAACGTACGTGAAACCTGTGCACCACCAAATGATCGGTTCGCTAAGTAACCACTGTATTCACGTGCAAAAGGTACGCCTTGTGCCACCGCCTGATCAATAATGCTTGTGCTTAATTCTGCTAAGCGAAATACATTAGATTCACGTGCTCTATAATCACCACCTTTTATAGTGTCATAAAATAAGCGCCATGTACTATCACCATCATTTTGATAATTCTTAGCCGCATTAATACCACCTTGTGCTGCGATACTATGTGCCCGCCGAGGGCTATCTTGAAAACAGAAGGTTTTGACGTTATAACCCATCTCACCCAAGGATGCAGCTGCAGCTGCGCCGGCAAGCCCCGTTCCCACAACTATAATGTTATATTTTTTCCTGTTGGCTGGGCTAACAATCTTTAAATCAAATTTATGTTGTGTCCACCTATCTTCTAGGCTTCCCTTTGGGGTACGGCTATCTAGCTCAAAATCAGTCATGGCATCACGAAGTAAATATAAAGAGGAATTGAAGCAAACCCGCCCGTCAAAGCCAAGACACCTGCCCAAACTAAACTGTGATAAATAACAGATGTTTTGCCTAAGGTTTGCAATACATTAGCTAATGAATGGCTTAAATGCATGGTTAATACAAACAAGCCAGCCAAGTAAAACAGCACCATAAATACTGATTTGAACAAAGCCGTAACTTCGGTATAAATCATACTTGTATCGAATAATAAGGCTTGAACAATATGAATAACAATAAACCCAAGTAGGAAAATAATGCTCATTGTCACCAAAGGTGCAGGTATTTTAAATTTATCGTGTTTGGCATAATCAATTGTTCGCGCTTTAGCATTTACCTTACGAATTTTAATCGCTGCTTTTACATGAATCGCTATAGCAGCAACCATCAGCAATAACACTATCCAGCGTATTGGCCCAGCATTATAAAAATCATAGAAACCAGTAAACGCTGACTTATTAAAAAAACTCAAATTTGAAAGCATATGGAATACTAGGTAAGCGGTCATCACTACACCAGCCAAAGCCATTAATCTTTTATGTAACTGCAATACCATTAACTTTCCATTTCTACCATAAGATCTTCACTATCACGCCGTGGTTTGAGTTTTTCTTTTTCAATAGTTCGAATACAACTATTCCACCGAAGAACAGCTTCATCATTTTTTTCTGGGCACCGATCAACTGCCTGCTGATAAAAACCTAATGCTTCAATAAAATAATCATAAGCAAACGAATGTGACATAGCTTGGGTGAGCAAATGACGTGCCCTACGCTCATTTAATAGACCGGTGTAATAATAGCGCTGATACTGACTGGTTAACATCTCAATCGTGCGTTCAATAGTTTTGATTTGGCCTTGATTCTCGGCGCGAGAAACCTGATCTAACAATGCAAGAATATAGATAATCAAAACGTCTTGATTTTCAGGATCAACATTGAGCACATCAAGGCAAATACTCTCAGCAATCTCCGGCTCAAGTAACGACCTATATTGCTTGGCTTTTCCCAAAGCCTTCTCTACAGCACTTATACGAATATCATGTAACTTTAGTTCCATGTGTTTCTTCCTAACCGCCACTTAATTGATAACTGACTCCAATCTAAACTAGATGTTACATTATTTCAATAGCGCTCTTGCCAAGCTGTGAATAAATCGACAGTATTATTTTCAGCTTGCTTTAACAAAAATCTGTACAATTTGCAGTTAGTTATCAATAAATCCAAATCAGAATATCCTTATGCAACGAAAAATTCTTGTTACCAGTGCGCTCCCCTATGCCAATGGTTCTATTCACCTTGGTCACCTTGTTGAATATATTCAAACAGATATTTGGGTGCGTTTTCAAAAAATGCGAGGGCATGAATGCCATTATGTGTGTGCGGATGATGCGCATGGCACACCAATTATGCTGCGTGCTGAAAGCGAAGGCATCACGCCCGAAACATTAATTGCTAATACACAACAAGAACACGAAGCTGACTTTGCTGATTTTAATATTAACTTTGATAATTTTCACAGCACGCATAGCGAAGAAAATAAAGCGCTTGCCAGTCAAATTTATCTAGCTAATCGTGATGCGGGGCATATCACAACTCGCACTATTAGCCAGGCTTACGATCCGGAAAAAGAAATGTTTTTACCTGATCGTTTTATTCGTGGCGAGTGCCCAAAATGTCATGCCCAAGATCAATATGGCGATAATTGTGAATCTTGTGGTGCAACCTATGATCCCACCGATCTAATAAATCCCGTTTCAGCCGTTTCAGGTGCCACACCCATCACCAAAGATTCAGAACACCACTTCTTTAAATTAGCTGATTTTGAAGAAAGCTTAAAAACATGGACACGTGCAGGTCATTTACAAAATGAAGTTAGCCATAAACTAGATGAATGGTTTGAAGGCGGCCTGCGTGATTGGGATATTTCACGTGATGCACCTTATTTTGGCTTTGAAATACCTGATGCACCCAATAAATTTTTCTATGTCTGGCTAGATGCACCTATCGGCTATTTAGCCAGTTTCAAAAACTATTGCGATCGCACAGGCGTAGATTTTGAGGAATATACAAAAGCGGATAGTACTACTGAAATGGTGCATTTTATAGGTAAGGATATTATCTATTTTCATGCCCTATTCTGGCCCGCGACACTACAAGGAGCAGGCTTTAGACGCCCTAGCTCAATTTTTGCCCACGGTTTTTTAACTGTCGATGGCAAAAAGATGTCTAAATCACGCGGAACATTTATTAAAGCCCGTACCTATTTAGACCATCTAAACCCAGAGTATTTGCGTTACTACTACGCCGCAAAACTAGGCTCTGGCATTGATGATATTGATTTAAATTTAGAAGACTTCCAAAATCGTATTAATTCTGACTTAGTCGGTAAAGTGATTAATATTGCTAGCCGTTGTGCCGGCTATATCAACAAGCAATTTGATGGTCAATTATCAACATCATTAGCTGATAGTTCATTATTTGATGAATTCACAGCCCAAGCTGATGCCATTGC
>JBJPGE010000148.1:0-3747 GCA_048595465.1 Methylophagaceae bacterium | reverse complement strand
CTATCAGGCTGGTTAGGTAAAGCTGAAGCTCATCGCGCGCAAACCGATGTTCAATACTTCTTTATCAATGGTCGTGTTATTCGCGATCGCGTGATTAATCATGCCATCCGCCAAGCCTATGGTGAGCATATTCCCGCAGGTCGACAGGCCGCTTACGTACTTTATTTAACGATTCCGCTTGATACTGTAGATATCAATGTCCACCCTACAAAGCATGAAGTCCGTTTTCGAAATGCCCGTTTAATTCATGGTCTAATTATCTCGGCTATTCAAGACGCATTATCACGCACAGATAACGTTGCGCCCGAAAAAAAACCAGCGCATGATTTTATTGCTGAACAGATGCAAACGTATCATTCACAACCCTCATCGCTTTCAAATATTCCTTTAAATACCGATGCTCCTCACCACTTGGGCCAGGTACTCGCTCTATTGGAACAGCGATATATCATCACCCAAAATTCACAGGGCTTACATCTGCTAGATTTACAAGAGGCTAGCCGAGATCTACAGCGCCAACAATTATGCGATGCCATTAAAAATGACTCTTTGCGATGCCGCCCGATATTGGTACCCATCATCGTAAGTACAGATAAACAACAAATTGATGCCGCACATCAGTATGCCGCGATATTGAATAATCTGGCAATACAGTATCAAGAGCGCAAGAACGGTTTGATGGTAACGGCGATCCCCAGTTTGTTAGCGCAGTGCGACATTAAAAAATTGATGTCTTCCATTTTGATCGCACTTACTCATGACCAAGCCAATACAGAATGCCTTACAGCTCTTCTACAGCAACACATACCGCTGATTCCTATTAATAATACTGAGCATGCAAAACACGCCATAGAACAACTAAATGTGATGCCCGTCACAAAAAAATGGTGTATTTCACTTGATCAACAAACCCTGAGTAGCTTATTCTCAACATAACTATAGAATTTTAGGTCAATCAATATGGCAGTTGTCGCTTCAGCAAAACCTTCACTTGTGCCAGCAATCATGGCACTGCTTGTGTTAATTGTATTTGGCTATATTTTATTTTCCGATCTTAAACCGAGCGGTAGCACCGAGCACGATATTAACCCACCGATAGAAATCATTGATGCCCCACCGCCACTCACTATCATTACTGAGCCTGATGATTTTCTAAAAAAAGAGCAAGAAGCAGAAGCATTTGTGAGTCAATTAGCCCTCGCTACGACAGAGCCCATAACAGTTGATGAAAACAATGATCAATTTGTTCGTCATGATAGCGTTATTACATTAGCCAATACTGATAAGCAAGCGTTAGCAATTAAAGACATCATCCAAGATGATGCCATGGCAGATGATGCCTTGTTTTATGTTCACAGCGTTACCAGTAAAGATGTGCAAGGATTATGGGGAATTGTCCAAACCGGCTTAATTGATAAATTCCGTCAAGGCTTACGTATCAATGGAATAAGCCAAAACAAAGATGTGCTTCAGGCTGTAATTCCAGCCAATGCCGATGAGCAACTACCTTCCGGATTAAGCTCTTTCTTAGGTAATATTCTTTCCAACAAAGTTGATAGTAGTTATATTTACAACTTGAACTCTCAAAAGATGGGTCACGATTCTAATATTATCCACCCCGGACAACAATTAGTCGTAATTCACTTCACGCCAGAAGAACTTAAACAAATTTATCAATTTTTTTCAGAACAGCGCAACCAAGACATCGAAACCTTCGCTATTACCGACTAACCATGCTTGATCTTCTATTTCTAGTTATTGTCGCTCTCATTATTGCTGCAGCATTTATTGTTGCAAAAAAAGATTAGCTTATTCAGGAGCTCTTTTCCTCAAACCGACCATATCGCAACATAATACTTGGCAAAACCAATAAGTTTAGAACTGTCGAGGAAATCAAGCCACCGATAATAATGCTCGCCATCGGCCCCATCACTTCTCTACCTGGATTATCTGAATTGAGTGCTATAGGCAGCATAGCCAATGCCGTTACTAATGCTGTAATCAATATCGAAGGTAGTCGTTCCTGTGCACCCCGGATAGCGGTTGCCGCATTCCAAGGCAACCCCTCTTCAACCACCAAGTATTGAAAATGAGACACCAACATTATCGAGTTCCGTAAAGTAATACCAAACAGGGTTACAAACCCCACCAACGATCCAATCGACAACACACCATTAGTCAATAACACCGCGATAACACCGCCCACCAAAGAAAATGGTAAGTTAATTAAGACTAGAGACATATTGCGTAAGCTTTGCAATGCCACAAAAAGTAACAATAATACCGCCACACCGGCTAAGGTTGAATGTACTAATAGGTCTTCTTTTGATTGAGCTTGAGCCACCGCAGCACCGGTAAATTCAGGATAAATATCGGCTGAAAACTCAACCTCATCATGTATACGCTGTTTTAACTCTGCAAAAAAAGAAACTAAATCTCGTCCTGTTACATTAGATGTAACTGTCTGCAGTCGCTGTGCTCCTGCATGCAAAATCATATGCCTACCGGACACTTGTTGTATCTGGGCCACATCTTTTAATCGCAGCATCACGCCTGAAGGTGTTTTAATTGGCAGCATCAAAACATCTTCTGGTTGCTGTCGCTGAGATTCGGGCAATGCCACCACCACATCAAATACTCTATTATCTTCATTAATTTGTCCAACAACAGCACCTTCAAATCCTGCGTGCACCGTTTCCATTACATCAACAGGTCTCAATCCCCAGTAAGCAAGCTCATCCAGTAATAACCGTACTTCAATCTGGGGTTCTCCCGGGGGCGCACGTAGTTGCACATCTACCGCACCATCAATTTTGCGCATCACTGCCGCAATTTGTTTCGCTTTATGATCAAGTGCGGCTAAATCTTTGCCATACACATTAACCACTACAGGGGAGGTGTAACCCGAAATAGTTTCATCAATACGTTCCGTCAAGAAGGTGTTCACTTCTGAATTAATGCCCGGAAAAGCCAATAAAACCTCTCGGATTTCATCTAGGATATCTTGTTGCTGCTGACCATCTAATGAAGGCTCTAAATCAATTTCATATTCACTGTAATGCGTGCCGAAGGTATCTGCACCCCGTTCAGCACGCCCTGCCCACTGTGAAGTTGAACGTACGCCGTCTATTTCAGCCACGCGCTTTTCAAGCTGCCCACCAATCCTAAGTGATTCTTCAATCGATGTGCCCGGCACACTTGCGGTGTGAATGATGTAATGCCCTTCTCGTAGCTCAGGTAAAAAGCTGCCCCCTAACAAAGGTAATATAGCTAAACCCGCTAAACAAAATAACACTACACCACTAAAAACCAACTTTGGAAAATGGCTAACAATCTTCAACACCCAGCCATAAATTGGATTCAATAGTCGCACTAATGGCGGCTCTTTATCACTCAAACTCCCCCATCGTGTTAATAAAATATGACATAAAGCCGGTGTGACGGTTAACGCCACAGCTAATGAAGCAAAGATGGCTAAAATATACGCCACACCTAAAGGTTCAAACATTCGACCCGCAACACCACTTAAGGTCAACAATGGCACAAACACCAACATTACGATAAAGCTGGCATATACCACCGAACTACGCACCTCCATTGAGGCATCAAACACGACTGTCATCGTAGGTTTGGGCTGGGCAAGCACTGCATTTTCACGCAATCTCCTAAAAATATTTTCAGTGTCGATAATCGCATCATCAATCACCTCACCCAAGGCAATCGCTAGACCGCCCAACACCATAATAT
>JBJPGE010000147.1:0-3747 GCA_048595465.1 Methylophagaceae bacterium | reverse complement strand
AAACGGCTAAACAGAGCTTTTCTAAGGTTATTTAGGCCTTTTTTGCTGATTTTTATTACAGTCAAGCAAATGGTTCGCCCTAAGAAAAATATACCTGCAATATAATAAACGTTATAAAAATAACGCCATTCATTAAGGTTCTCACCGCATGTAAACTTCCCCATTTTTGTAAATCACGAGCTGTTTGTTCAGACTCAGGATCTACATCATCAGCCATTAAACGATGATTTAATGGCATCATCATAAAAATGGTATAAGGCCCGTTGAGGTGCATGATGAGAGAGATACCAAACCACCACCAATTCCCTGATAATATTGATGCGAGTAATGCTAATAAACTCACCCCAATGGAGAGTATTAAAACAATCACATGGGTGCTATCAAAGAAGGGCTTAAAAATCTCGATGGCTGTTGTTCTTTTTACAGATATTAAGATGGGATGAACGACAATAGATGCCGTCAGTGCAACGCCAAATATTACTCCCATACCTAAGATGATTAATAAAATTGAAATTTCATACATAATGTAATACTCCTAAACAGGTTTAGCTTTTAAAAAAAGGAAGTTTAAAACTGCTTTAACCATAAAACACCAACAGGAAATAAAGTGTATTTAGCGACCTTCTTTTTTACTAATGGCATTTCATCTAATACCTTTCTAGCATCCGATTCTGTTCTCGCTTTTATGAAAAAAACCACTTTTCCCCTATCGCCTTTCTTTACAGTAAGTGCTTCATCTGGAGTCTTATTGTCAAGATACACATTTTCAACAACACCGTTTGTCCATAGCTCTAATAATTTAGTCGCTTGATCAGCAATCGTGTGTTTATAAAGTTCGCTGTCTTCTGTATCCACTGTCCAAACAACGGCAAAGCTATTCCTCGAATCAAAGTCTTCGGCCATTAGTGTTGATGGTGTAATCAAAGTGACTAGCAGTAATAAATATCCATGAAATATTTTTCATGGTAAATTTTCCTTAATAGTAATTAATTGTATGTGTGAATTAACGTTCTAATATCACACGGTTGCTGTGCAATGCTTTCAAAGCAAAGCATTAATAAATGTAAATTCTAGTTTCTTTCATTTCCAAGCTTAGGCTTAAAGGAACCCAATACAATTTCCAGTACTAGAGGAATGACATTGGACATACCAATCAAAGCCTCTGTTTCTGTTCTATCAATAAATGCTTGGCTTACTTCTCCTGATGGCAAGGATTGCTTCGCCATTTCAACTAATTCAGGCATCATAGGAACGAGAAAAACAAAGGCGTTAAGTGCAAGGAATGCCATTAAACCTAGTTTTATCTTCAACCAATTGGGTTTAACTTCGTAGTTGGAATATAAAATAAGGTCGGAGATAACCTTTATTGCAAGCCCAGGAAGAATCAGAATATAAGCACTGATTTCTTTATAGGTGTACACATTAAATGCGGTGCTTGCATCTGAATGACCTAAGTTTATTCCAATAACAATATGTGAAAGAATTCCTCCTACGTACATGATGGTGCCAATTTCTTGGGCGAAATTTAAAAGCTTTTTGAGCGTCATAAAAATATCTAGCTACGCTTGCCAAACCACATACGTGAAAATAAGCCATCTTTACGAACATACTGATGGTATAAAAATGCTAAAATATGACCTGCAATTAATAACATCAAGACAACACTTAAAGCACCATGAGCCATGCGTGGGGCAAACTCATCAAAGTTTTCAGGTAATGCAGCACCAGAGCCGCCAAATACAATATCGGGCAAACCCGCTGCTACTGAAATTGCGATACCGCTGCCAGCCATAAGAATCACCACCCCGTAAAATAGATAGTGGGTCATTGCACCTAGCTTATTTATTAATTGGTTGCCAATATCAGCATGAGGTGGTTTTTTGGTGGATAAACGTACAATAAAACGAATCACCATCAGTGCCAAAATAATCATGCCTGCTGACATATGCATTTTTAAGAAAAACAGTTTTTCAGGGCCACTATTGGGTGTAGCAGACAAAACATTGCCTCCCATAACAAGCCCGATAATAATCATAATGGCTAAAAGCCAGTGTAAAATTACTAATAATGGATGGTAGCGTTTCATGATTTTCTCCTAGTGTTTATAAAAAAGGAGTGTAGTTGCACAATACTGCATATGCAACTATTACTTTTGCAATATTTGTAGAAATGACAGGTCGCCAGTAAACTCCCTCCTAAAATAATGGTCTAATGTAGATGAATCCTGATACTAAGAGTGTAAGAGAGAATAGTTTTGGCTGGATGCTCAAATCGTTGTGTGGTGGATTTGACAAAGAAATGACTCTTGCACTAAAAGCACACGGCTTAAATCTAGGGCAGTTTGCAATCCTTATGGTGTTACTTGAAAATGATGGGATATCTCAGAGCGAGATAGGAAAAATAATATCAATGCCAGGCTACGCGACTACACGCAATATTGATAAGCTGGAAGAGAATGGCTTCCTAAAGCGCCATACTGATAAAAATTCAAGGCGTAGTTTTTGTATTATATTGAGCAAAAAGGGAAATGATTTAGCGCCTGAGTTATTTTTGATTATTCAAAATATTAACAATAAGGTTTTATCGCCGCTGGATGAGAATGAAGTTGAATTATTCAAGATGCTATTAAAAAAGATATTAGTTGGTAGTTAATTAGGTATAAATGAGCTACTTACCCCTTATTTTATTTGCCACCCCCCTTGTTTTTCGATGTTTTGTACGAAGAAATATCGAAAATAACGTACAAAACAGCTAAAAACAGGGGGGGTGGCAAGATAAAATAGGTATTATATCGCCATGAAATACAAAGACCTGCGTGATTTTATCTCCCAACTCGAATCCCAAGGTGAATTGAAGCGTATAACCGCCGAAGTTGACCCAAACCTAGAAATGACAGAAATATGCGACCGTGTTTTACGCACGGGCGGACCTGCTTTACTGTTTGAAAATCCAAAAGGTTATGATACGCCTGTATTAGGCAATCTATTTGGCACACCAGAGCGTGTGGCAATGGGTATGGGCGAAGATTCTGTTACCGCACTGCGTGACGTCGGTAAACTTTTAGCTAGCTTAAAAGAGCCCTCGCCACCCAAAGGCATTAAAGATGCAATCAAGTCTATTCCAAAATACAAAAAAGTATTGGATATGGCACCTAAGAAAATTAAGAAAGCACCCTGCCAAGCATTTGTCATTGAAGGCGATGATGTTGATCTATCAAAACTCCCCATTCAAACTTGTTGGCCAGAGGATGCTGCACCGCTGATCACATGGGGTTTGGTTATCACTAAAGGCCCACACAAATCTCGTCAAAATTTAGGTATTTATCGCCAGCAAGTGATTGGCAAAAATCGTGTGATTATGCGTTGGCTATCGCATCGTGGTGGTGCATTAGATTTTAGAGATTGGCAAGAGAAACATCCGGGTGAGCCTTTTCCGATTACGGTTGCATTGGGTGCTGATCCTGCAACAATTTTAGGCGCGGTTACGCCAGTGCCTGATACTTTATCCGAATATGCTTTTGCAGGTTTATTGCGTGGCTCACGTACCGAAGTGGCTAAATGTATAGGTAATGATCTACAAGTCCCTGCATCAGCAGAATATGTTTTAGAAGGGCACTTATATCCTGATGATATGGCAGACGAAGGCCCATACGGTGATCACACAGGTTATTACAATGAGGTTGAGCGATTCCCCGTTTTCACTATCGAGCGAATCACCCATCGTAAAGACCCAATTTATCACAGTACC
>JBJPGE010000146.1:0-3915 GCA_048595465.1 Methylophagaceae bacterium | reverse complement strand
TTGTTCGCGGACGCGAATAGCCATAACGCGTTCAAAGAGAGGATCATCGTCGCTGGGCTTGCTGATTAATTTAGTATATTTTCCTTTGCTATCCACATATTCTGCAAAAGCAGTATCATTAAAACTGGCACCAAATTGAAGATTAGCAATGTATTTTAAGTCGTCTAATTCTGAATCACTACGCTTTATTAATGCCTTTATAATGCTTTCAGCGGCCTTTTCAAAAACAGGATCATAAGCATCGCCGCCCGCATTCCTGCTATTTTTGTAAAAAGATTCCTGAACTTCATGGCTGAAGCTACTATTGAGCCATGTTTTGCCGCTAATATCGACAACATTGAGCCTAAATTTAACATCTTGGCCGTCTGATTCTTCAATTTTACCGAGTATATATAAGTCACCAGAAGCTGTTTCGTCCGGCGTAACACGCACAGCACCAAAAGCCTTACTATCATCAAGTGCTTGCTTTAATTTGTATGCGAAACGGTTTGCTTCTGCTCGGCGTAACTCAGGCCAAATACCTTCTTTTTCATAATTTTCGGTATTTTCTGATAAGCCAGGATCGAAAACGGGGATAATAACATCTAGTTTTGGTGTGGTAGATAGGATTTCGCTTAGCTCTTCTTTGTAGGATGAAGATGGTTTGGGGCCGACCTTAGATGCACCATTTTGACCGCCTGTTGTTGCACAACCCACAAGGAAATGTGAAAAAACGACCACATAGACCATTATTCTTTTTGCGGTGTGATATTTATTATTCATCATCATTGGCTAGGAAGTCCTTTGTATTTCCGGTATTCATCCCATAATCTTTCTTTTTTAACAGGATCTTGCTCAATCTCAGCAGCACGTCGAATTTGAGCGGCAATCACATCGTCGTTATCCGCATTGGGGATATCTTCAGGTTTGCCACCGTTGCTGTTGCTGCTACCCTCACTTTGTTCGGCAGCTTCCTGAGAAGTCATTTCTGATGAGGCTGTGTCATCTGACGATGCCGAATCATTAGCGCTGTTGTCTGCTTCTTCTTCTGTTCCTGTCATTGTTGAACTTGCGACAGAGTCTTCTCCTGCGCCATCATCGCTATTTGAGGCTTGTCCAGATCCACTTGCCGATGCGGATGATGCACTAGTTTGATTGGATAAATTGCATAACTCAAAACGGTCTAACGACTCGAAAAAAGCTTTATCCATGGCCTCAATCCTTTCGTTATAAGTCCATTCAGGATTATTAGTGTAATGAATTTCTACTTTAGAACAATCAATAGTTGTCCCTAAAGTGTCAGCTGTAGCAACACCTGGAACAATACATATCAGTAGGCTAATGAGCCGCATTCCTTTATCAGTTAGGTAGCTGTGATTGATTTTGTTCATCCTCTCAAACATCTAATGACCGACTGTAAAGAGGCTTGTCGGCATATTTTGAGACATAAATTGAGACTAAAAGGTTCCTTGATAACTATAAGGGCTTAAGTTATAAAAGTACATTATCAGTTGTTATAATAGTTATACCTGATCCCCGTCGTTAGTTTTTAATTTTTCGGTTATTGTGTGAGTAAATATGGTTGAACAAGATCTGTTTTCTGAAAAATGGCAAGCCCTAATACCTTCAAGTGATACGTTATTTGAAACTGTAAAACAGGTATTGTCTGGCAGTGAGTATCTGTCGCAGTGGGGGGAACGCCATACTGAGCGTGCCCAAGAACTTATCTTATCTAATGATATCCAAATCATTTATGATGACCAAAGCTATCAACAACGCTTATCGGTTACACTCGAAAACAGTGAGGATGAGGCCGCATTACACCAAAAATTACGCCATTTTCGTCAACGAGAAATGGTACGTATTATTTGGCGCGACTTGGCGGGTTGGGCTGATTTAGCTGAAACGGTGCGCGATCTATCAGCGATGGCTGATGCTTGTATTCAACAATCTCTAAATCTTTTACATCAATGGCAATGTAACGATCTGGGCACGCCTTATGATGTAGATGGCAATGAGCAACAACTTATCGTTTTAGGCATGGGAAAACTAGGTGCAGGTGAGTTGAATCTCTCATCTGATATTGATTTGATTTTTACCTACCCTGAAAACGGTGAAACGCAAGGTGGTCGCAAATCACTATCGAATGAAGAGTTTTTTACTCGCTTAGGACGAAAGCTGATTCAATCACTGGATAATGTTACTGCTGATGGTTTTGTATTTCGGGTTGATATGCGCCTACGTCCTTTTGGTGACAGTGGTGCATTAACAGCCAGCTTTGATGCAATGGAAGATTATTATCAAACACAAGGCCGTGAGTGGGAACGTTATGCAATGATCAAGGCGCGCGCTATTACGGGTACTGAATCTGGCAAGAAAGCCATTATGGATTTACTTCGCCCCTTTGTTTACCGTCGTTATTTAGACTACGGTGTGTTTGATTCCTTACGCGAAATGAAAAGCATGATTGCAGGTCAACTGCACCGTAAAGGTATGGAAGATAATATTAAATTAGGCAGCGGTGGCATTCGAGAAATAGAATTTATAGGTCAAGTGTTTCAACTTATTTATGGTGGTCGAGACAAACCATTACAGCAACGTCCAATTTTGACCATTTTAGATTTATTAGCCGAGCGTAATTTATTGACAGATTATGCGGTTAAGGAGCTAAAGTCAGCCTATAATTTTCTCCGTCGCACCGAGCATCGCATTCAAGCATGGGCCGATCAGCAAACGCATTTATTGCCAAAAGAGGAGGATGCACGGATTCGCTTAGCGAGTTTGATGGGCTTTCTTGACTGGGAGACTTTTTCGAATGTGTTAATTGAACACCGACAACAAGTGCAAACCTATTTTGAGCAAACATTAACCGCACCACAGGCAGATGATGCACCGAGTGATAGTGTGTCATTACTTGAGGCTGAAGATGAAGAAAAACTACAGCATCTTCAAGCCCTAGGCTATGCCGAACCAGTAGCAAGTTTAGAACGATTAAATGAGTTACTCGAATCACATAATTGCCGAAATCTGGCGGATACGGAGCGCGGACGCCTAGAAAAACTATTACCATTATTGGTGCAAGCGGCGGCACATGCTTCAAATTCAGATACGTGTTTTTCACGGTTATTGACGCTATTAAACGCGATCATGCGTCGATCTTCCTACATGTCACTGCTAGTTGAAAACCCTATGGCATTATCGCAGTTGGTTAAATTGTGTGCTGCCAGTCCATGGATCAGTAATCAACTAACACGGCACCCTGTTTTATTGGATGAGTTACTTGATCCAAGAACATTGTATGACGTTCCTGATCGAGCACAGCAAAAAAATGCTTTAGAAAAATGTATCGCAGCGGTAGATAAAGCTGATCTAGAACAGCAAATGTATTTGTTACGAGAGTTTAAGCAAATAACGTCTTTGCATGTTGCGGCTGCAGATATCACTGATGTTTTACCACTGATGCGGGTGGGTGATCAGTTAACGGAATTAGCTGAAATAGAATTAGATAAAGTTATGCAACTGGCATGGCAACATTTAGTCACACGGCATGGTTATCCACCCTGTACTCAAACGGATGATTTGAGCCAATGTGGCTTCACCGTTTTAGCGTATGGGAAATTGGGTGGGCTAGAATTAGGCTACGGCTCAGATTTAGATTTAGTGTTGCTCTTTGATGACGCCGCGAACAAAGGTGAAACCGATGGTGAAAGACCGATCGATGCCTTCATGTTCTACACGCGCCTTGCACAGAGAATGATTCACTTTATGAACACAGTCACCGCCGGCGGAATGTTATATGAAGTGGATATGCGACTTAGGCCAAACGGCGCATCGGGTTTATTAGTGACCGCAGTATCAGGCTTTGCTGAATATCAAAATACCGATGCATGGACATGGGAACATCAAGCCTTAGTACGAGCCAGATGTGTGGCAGGA
>JBJPGE010000145.1:0-3987 GCA_048595465.1 Methylophagaceae bacterium | reverse complement strand
ATCACAGGCCCTGTTCCTGCTCCAAAATCTAACCCCACTTGTTCAGGGATATGATGTCGTAAGACCGATGATGTTATGGGTGAAACAAACTGCTGATAACCTTTATCATCAACATCGTTATTATGCTCTAAGTAGCGTGCTTTTTCTTGCTGTGGTTCTAAGTAATATTCAGAGTCCATAAAGATGGCATTACAAGTGCCACATTGGTGATATTGCTGATTATTTTTGTGAAACATCGAACTAGCGTTATGGCATAGAGGACAGCTATCAGCCATATTTTTATCGTTTAAAACTCATTAAATTCAACCGCAAAACCTTTACCCTTCATTACACGAACAACGGTAGCAGCGAGCACAGGGGCATCTTCCATTTCTAATGTTTGAACTTCAACAGAATCCCCCAGTTCAACGAGATTTTCGGAACAGTGTAAGTATAAGCCGCTATCAGAAAAATCTTGCATTTCTAGAACGTGACTTTTCTCTGGGTGCGTAAGCACCTTAATATTTGCCTTATGTTCTATACGTGCATGTCGTCGATTGTTGATAGTACTCATAATGGATTTATCGGCTCCTTCTAATATTTCTTTACATCATATCGCATTATTAATCAGTTAGATAGCCATGTATCATGATGTGCTACCTAATTAAATAATACTGGGTACAAGCCCTGGGAATAGAAACCAAAATACGGCCGCACAATTCACCAGCACTGTCAGCCAAAATATAAACCTAAAAGGCTGTTTAACTGTTTTATGGCGTAAAATTCGTTGCCCTAACATTGCCCCCGGCCAACCGCCAAATAAAGCAAGTACATGCAAGCTATTCTCGGGCACTCGCCATCGATTATTCTTTGCTGCTGATTTATCATAAGCATACATGCCAAACGATACAAGGCTTACCATCAAATAGCCCCATAGGAGGAAACATTGATTGTTTTCGGGTGATATTTGTATCATATTCACAATTGATACCATTGCAATAATGGTAAATATAACGATTGCTCTAATCATACGGCGTTACATTCTCACATTGGTATCAGCTGTTAGAGTAACGATTATTGGCCCGTTGTCTCTGAACTCAATTAATGCTTTTTCGTTTGACAATGCAGCCATTGGTCGCCCAGCTACAACAGATAATTCATACACCGAGCCCGTAACCACCGCTTTATTGCCATTACCAATATATTCAATTGTTACTTTGTCACGGGTATAGGTATATTCTTCTGTAACGGCCCAACCATCTGCCATTGTTTTTAGATATTCATCTTTATCAAACTTAAAAACTTGGTCGCTGCCACTCATGGTGACTTTCATAACGATGTGTATATTGTCATCTAGGTATTTGCTTATAGTATCTGCATCTTTATTTTCTATCGCTTTATCCATTGCAATCAGCATGGCGTGGATTTGTGCATCTTTCTCACTATCTGCATAAGCATTCATCGAAAACATACACAGCATCAAAACAATTAAAATAGCATTTTTAACTCTCATATTCACTCCCCTTTCTGATTTTACGGCGACACCCGAATAATAGGCCTTTCCAGCATAAAGTTGTTATCACTACAACACCCACAACCCACAACAACTGCCATACGGTTAAAATTATATCTTGCCGCACACTACAGTCACCTTGTGTCAGACACGCAGCAGGCAATAAAAATCCTGTTGTCGTACCAATCATAAGAATTAATGCCGCATTGTAAAGCACAATCATAATGCTTCGGCGCCATACGGGAGGGTAACTATAACTCGGTAACTCATGTTGCCTCTCAGATAAAACTTCGTAAGCAGGCTTGGTTTCAGGGTGCTTTATAAGCACGACAGAACGCGCTAAACCATCGTGGATCGCTTGGTGATATCGTGTAATAAAAATAAAGGCAACCGAAAAAAGACCCAAAAGAAACTTAGTTGTAAACCGAGCTACTGAAACAAATATATTAAGGTTTTCACCTGTTTTCTTACTCACAACCTTAAGACCCAGCAGGTGATGACCAATAGTGCCACCGGTTATAGTGATGAATAAGGGCTCCCATAATAGGGTGATAGCTATTATTAGGATAATGGCATCACGGCCCGTAATACCAACATATGAAGCCAAAAGTAAACCACTCATAAACAGAACAGCAAGGATAACATTATCAATTGCCACCGCTTGTAGCCTACGTAAAAACCGTGGGTACCTCCAATCTTGATTCATTTTCTATTGCTCTCAAGATCTAGCTCGCCACTGTATTCAATTAGCTTTCCGATTATCGGCAAACCAACGCTCACAGAAAATACATATTTGCCCTTATTCTCAGATTCAAAAGCCAATAACGTTGGGCTTAGAATTTTGGGTAGTGGAATAAATAAAAACTGAGACTTTTCTAATGTATAGACCAATTCACCATCTTGGTTATTCAGCATCATCCACAGCTTAATCGGCCCCATATTTTCTACAAAATAATCACCATCAAGTACAAAGTTACTGATCATTTCAACATCACCAAAGCGGCGCTTCCAAACCATGGCTTCTGCTGTATGTTGTCCGTCTACCGTCAATAATACACTTTCAGTTGATTTAGGCATGCCCAAGATCTGGCATAGGATATTAGCTAAGAAATTACCACGGCTAACGCGCACATTGCCTGATAATTTAATATCACCAATATGAGCTTGCTGAACTACTGAATGTAAATGTTGAAAATCTTCACCAACATGTTTTATGAATGCGTTCATACAAGATTATCGTTGAGTTTAAATTGGCAACTGACTAGCCACTAATCCAATCAAACCACCAAACACCCCGCCCCACACTACTAACCAGCCTAAATGCTGACGGATCATGGTTTGGATAATATCTTTGACCATTTGTGGTGTTAGTTCTTCTAAGCGAGATTCGACCACATGTTCAATTTGTTGATGAATATCCGTGTTCACCGGCTTACTTTTCAATTTTTCACGCACACTGGCCTGAAATGAATCGCTGTGTGCCATTTCATTAATGGCTTTCTTCATTTTTGCAGAGAATGGCTCTTTGAGAGAATCTAAGGCACCAGCCCCGCCAAACATACCTAACATACTGCCAAATGATGATTCCATAATCGCTTCAACCAAACTATCAAACGCCGGAGTCATATCTGTTTCATCAATCACATCATGAAAATCTAAATGATGATCGGCCGTATCCGTTACCATCTCTGCAACAAAGCGATCTAGATTTTCTTGGCTAAAGAATTGATTCATCACCAAGTCTTGAATACCTATTTTAAAGTCTTCAAATCGTGCCGTGATTACGCCTGATCCATATAAGCCTGGCACCTTTTCAAATAGCATATGAATCGCTATCCAGTTCGTTACACTGCCCGCTAATGCAAATAAGCCTGTCGTTAAAACAGGCTCACGAAAAGGTGCGTCGAGTGCTAGCCCTGTTGCAACAAGGCTAGCCGCGACGATATTGGTTATTAAACTTTTATTCATCAATCCATTTACTCAAAGCAGCCACAATTTTAGTAGCTTGATCTTTGCTTGAAATATTAAATTTTGAACGTTGGCTATATTCACCATTACGTTTTTGATAACGGCGAATCGTGTATTTATCAGCACCAAAGTCACTAGTTTTACGATCTAAATCTTGGTAGCGATAAATTATTGTCGCCCATGCACCTTTTGTTAGCACGATTTTATCCAGCTGCTTCACTGTCATTTCATCGCCTTCCATATATTCTACGGTTAGTTCGTCTACTGTTTCAGCCATTGTTTCGCTTCCTTTGATTTAAGATTTTTTAAAAAATTGTGTGAGTATTGTAGTGAGCATATGGGCATCTCTGCTACCCGCTAATTCTCGAATAGAGTGCATTGCAAATGTCGGCACGCCAATATCTAATGTTTTTACACCTAATGTGCTCGCTGTGATTGGCCCGATAGTGCTACCACAGCCCATATCTGTTCGCACCACAAAATCTTGCACTGGCACATCAACTTGTTCACAGAGTTGGCGGAAATAA
>JBJPGE010000144.1:0-4005 GCA_048595465.1 Methylophagaceae bacterium | reverse complement strand
AACCTAGCGTTAATTGGGTCATGTCGTTTGACCCAATAGAGAAACCATCGAAATACTCTAAGAATTGTTCAGCTAAGACTGCGTTTGATGGTAACTCGCACATCATAATGTGGCGTAAATCACCTTCACCACGCGCCAAACCGTTTTCTGCTAATAATTCACTCACTGCTTTGGCTTCTTCTAGTGTTCTTACAAACGGAATCATAATTTCAATATTAGTCAAACCCATATCGTTACGTACGCGTTTAATGGCTTCACATTCCATTTCAAAACAGCTACGGAAAGTTTCATCAATGTAGCGCGCCGCACCACGGAAACCAATCATAGGATTTTCTTCTTCTGGCTCGTAGTTTGTACCAGCGATGAGATTTGCGTATTCATTCGATTTAAAATCTGACATTCGCAAAATCACAGGTTTTGGCGAAAATGCAGAGGCTAAGGTTGAAACACCTTCTACGATTTTTGAGACGAAAAACTCGCGTGGGCTTTCATACGCATCAATGCGTTTGTGGATGATTTCTTGAAGCTCGATTGATTGTTTATCAAGTTCCAATAATGCGCGTGGGTGGATGCCTATCATATTATTAATGATGAATTCCATACGCGCTAAACCAACGCCTTTATTGGGTAACTGGCAGAAATCAAAAGCACGGTCTGGATTACCGACATTCATCATCACTTTAAGGTCAAGGTCGGGCATACTGCTGACTTCAGTAGTAGTGATATCAAAATCTAGAATGCCCTCGTAGGCGTAGCCCGTATCACCTTCGGCACAAGAAACAGTAATTTCATCACCATGTGTAATGGTCTTTGTTGCATCACCACAACCTACAACCGCTGGAACACCAAGCTCACGTGCAATGATTGCCGCATGACAAGTTCGACCACCTCGATTGGTAACAATCGCAGAAGCGCGCTTCATAATCGGTTCCCAATCTGGATCAGTCATATCTGTGACTAACACATCACCTGGTTGGATTTGATCCATATCATCCAAACTCATAATGATTTTGGCTTTGCCTGCACCGATGCGTGAACCAATGGAGCGACCTTCTGAAACCACTGTACCTTGTTGTTTTAGGGTGAAACGTTCAACTATATTGCCCGCTTGGCTTTGCACGGTTTCGGGGCGGGCTTGTACGATGTATAAACCTCCATCAATACCATCCAGCGCCCACTCAATATCCATCGGGCGCTTGTAGTGCTTTTCAATCGTGACTGCTTGGCGAGCTAGTTCTTCAACCTGTTCATCGGTGATGCAATATTTTCGGCTTCTTTCTGTTTCAATATCTATAATTTTTACAGGTTCTTCACCATTAGGATCGTAAACCATTTCTATCGCTTTACTTCCGAGTGTTCTATTCAAGACAGCTGGTTTCCCAGATTCTAAATTAGGTTTATAAGCATAAAACTCATCAGGATTTACCGCGCCCTGCACCACCATTTCACCTAAGCCATAACTGCCTGTGACAAATACAACCTTATCAAAACCAGACTCGGTATCGAGGCTAAACATAACGCCACTCGCGCCAATATCAGAACGAACCATTTTTTGGATGCCAGCCGATAAAGCCACACCTGCGTGATCAAAGTTTTGATGAACACGGTATGAGATTGCGCGATCAGTAAATAAAGATGCAAATACTCTACGTATCGCCATTTTAATATCATCTAAACCAGACACATTCAAAAATGTCTCTTGCTGACCTGCAAACGATGCATCAGGTAAATCTTCGGCCGTTGCCGATGAACGCACCGCCCACGTTACTTCTTTGCCGTATTCTTTTTCTACTTTAACGTAAGCTTCATTGATCTCTGCTTCTACATCATCTGGTAGAGGAATTTGCATAATCCAATCACGAATCTGTTTACCCGTTTTGGCAAGTGCCGCTAAATCATCCACATCTAATTCATCCAGCAAGGCATTGATTCTATCGCCTAAGTTTTCATGTGCTAAAAAACTACGATAAGCATCTGATGTAGTCGCAAAACCTCCTGGCACTTTTACACCAAGGTTTGAGAGGTTTTGAATCATCTCACCGAGTGAGGCGTTTTTACCACCAACTTGATCGATATCGTTAATACCGAGCTGATCAAGCCAGATGATGTTCTTAGTATTCATATTAAGCTGTCCTTTAAGGGAGTTATGCTGTGTTTTCGCACAATTTGTGCGGCTAATTCTTCAATGGATTGCGAGGTTACGTCGAGTGGTTCTAAACCATAGCGCTCATATAATTTATGTGCTTTTTTAATCTCAGATTTACACGTTTGTAATGATGAATATTGGCTATTGGGTCTGCGCTTTTCTCGTATCTGCTGTAAGCGTTTTGCTTTAATCGTGGTCGCCACTAACTTATCTTTATTCTCAAGTAACACCTTGGGTAATTCATCACGGTCAAAATCATCATCCGTAATAGGGTAATTTGCAGCTTTTATCCCAAACTTTAAAGCGAGATATAGTGAAGTCGGCGTTTTGCCTGAGCGTGATACACCAACAATAATAATATCAGCCTCATGCAGGGTTTTTAACACCATCGCATCATCGTGCATTAGCGTGTAGTTGAGTGCATCGATGCGTGCATCGTAGCTTTTCTCATTCACCAAGCCGTGGCTTAAACCCGATTCGCGCGTTGGCTCGGTATGTAAGTCATGCCCTATTTTGTCAAGGATACTTTCAAACACCTCATAATAGTGACAGTCCGCTTCCTTTAAAATCTTGTTTATTTGCACCTCTGGCATGGTTGCAAAGACTAGTGGTCTAAAGCCTTCTGTCTCACTAGTTTCTGCGATCTCTTTTACCAGTGCATTGGCTTTCTTTTCAGTATCTATAAAAGAACGCTGGTGGTAAGTAAATTCAATATGAGGGAATTGCGAAAGCAAGCTGTGTCCGAGTGTTTCAGCGGTTATGCCTGTACTCTCTGACACGAAAAATACGGTGCGTTTTTTATTAGCTTGCATCACTTATTTCTCTAACTATGTTTTTACAAAATGGCGTCATCAGATTGCCTTTTATTTTCAATATTTTGAGCATAGTAGTTAATTAATTTTTTGCCTAAAAAAACAACAATAAAATTGTATTTATTGCTTAGTTTAAGTATAAATACCGAATTATTAAGTATTAATAATTTAGTATTGAAATTTTTATCATTATTGCATAGATTAATCATTAGACAATTCAATGCTTTCAATGTTTAATATTGCAGCTGACTATAGTTATACGGTATTTAAAATGAAAACTATCTACTACAAACAAAACCGACTTAAAAAATTACGTGCTTTTTGCCAAGTGGCAAAACACGGCAGCGTAACCAAAGCAGCAGAAAAGCTCTTTGCAAGCCAACCTACCATATCACTCCAGATTCAAGCACTAGAACGAGAAATGAATGTCACTTTATTTGAGCGAAATGGCCCACAAATCACCCTAACAGTAGAAGGCAGGATTCTTTATGATTTGTGCGAACCCATGGTACAAAGCGTTGACCATCTGCATGAAACATTTAGTGCGCATTGTGGCAATTTAAGTACGGGTGATTTATCGATAGCAGCTGGTGAATCCACAATATTGTATGTCTTACCTGAACCTGTGCAAAAGTTTACTGGGCAATACCCAGGAATAAAATTAAAACTGGCGAATGAAACCGGGCGTGACGGACTAGAAATGCTACGTAATAATGATATTGATTTAGCCATAGGTTCGATGTTAGAAATCCCTGATGACATTGAGTACGAGCCAATCGTCACATACAATCCCGTTTTAATCGCACCTAAAGATCACCCTCTTTCAAAAATTAAAGATGTGACTCTAAAAGATATTAGCCCGTTTGGTTTAATACTCCCACCCAGCCATTTAAGTACATGGCGTATCGTAAAAATGGTATTTGCCCAGCATAACACTAGCTACAAAGTCACGTTAGAAGCGGGCGGATGGGAAGTGATTAAACGCTATGTGAAAATTGGTTTAGGAATTTCGATAGTGACAGATGTTTGTATTACAGAACAAGACCG
>JBJPGE010000143.1:0-4048 GCA_048595465.1 Methylophagaceae bacterium | reverse complement strand
ACTAGTTGGGGATAGATTAATATGTTTAGGCGGTATGATACATAAATCTATTTCAATATCCCATTTGTTCATGAATTTACCACCAGAAAGAGCCGTTGCACAGGCTATAAATACATAATCATTTGCTTCTGAGTATTCTCCAATAAATACAACTTGGCCATGAGCACTTCCGTTAGCAAGTGCTGCTAAATTCGGGCGTAATATAATTTCTGATTTTCCTGAGACTTTTTCACCATCAAAAGAAATACGTTTAATAACACCACCTTCTTTGTCCGCTGTCCAATACAATAGGTGGTTAATTTCATCAACCCAAGGTTGTGTATTTTTAGTACCTTTATTGACTTCTTTAGGCAGTAAGGAGGGCAGTGACCAGCTCCCGTCACAGTTCTGTTTTGAATGCCACAACTGCATAGTATCTGAGGAGGGGGAATAACATTTTTTCCCTTCAGGATCTTTGCGAGATGATTCAAATATTATGTCTATGCCATCATTGAAAAGAGCAGGGTTATCTTCTTTACATTTAGAATTGAATGGGTATTCGACAGGTTGTCCCCATTCATTATTGTTATCTAATTCAGATAGAAAAATATCATATGATTTAGGGTAGTTAAAAAAGCGTATAAATGCGATATTTGTCCCTGAAACACCGATGGCGGCATCCGATTCGATAGAATTTAATTTGGATTGGTTGCTTATCGTCCACGCTCCATTGTTTAGAACAGCACGATAAATATCAAAATTTGGGCTAATTTGCGTTGATGGCAATAAGCAGTCACTTTTATATTTAAAACCTTTTCCAGAAAGAAGTTCGGAAAAGTTAATGGCAGTTAGCCCAAAATAAAGCTCTTTCCCTATCCATTGAACAGAATCTTGCCAACAGTTTTCAATATTTATGTCAGGGCCTAGTTTATAGACTTTACGCCCAGATAAATGCCCATTCAATGTAATGCCTTTAACTTCTTCACCTAGAGGAATGTGAAGTTTTTGTACGGGTTCATGGGCCAATGATATTGAGCAGGAAAGTATAAAAATCATGCTGGCAATGCAGAACATTAGCAAAAGTGATATATACCTTTTCCAAAACATAGAATTATAATTCCTCGGTAAAGCTAAAGTTAAAAATAAAGTGTATAGTATCGAGGCTTAAATAAAAACATTAAACAATTAATATATGTTTCAGGAGAGAAAATGAAAAAGCTTACATGTGTACTACTAGCACTTTTAATCGGCGCTGTTGCTTGTGACCGTGATGCGTCTAGTCAAGCGACGGATGAAGCGACACCTAACGTTGAAGCTGTAGTAAATACTGCTGAAACGGCGTCAACAGCGGATGAATCATTGATTACGCCTGCAGATATCTCTGAAGAAGCACAAAATGTGATGTATCAAACCATCTTTGATTACAATCAATGCATGATGGCTAGTCGTTTAACCTCTACTCAGGATGGTCAATCTGTTCAACAGGCTGCAAATGACATAATGTCTTCATGTGAAACACATATGGATGATTTAG
The DNA here is from genome assembly GCA_048595465.1 of Methylophagaceae bacterium. Taxonomy (GTDB): domain Bacteria; phylum Pseudomonadota; class Gammaproteobacteria; order Nitrosococcales; family Methylophagaceae. The sequence continues at coordinate 2,535 of JBJPGE010000143.1, read as the reverse complement.
CCGCACATCTTTTGTCTTATAACGTTAATGAGTCATTAGTTATTGGAATGGGTAAGAAAATGCGTTCTCGGGCAGCACGTAAATTGATGACTGGTGGCATGAATCAAATGGCGGCACAAGCTTCAGCCGTTGAAAATGCAGAGAAAATGCAAGCTGAGTAAACGTTTATCAGCCCAAAATCTGATTCGGTTGAAGCACATCAACACCTTGTGTACGTAGAAGTGCTATCAGCCGAATCAGTGGTAATCCAATTAATGTATTAGGGTCATCACCATTTAGTTTTGAAAATAGACTGATACCAAAACCTTCTGATTTAAAGCTTCCTGCACATTGATATGGCTGTTCTTGCTGTAAGTAGTGTTCTATTTGTGCAGGCGATAACGAATTAAAATTCACTTCAAACGGTTCGACTAAGGATTGCATTTCACCATTTTGGCTGTTTAGTAATGCTAATCCCGTTAAGAACAGAACAGTTTTTCCAGATGCGGCTTGTAATTGCTTAACTGCATTCTCATGATTACCCGGTTTACCTAGAATTTCTCCATCAAGCACGGCTACCTGATCTGAACCAATAATTAATGCATTGGGGTAATTAACAGCAATAGCGCGTGCTTTTTGTTCGGATAAACGCTGTACTAATTGTGCTGCACTTTCTTCAGGCAAAGCCTGTTCATCGATATCAGGTGACACCGCAATAAAAGACAAGCCTAACTTTGCTAACAGCTCAGCTCTAAAAGGTGAGCTTGATCCTAAAACAAGCTGTTGCATTTAGGTGATAACTGTTGGGGCAGGGCGTTTAGTTCGCGCTGTGATTTCAGCTAAGTCATCAGCAACCGCAATTAAATCTTGTAGTGCAGATTGTGTTTCTTGATTTAACTTATCAGCATCTTGTTCGTAGGATTCAATATAAAGGCGAAGTGTTGCACCTTCGGTTCCCGTACCCGATAAACGTAAAATAATGCGGGCACCATCATCAAAACCAATTCGCAGCCCTTGATTACTTGAAACGCTATTATCGACAGGATCGGTATAGCTAAAATTATCTGCGTATTGAACAGTACGGCCTGCTAGTGATTGGCCGACTAAGCTTGGAAATTTAGCTTCCAGATCAGTCATTAACTGAGATGCTATATCACTTGGAATCGCTTCATAATCATGACGAGTATAGTAGTTTCTGCCATATTCCAACCAATGTTCATTAACTATTTCAGCAACAGATTGTTTGCGTTGTGCAATAATATTTAACCAATATAAAACAGCCCAAAGACCATCTTTTTCACGGATATGATTTGAGCCGCTACCAAAACTTTCTTCACCACATAATGTTGTACGATCAGCATCGAGTAAATTACCAAAAAACTTCCACCCAGTGGGTGTTTCGTGACATTCAATTCCTAATTTCTCAGCTACGCGATCAGGCGCCTGACTTGTCGGCATTGATCGGGCAACACCCGTTAAGCCATTTTTATACGCAGGTATAAGGTGAGCGTTTGCAGCCATAATAGCTAAGCTATCTGAAGGTGTAACAAAGAAGTTAGCACCAAGAATCATATTGCGATCGCCGTCACCGTCTGATGCAGCACCTAATGTTGGCGCATTATCAGCAAACATTTCTTCAACCAGCTCTTTAGCATACGTTAGATTTGGATCGGGGTGACCGCCACCAAAATCGGTAAGTGGCGTACCATTAATAACCGTGCCTAATGCTGCGCCTAGCTCTTTTTCAAGAATTTCTTTACCGTATGGTCCGGTAATAGCATGCATGGCATCAAATCGAATGGTGAAGCTTTCGTCAGCAAGTAAAGATCGGATCGCTTTAAAATCAAACAAACTAGCCATTAGCTCAGCATAATCGCTAACAGGATCAATAATTCCTACCTTCATGTCAGCTAACTGTTGACTGCCTATGCTATCTAAATCCACATCATCGTCATCAATAATTTGATATTGCTTGAGTGTTTGAGTATTAGCAAAAATTGCATCAGTAATATTTTCAGGTGCAGGGCCACCATTACTTACATTGTATTTAATGCCGAAGTCTTCAGTTGGTCCGGCAGGATTATGGCTAGCAGAGAGGATAATGCCACCAAAAGCATTGTACTTTCGGATGATGCATGATGCCGCCGGTGTTGATAATAAGCCATTTTGTCCAACAATAGCTTTAGAAAAGCCGTTAGCTGCAGCCATTTTTAAGATAATTTGAACAGCATGTTCATTATAAAATCGGCCATCACCACCAACGACAAGCGTTTTTCCCTTCACATTATCAAGCGAGTCGAACGTCGATTGCACAAAGTTCTCTAAATAATGTTGTTGTTGAAATACAGTAACTTTTTTTCTTAAGCCAGATGTACCTGGCTTTTGATCGTTAAAAGCGGTCGTTGCTACTGTCTGTATTGCCATTTTATTTACCTGTACTATTGATAAGGAGATATAATCGAACCATGTTTTTAACCACCAATATACCAATCTGATGACCAGCACTCAACAGCCAGATGTAGCACGCTTAATGCGCTTGGCTACTTATGCCTCTGT
>JBJPGE010000142.1:0-4127 GCA_048595465.1 Methylophagaceae bacterium | reverse complement strand
ATTTATTCAACAGATTATGTTGAGGTGGATTTACCGTTATCACTAAAGCGGTATGAACTATTGGGGCTACCAGAATCATTCAAAAATAAATCTATTAATGCACAATCATTTCCTGAAGCACGATTTACAAATCCCAATAGCATTGAGAAGAATGAATGGCAAGGGCGCGTGGTTCGTACTAGTGCAGCATTGGATGCCAATAGCCGTCAAATCACGGTGATAGCACGTATTGAAAATCCTTTTGATGCAGGAAAAACTGTGAGTTCTCCGTTAAGAATTGGTCAATACATTGAGGCGCACATTAAAGGTAAAACCTTCAAGAATGTGTATGTTTTGCCGAGTGTTGCAGTCCGTCAAAATAAAGAAATATTGTTACTCTCCAATGGCAAGATTCATATTGTCCCTGTTAGAGCACTTTGGAATACACAAACAGAAACTATTGTGCGGGTGGCAGAAAATATAGATACAAAAACACTGGTAACAACGAGTATGAGCCAAGCAACTGAGGGCATGAAGGCAATTACCGCTGAAGAGCAAAAAAAACAGCAGAAGGTGAAGCAGAAAAACAAACGTGAGCATAAGAGCCAAAAGGGCAAAGAAGATAGACAAAACAAAAATAAGAAAGAAAATCAAAAATGAACAAAGGCATCATTGCATGGTTTGTTAGAAACCCCGTAGCGGCAAATTTATTGATGTTTGCCATTATCGGTTTTGGTTTGTACTCGGTTTTTAAAAAAGTTCCGCTGGAAACTTTTCCTGCATTTGAAGCTGATATCGTCAATATCACCGTTATTTATTCTGGTGCAACCCCGAGTGAAGTTGAGCAGGGCATATCTATAAGGGTTGAAGATGCAATTGCTGATCTTCCAGGTATTGATCGCATTTACAGCACCTCAGCCGAGGGACGTTCGCTGATTCGAGCAGAAGTTCACAAACGCTATGATACGACAAAAGTACTCAATGAAGTTAAGTCACGTGTAGATGGTATTAGTGGGTTTCCCGAGGGCTCAGAACGACCCGTTGTAGAGCAGTTGATTCGTATCCGTGACGTCATCACTGTGGTGATTGAACAAGACCGAGAAGACGATGTGGTGTTACGCCAAAACGCCGAAAAAATTCGAGATGAAATTCGTAACCTGCCCAATGTTACTCAAGTAGCCATGGGTGGTGTTAGACCGTGGGAAATCAGTATCACTGTGCCAGAGTTTACCCTGCGCCAATATGGCTTAACGCTTGAAGATATTTCGAACGTGATTCGCAACACTTCGCGTGATATGCCTGGTGGAAGTATAAAAACAGCATCAGGAGATATTTTAGTCAGGGCGTTAGGGCAGGCTTATCGCAAAAATGAGTTTGCGAATATTAGTGTCATCAGTCGTAAAAATGGTACGCGTATTCGCCTTGGTGATATTGCTACTATCAATGATGGATTTAGTGAAGATTTACTTTATAGCCGTTTTGACAATAAACACGCTGCTTTTATCAATGTGGCGCGGGTAGGGGATCAAAATGCGATTTCATTGGCAAATACGGTCAAAGACTACATAGAAAAACGTAAAGAAACACTTCCTGCAGGTTTATCATTAAGTACTTGGAAAGATAGCTCTGAAGTGGTTAAGGCACGTCTAAACACGTTAACTTACAGTTTTTTTCAGGGGATTGTTCTTGTACTTTTACTATTAGCACTATTTTTACGTCCAGATTTAGCTTTTTGGGTAAGCGTGGGTATTCCAATCAGTTTTTTAGGAGCCTTGGCGGTAATGCCTCATGTGGGTGTCACACTAAATCTTGTCAGTATGTTTGGTTTTATCTTGGTGCTAGGCATCGTGGTGGATGATGCGATTGTCACAGGTGAAAATGTTTACACACATTTACAACGTCACGGCGATGGTGTTCGTGCAGCAATTGAAGGTACCAAAGAGATTGCAACGCCAGTCACTTTCGGTGTGTTGACGACTGTTGCTGCTTTTTCGCCTTTATTGATGATTGATGGAATACGGGGGAAGATTTTTGCTCATATTCCCTTGGTGGTTATTCCTGTTTTACTGTTTTCATTGATCGAATCTAAGTTTGTATTACCTTCGCATTTGCAACACATGAAATTGAGGAGTGCGGAGTCTAAACCCAATTTTTTGATAAGGCTTCAACAAAAAATATCGCGAGGTTTGGTGCTATTTATAAATCGTGTATTTAACCCTATATTAAACGTAGCACTTAACTGGCGATATTTAACTTTGGTGATTTTTATCTCTGTGCTGATATTAACAGTAGCACTGGTGATTAGTGGGCGTTTTAAATATACATTTTTCCCACGTATACAAAGTGAAATCATAACTGCTAATCTGCAAATGCCAGAAGGTACTGCGATTAGTATTACCGAAAAACATATTAATAAAATCACCTTGATGGCAGAAAAACTTCAAAAAGAATTTATAGAGGATGATGGAAGAAAGCTTATCCAACATGTTCTCATTACGGTGGGTAGCGGAGGTGGCAGACCAAGAGCAAATAGTGGCGGAAAATCACACCTTGGAAGCGTGACGTTTGAGGTTTTACCGCCAGAGTCACGCACTTCTACTATTAGCTCACGTGAGTTGGTTTCTAAATGGCGTAAATTAATTGGACCTATTCCAGGAGTAAAAGAGTTGAGTTTTCGAGCCGAACTAGGTCGTGGTGGTGACCCTATAAATGTGCAACTCAAAGGTTCAGACTTTACTGAGCTAAATAACTTAGCCTTACAGATAAAAGATAAACTAGGTGAATACGAAGGGCTTTACGATATAAAAAATAGCTTTGAAGGGGGGAAAGATGAAGTGCAGTTGACCATCCGTCCTGAGGCGGAACAACTTGGGTTGAATCTGAGGATGCTAGGCACACAGGTACGTTATGCAATTTATGGTGCTGAAGCACAACGCATCCAACGTAATCAATCGGAAGTAAAAGTTATGGTACGCGCGCCTAAAAATGAGCGTTATTCTTTAGCTGATTTGCAAAATCTACGTATCCAAACACCTAGTGGTGCGGATGTTCCTTTAAGTGAGGTTGCTTATATCAATATTGATAGTGGCTCTGCCAGCATTTCACGTGTTGATCGGCAACGCATTATTAATGTCACCGCTGATCTTAATAAAGAAAAAACCAGTGCGAATACCGTGGTGGCTGATTTAAAAGAATGGTTGCCAAAATTATTAAAAAACCATCCAAGCGTGTTTGTTGATATGGAAGGCGAACAGCTTGAACAAAAGAAATTTTCCAATAGTTTAAAGTTTGGTTTTATCACTGCATTGTTAATGATTTATGTACTGCTTGCGATTCCCTTTGGTTCATATACACAACCTTTGATGGTGATGAGTGTCATACCATTTAGTATTATTGGTGCGATTGGTGGTCATGCCATTATGGGAATTAGCCTAAGCATCAGTAGTGTGATGGGAGTACTAGCTTTGATTGGGGTGGTGGTGAATGACTCGCTGGTATTGGTCGATTACACCAATAAACGTATAAAAGCAGGTGCTTCAGTTGAAAAAGCTATCCGTATTGCAGGAGGTGCACGATTTAGACCTATTTTGTTAACCTCGCTCACAACCTTTGCAGGGCTTACTCCATTGATAATGGATAAGAGTACACAAGCACAATTTTTGATTCCTATGGCGGTATCTTTGGGTTTTGGGATTTTATTTGCAACCATGCTAACGCTGGTGCTGATACCTACGTTTTATTTGATTGTGGAAGACATTAAAAATGTATTTCGAAATATGAAAGTTTAGTCAGCTTGGCGGATAATGTATACATCTTTAGATGTATACATTTGTGTGAGATGGATACTAATATTCGCTAGTATGACAATTTTTTTATTGATGTGAATTTAAAAAACTAATCAATTATTATAAGTTAATACCCAAGAGCTGAATCGTTGCATAAGTCACAAGACCAATAAGCAAGGCGCTAAGTAAATTAGTCATTACTTTTGTAATGGTTGAAGCAGGCTCAGGTGCTTCGCCGTAACTATTTAAACCATTATCACCGGGTATTAATGCAAATATGATATTTGCAAAAGGGATAATAGCAAGCATTGCTAACCCACTATTGGTATTAAAATCATGACAACGTTGAATTGTAAGACGTAC
>JBJPGE010000141.1:0-4139 GCA_048595465.1 Methylophagaceae bacterium | reverse complement strand
TGGCAGGCTAGACAATCTGTAGCCAAAGAAGTGCAGTCATCTATTAGCTTAGCTGTGCAGATGATTGAGTTCGGTTTTACGCAAGGACCAGCGGAAATAAAAAATAACAGTGCATGGTTGTCGCAAATAAGTGCTTTACAGGAGACGCGACACTTGCAAATTTCAGTTGCGCGAGAAGGCGAAAAACCGGTTAAGTTTTTGATGCAAAATATCACAAACGAACTTGAAAGCAGGCCTCCAGCTTGGTTTGTTCAAGCGGTGACAACGGAATATCTAACTGAACGATATGATGTAAAAATGGCGGATGGAAGTAGTAGAACAATTTTGATCACAGCAAACCCACTCGATGAAATTACTGAGGCATGGGGAGAATCTAAAGCTTTCTTTTGGTCTGTAGTGGTTATGCTTCTGGTGATTTTCTTAATGGTTAACTTGGTCTTCAACTCGATGTTACGAGCGGTACAGAATATCTTATTTGGGCTACATCAGGTGGAGTCTGGTAAATATGATATTACTATCCCACAATCAAAAATAAGCGAGTTTGATGATATTGCCGTTGAAGTAAATGATATGTCGCAAGCGCTAAAAATAGCGCAGGAGAATAATCAAGCTTTAGCCCGACATACTATGCATATTCAAGAAACAGAACGACGGACAATGTCACGCGAGTTGCATGATGAAATGGGGCAATCACTAACAGCTATTAAAGCAATGGCGGTGACATCAAAACAAGAAAATGTCGATGTGCAGACGATAGCAAATTCTATTATTGAGATTTGTGACCACCTGGCAAAAGTGGTGCGTTCTATGATGCGTACGCTTCATCCCTTGAGTTTGGCTGAATTAGGATTGGGTGCAACATTGACAGATTTAACTAATGAATGGCACCGCCGTAATCCTACGCTAGATATACAATTTCATTATGATGAGCAATTAGAAAAACTTGATAATGAGGTGGCAATCCATGTGTATAGAGTGGTGCAAGAATGTTTAACTAATGTAGTACGCCATGCTAGTGCTAGTGAAGTGGTGGTATCCGTTGATAGGGTGATGAATAGCGATGGTGAATCAAGAGTAGAGTTGGTAGTGAGTGATAATGGTGTTGGTGGAAAAGTAGGCGCTGAAGGTTTTGGTGTCTTAGGTATGCGTGAGCGGGTTGAGAATTTAGGGGGGCAATTTAGTTCTGAATCCAGTACCGGTAAGGGAATGACAATAACTGCGTGGATGCCTTTTATTAGGAAGAAATAATGAATGATAAATTAAAAGTATTGCTCGTTGATGATCACACCGTAGTACGTGCGGGCTTCCGCATGTTGCTATCGACACAAAGCTTTATTGAACAAATCATGGACGTAGATCGAGGCGAATTGGCATGTCAAAACTATAATGAATTTCAACCCGATGTAGTAGTAATGGATCTGTCTATGCCAGGTATTGGAGGTTTAGAAACAATTCGCCGATTAGTTCAGCTAGATAGCAAAGTGATAGTGCTGGTTTACAGTATTCACGATGAATCTATTTATGTGGAGCGCGCATTGCAGGCGGGAGCAAAAGGCTATGTAAGCAAAAATAGTGCTGCTGAGGTGTTAGCCAAAGCAGTATCGGTAGTTGCATCGGGCGAACAATATATTGAAGAAGGTTTATTACCAGAACAGAAATTTAATACAAATGACGAAGAATCGTTACGGCAGGTTGTTGATGTGTTGTCGCCACGTGAATTTGACGTGTTCTGTTTATTGGCAAAGGGTATGACAGCACGTGAAGCGGCTGCTGATTTGTGCTTAGGATATAAAACAGTAGCGAATTACAGCACCCAGATCAAAAATAAACTTAATGTTAGCACTGCAGCTGATTTAGCGCGTATCGCAATGACGTTGGGCATTATAAAAAGCCATTAAATTCTTATTACTGTTTGATTTGAGGATAATAAGGCTAGGTGAGATTCTTAATTGGTACCGAGGGTCGGAATCGAACCGACACTTCCGAAGAAACCGGATTTTGAATCCGGCGCGTCTACCAGTTCCGCCACCCCGGCCAAATTAAGAATGCGAAGTATACCGAGATAGGGCGGTTATTGGAAGTTTTATATTGATGGATCTAACGCTTATAGCCAGTGGCATGCATGATCATTTTTGTTATAGGTGGTGTTAGCCAGTTTAAGAACAAAATAATGCGAGCCATGAAGGGTGCAGTTATATCTCGCCGACCTTTTGCAACACCATTCACAATAGTTTTAGCGGCTGTTTCAGTACTAATAATTGGGATGAGTTTTTGCGCTAATGGTAAACGTTCCTCGCTACCGGGGTTATTGTCCCAAAAGCTACTTTCAACCTTGGCAAAATAACTAAGTGATGCCGTTATGCCGGTACCACGTAGATCCATTGTTAAGGCTTCATGGAGTCCTATCATTGCTTTACGTGATGCAACATAGGTTGTAGCACCAGAAAAAGGCATTTTTGCTGCCATGGAAGTCATATTGACGATATGCCCCGTATTTCTCGCTAACATTTCGGGCATAAATGCTTTAGTCATGTATGCCGCCGCCAAATAGGGTGCTTTAATATTAGCCAAGATTTCTTCATAACTTGTTTCTTCAATAAAACGCCATAAACCACTGCCTGCGTTATTAATGATGACATCAGGTGTGCCGTGGCTTTTTTTTATAGTGTTTGTAACTGCTTGCACCTGTTCATATTCGCCCACATCACAGGTGAATGAATAAGTCTGCCCATCATTTTTCTTTATTTCAGAGCAGACCTTATCGAGCTTTTGTGAATTTCTTGCAAGCAACAATAAGGTATGGCCTTGTTGTGCAAATTGTTTGGCCATTTCTGCACCTATGCCGCTTGAAGCACCCGTGATAAGGATTAATTTTGATGACATGGTTTACTCCTGATTAATTGGGTTTTAATACCATTAGTACAATGCTAATTAACGGCAGTATGGTGGCAGGAATACCAAAAATAAACCATAACCGCTCACGCCGCCAGTATTCTGCGGAGATTGTTGTTTGCACGGTGAATATTTTAGCTTCACGTGCTTGTTTAATTTGTATGGGAATGAGTACTGCGGCCCAAATAATCCCTGATATAGCGAATAGGGCGAGCGCCCAATAAATCCATAATGTACCGCTGATACTGATGCTGTGAATACCAATATTTGCCATGCCCGTGATAAGCAAGAGTGTTGAGCCACCCGCGGTAAAAATGAAGTCGGTGAGTGTTACTTGTCGCTGTGCAAAAGCGATGATAACGGGATTATTTGTTCTGTTAGCCATTAACTTCCACCAACCGGTGATGATGATATTACCTAAAAATAACACTGCGGCAATGATATGGATGGTTTTCAAAATTAAGTACATATCCATAACAATAGACCCTTTTAAAAATTCTGAGAGAGTTTTCATTAAATCTTAAGTAAAAAAGTAGACGATGTCAACATCAAAGTGGTAAGGTACTGTTATGCATGGAGATATTAAAGAAAGGTATCACCACGGTGATTTGAGAGCTAGCCTGATCAAAGCAACCGTTGAGATGATAAATAAACAGGGCGTTGAAGCTATTACTATGCGCAGTTTGAGTAACTGGGTTGGGGTTTCAAGAACCGCAGCATATCGCCACTTTTCAAATAAAGTGGATTTATTGACAGCTACGGCTACGGAAGGATTTAATCAGTTTAGTCTTGCATTGCGAGTTGCCCGTTTGGATTATGCTGAAGATGAGCTTGGACGGTTTAGATTAATGGGGGAAGCCTATGTTCAATTTGCTGTTGAGCATTCCGCATATTACGGTTTAATGTTTAGTGATGCTTCTATTGAAAAAACAGATGCATTTGATAAGGCATCTAGTGCCGCATTTGCAGAACTGGTGGATATATTGGTCACGATGCAAGAGGCAAATAAAATTAAAGCTGAAGATCCAAAAATGCAGGCCAACTTTGTATGGTCGTTGATGCATGGTTTTTCTAGTCTTCTTATTAACAAAAAGTTGGAACATATCGATAATTTGTCAGAGGAAATGGCATATTTAGACCAAAAAATAATGGCAAGTTTGGTAGAATGAAGCCTTTGCACGCTTAAATGTGCAACGGCTTCATGTGATCTATTTATGCAACGTACCGATTTTCAATTTGAACTCCCA
>JBJPGE010000140.1:0-4204 GCA_048595465.1 Methylophagaceae bacterium | reverse complement strand
CCCGTTGGGTTATTTGGGTTAGCAATAAATATCACACGGGTTTTATCGCCGATCAGTGCCTGCATAGCATCTAAATCATGTCCATAAGGATTTTCATCATGGTCGCTAGGTAATGCTTTAGAGACCTTAGCCGTTGCACCCACCGCTTGCACACTGATTGGATAAACCGCAAAAGCATATTCAGAATAAATTGCTTCGCGGCCTTCACATAAAAATGCACGGGCAATCATATCCAATACATCATTTGAGCCATTGCCCAGTGTGATCTGTGTTTGTGAAACACCTAACTTCTTGGATAGTTTATCTTTTAAGATAAAACCACCACCATCTGGATACAAATCCAACTGCGGTGTTGGCTCGTGTAAAGCATCAATCACCATAGTACTTGGACCCATCGGGTTTTCATTTGACGCTAGTTTTAGTGTATTAGTTACACCCAATTCACGTTCAAGTTCTTCGATGGGTTTACCCGGAAGGTATGGCTGTAAGCCTTGCACACCTGCAACAGCAAGCTTTAAGAAATTTATCGTCATAGTTTATACAATCGATTTTGGATACGAACCTAACACTCGCATCAGTTCAGCTTGTTCTTCTAATTCTTTTAACGCCTTGGCAACATTTTCCTCTTGAATGTGACCATCAATATCCATAAAGAAATAATATTCCCAATTTGCATTACGTGATGGACGCGATTCGATACGCGTCATCGACAAACCATTTTTCTCCAAAGGTGCGAGCAAGTGGTATAGAGCGCCAGCACGGTTTTTGGTAGAGATCATTAATGTTGTTTTGTCTCTTCCACACGGAGGTACATCTTGTTTTCCAATCACCAAGAAACGTGTCGTATTATCTTTGCTATCTTCGATTTTTTCTTGTGCAATAGTTAAGCCATAAGTTTTGGCTGCAAGTACACCAGCAATGGCCGCAGAGTATTTATCATCCAATGCTTGTCGTGCCGCTTCGGTGTTGCTCGATACGGGAATACGTTCGGCATTTGGCAGATTATTATCCAGCCATTCGCGACATTGCGCTAAAGATTGTTGATGCGAATAAATACGTTCAACCTGTCTCCAATCACCAATATTCGCATCTGGACTGATCATCAAATTTTGATGAATGCGTAATTTAATCTCACCACTGATTTTTAAAGGTGAGTTCATAAAAACATCAAGCGTATAAGAGATTACACCTTCCGTTGAGTTTTCAATCGGCACAACACCATAGTCAACCGTACTATTTTCAACTTCTTTAAAAACTTGCCCGATTGAACTCATTGGAACAGTTTCTACAGCCTGCCCAAAGTGCTTTTTTGAAGCTTCTTGCGAGAATGTACCTTTTGGACCAAGAAAGGCAACTTTGATTTGTTGCTCTAATGCTAAACAAGATGATATTACTTCACGATAAATCGCAGTAATACGTTCATCCGCTAACGGACCTTCATTGTTTTTAGTGACACGATTTAATATTTGCGCTTCACGCTCTGGGCGATAAAACCAAAGATCAGTTTCCCCTGCTTCGCGCTTTACAATACCTACTTCTTCAGCACATTTTGCACGCTTAGAAATAAGTTCTAGTATTTCATCATCGATTGAATCAATACAATCACGTATTTCTAATAATTTTTTATTTATATCTTCACTCATTAGAGAAACTCTAGAACCCCATCAACCAAATAATGTTAAAAGAAATGAACAGCTTTTCACAACAAAAAAAGCTAATAAAGCGGTTGCCATAAACATGATAGAAGGCACTCTATCTGGGCGATCTTTATCATAAATTCTTGCTTGATTTGATTTAGCGATCTGTATATCCACTGACTGACCAACAGCCAAATTTAGAACCGGTGTTTTAGTTCTAAACTGTACCATTTCTCCTGCAGCCTCATATTCAACAGTAGGCAGACTAAGCTCACCAATATCTGCAATCTTAATTATTTTACCTTTTATAATTTCAGCATTTTTATAGTCAAGCAAACTACGCAAAATCACTATAAATATTAAAAATAATAAAATTGTTATTGCTACAAATGCCCATCCAAATAACAAATTAAATATAGCATCTGAATTATTCAAGTTTTCCATTTTACTTCTCCCCGCTAAGAGTTTTTAAGTTTTGTATTATATTACTCTGAGTTTTAGCATGCCCGCTATATTTGATAACTCAGTTTGTGTTTCTTCGCTAATTTCAGCCTCTACATCCATCAATGTCACAGCAACATTATCTTTGGAATTATTAACCATGTGAATAATGTTTGCTCCTGCTTTACCTAAGATGTGCGAAACCTGCCCAACCATATCAGGTATATTCTCATGAATCATTGAGATGCGTGAATCCCCCGCACGAGGTAGATTAATCGTGGGCATATTCACTGAATTTAAGATTGTACCATTTTCAAGATAATTTCGAACTTCATTTGCAACCATAATGGCACAATTTTCTTCTGCCTCTGCTGTGGATGCACCAAGATGAGGAAGTGCAATTACACGATTATGATTATTCAATAAATTGGACGGAAAATCACAAACATAAGAATAAACTTTGCCTATATCTAATGCTGCACAAACAGCTTCATCGTCAACAATACCATTTCGTGCAAAGTTTAAAATAGTGACATTGTCTTTCATGCTTTTTAGGCTATCTGCATTAATAAGGTTTTTTGTTGCTTCAACCAAGGGCACGTGAAAGGTAATGAAATCAGATTCTTGCAGTAATTGATTAATGTTGCTTGCCTTTTCAACATTAGCATCCAGCTCCCATGCTTTATCAACTGAAATCAAAGGATCAAAACCAATAACACGCATTCCTAATGAGACAGCGGCATTAGCAACCAACACACCTATTGCACCTAAGCCAACCACCCCGAGCGTTCGTCCGGGCAATTCAAAGCCACCAAAATTCTTTTTCCCTGCTTCAACTTGCTTGGTGATGACATCATCTTCACCTTCAAGAATAATTGCAAAATCACGCGCTAAAACCAAATTACGGCACGCCATTAACATACCAGCTATCACTAGCTCTTTTACTGCATTTGAATTTGCACCTGGTGCATTGAAAACTACCACACCTGCATCTGACATTTTATCGAGAGGAATATTGTTTACGCCTGCGCCTGCTCGACCGACAGATTTTAATGATGCAGGAATATCCATTTCGTGCATTTTGAATGAACGTAATAAAATCGCATCAGGGTTTTCTGGCTCATCAGTAACAATGTATTTAGCCTGAGGTAACAAGGCTAAACCTTTATCAGATATATTATTTAACGTTTGAATTGAATATGTCATTTTAATCCTTGTTATTAGATGTTTCTTAAAGCATTAAGAGCCCCCCCTCTTTGATAATGAAGGGTAGTGGAGATTTAGCGAGCTTACCATTTTGGATTTTTCAAAATGGATAACTCGATTATGTCGCCGTTTTTTGGCGACGTTGTGAACCTAAATTTCAGTATATTAAATCCCCCTCAATCCCCCTTTGCTAAAAGGGAAGCTTTTTAACCATACTTCTTTTCGAAATCTGCCATCATCTCTACTAATGCATCAATACCTTCTTCTGGCATAGCATTATAAATACTGGCGCGCATACCACCAACTGAGCGGTGACCTTTTAATGTAACTAGACCACGTGCAGAAGCCTCTTCTAAGAATGTACTATCAAGCTCCGAATTACCTAGTGTAAATGGAACATTCATCAAAGAGCGACATTCTTTATCAACAGGGTTTTTATAAAAGCTAGACGCATCAATCGCATCATAAAGCTTACCTGCTTTGCGAGCATTGATTTTAGATATACCTTCAAGACCGCCCTTTTCTTTAATCCATTTAAAGACTAGACCTGCTAAATACCACGCATAAGTAGGTGGCGTGTTGTACATAGAATCATTACTACCGTGAATGTCATAATTCAGCATTGCAGGGCAAACATCCATCGCATGACCCACTAAATCTTCACGAATGATGACAATCGTTAAACCTGCTGGGCCAATATTCTTTTGTGCGCCCGCGTAAATCATGCCGAATTTTGAAACATCCATTGGGCGAGATAGAATATTAGATGACATATCCGCTATCAATGGCACATCGCCTGTGTCTGGAATAAACGGGAATTCTACACCTGCGATAGTTTCGTTCGGTGTGTAATGCAAATACGCCGCATCAGGGTTTATATCCCAGCTTTCATACGGGCGAACCGTTGTGAATTTTGTATC
>JBJPGE010000139.1:0-4233 GCA_048595465.1 Methylophagaceae bacterium | reverse complement strand
TGCTACTACTGATGCCATCGGCTAATGCAACGGCAATACCTTTTGATGTTAACAATGGATCGTTAGGAATATAAATGCCATGAAAATCTTGATTGATTTTCTTACGGCCTTTATCAGAACGCTGGCCAACGGTAATGGTTAATGAATTCGACATTTATATCCAAAGGATAAAAAGAAGCCCCCGTCATAACTGAGCAGAGGCTTCTTAATAATAACGCTTATTTTAATTTACGTTCAGCACTTGTTCTAACGTGTGTGTAATATAGCGGTAAACCTACCAGTACAAAACCACCTACTAAGTTACCTAGAACCGTGGGTAATTCATTCCAAACGATATAATCCATAACAGTAAACTCACCACCCATAATCATTGAGAATGGGAATAAAAACATATTTACGATTGAATGTTCAAAACCCATGTAAAAGAACAACATGATAGGCATCCACATTGCCGCCATTTTACCGGTTGCCGAAGTAGAGATCATCGCACCCACTACGCCCATTGATACCATCCAGTTACATAACATGCCGCGAATGAATACGGTGAACCAGCCATCTACACCATGAGACGAATAGCCTAATGTTCGAGATTCACCGATGCTGGCTACTTTTGCTGCAATTGCACCACCATCGGTATTGTAACCATAGGTAAAGATGAACGACATCATAACCGCAACCATTAAAGCCCCGCCTAAGTTACCCATAAAGACTAATCCCCAGTTTCTCAAAACTTGGTTTACAGTCACGCCCGGTCTTTTATCAAGAAGAGCAAGCGGCACCAACATGAATACACCGGTTAGAAGATCAAACTTCATTAGATAAAGCATAATGAAACCAACAGGGAACAGCACAGCGCCTAAAACAGGTGAGCCAGTTTTCATCGCTACGGTTATGGCAAAAACAGCAGCCAATGCCAAGGTGGCACCCGCCATAAAGGCACGAATTAACGTATCTCTAGTCGACATGTAGACTTTTGCTTCACCGGCATCCACCATTTTTGTTACAAATTCTGTTGGTTCTAAATAAGACATATTGTTCTCTCTTTAAGCTAAATTGATAGACATGTTTATACATGCATAAATAGCTTGATTACAATAAGTGTGCCAAAAAATAACTTAATTAAAAACAATGGGTTGCGTGGTGGTGAAGGGCGAAAGAATTAGTGGTTTTGCACCACTTGGGCGCGGAGGAATTTCAGATGCACATAAATAGGGCGATTTTTATCTAAGATTCTTTCGGAACATTGATAATGTCTTCTAGACTGAACCCGGTAATGCCGTTAATCGTGCGCCATAGATAATAAAAGATAACCATCATCATAATCATCGATGGAATGGCAATCATCGGATAGCTTAGTAATGTCATCTGACCTAGTTGCTCATTAAACTCTTCACTGCCTGATGGGCTGGTGACAATCCACTTGGCGAGAATGTAATTCATCACCGAGGAAAAGAAGAACGTCCCAGCCAGAAAATAGGTGGCTTTCATCAAGCGCGATTCAAACGCTGAGGTTTCCCCCAACTCATCCAGTTTCTGGTTGATTTTGTCGACATTTAACACCTTCGGGTTATAGAGCAATGTTTTGATTAAGGGATAACGCGTTTGAGTTGAAATCAATACTGCGATGCCGATGATCCCGGGAATCGCCGCTTCCTTAATGGCCAGCCACTTTGTATCAAGTTGTAGCAAACCAATGCCGCCGGTCAGTAATACACTGACTAAGCCTAAGAGAGCAATAAAATTAAACTTTCGATATTTGATCAGCTCAAACAACCCCCAGCCTATCGGAAAAGCCAATGCAGATATCAATGCGCCACTGGCACCCAGCGCATCACTACCGCTGAACTTCATCAAAATTACAGAAGGAATAATGATGCTGACCAGCATATCAATAAACGGTCGTGGCTTATGTTCCGGTGTTTTGGCTGAATTGTTCATAGGGTCTTTCTCGTGTTGTTTGGAGGCGACTCAGGTTTATGGTCGAGTGACAAGTGGAATTTCATGGCACTAGCGCGTGTATTATATACTTGTTACCTTCCAGCTTGCTGATTTAACGTGCGCATTAACTGGAAATAACCATTGCAATAAAAACAGCCGTTCCTAAGGATGCTGAAACTACAGTTAGTTTGCGTAATTTTGGCATCTGCCATGCCATAATAAATCCTGTAAGAAGCAACAGTAACAAGGCGGTGGCTAAGGCAGCTGCATACACCTTAAATGGAGTGCCACCTTTTGCTTTGTGTAGTTGCACAAACTGACGATGCCAGCGTGTATTTTTTATTTCTAATTTTGCCACTAACGGTTGCGATGTAGGCTCTAAAATAATATCCCTATTTGCCCCCGACCACTCTAGCCAAAAAGTGGTACCTACTTTTTTAATTTTTGCTTGGCCTGATGGTATTTCTATATTTTGTTTTTCTAGTTCTGTTGTTATGAGTGCTGTGAGTTCTATAAGATTATCTTGAATAGGTTTTTTAAGATGCAGCTCGTGATAGCTTGTATCATAATCACCTTTTATACCCCAAGTATAAAGCGCCCCCGTTACAAAAAACATGACAGCTACTGGCAAGATAAAGGCGGTTAAAAGCGCGTGCGCTTTCATTAGCGTAGGCCGGTCAATTATGCTCATTTTTTAGATTCCTTAACGATACATCATTTAATGAGAAAGTAAATAAGCTTGTTATCTTGTACCACTTGGGTGAGAGTGGGTATTAATTCGGAATAAACATTTTACCTTCGGCAACGATTATGGCTTCGCCACCGATGCGTAGATTAAGTGTTGTTCCTGCCTTATGATCCATTTCGATGTTGATTAAGCTGCGGCGGTTGCTTGCATCACCACGATCAACTGCAAAGGTGTGTGTACCTTCTTGGGTGAAATCAAAAGAACATAAATAAGAGGCAAAAGCGGGTATGGCGCTCCCTACTGCGGGGTCGTCATTAACACCAATATTAGGTCCTAATAAACGCGCATTGAAATTAGAATCTTTAAAGGCCGTTTTAGGTGAGAATAATAATATTTCTTGTGCAGCACTTTGTGGGGCAGATGATTGGCTCCACGCAGAAAAATTAAACTTAGCATGACGAACAGAATCATAATTCCACACAGGTACAATTAAATAGGGGAAGCCGCATGACACTAGGCGACTGGTATATTTTTTATGGTCAATTTCAGATGTTTGAATAGATAGTAGATCTGCCAATTCAGCATCAGAGGGTGTGAAACGATCAATTACTGACGAGACTTTATCGGTAAATTGCACAAAACTAACCTTATTGTTGCTGGCTGAAACGTTTACTTCGATTGCACCGGTGTTTTGAACAAAGCTTAATGAGGTAACACCGTTATTAAGTTTAATATCACCGCATTCACCTAATATATAGGCGGTTGCAATGATGGGATGACCGGCATAATCAATCTCACCTAATGGCGAAAATATACGCATTTTTCGAGATGTATCGTCATCGCTCTGGTTTGATACAAAGACAGTCTCAGGCATGTTAAGCTCTTTCGCAACCAAGGCCATTTGCTCAGCATTTAAAGCGTCAGACTTAGGGAAAACAGCGACCTGAGTACCAGCAAACATTTCACGCGTAAATACGTCGGCAATGTAATAATTAAGTGTCATTATACTGCTCCAATAGTTTGGGTATTAATTTCTACACGGTTGCCTTCAATTCGAACACCGTATGAACCTACTTTAACTGATTCATCTTCTAAACAAACGCCTGTTTTAAGGCTGAAATGCTGTTTATAAATCGGTGATGACACCATCGGCTCACCTTTAATATCGCCAATTAATCCTCGCGAAAGAACATTAATTAGGCTAAAGGGATCATAATTATTGATTGCAAACACGGCATTGTCTTCAGGCATATAAAAAATAGCGATTTGTGTATCTTCAACTAAGGCACATACGCCGGAATTGGCCACTAAATCATTGGTGCTACATACATCAAGCCAAGTGCTCATTATGCTTCCTCCGCTAACGCAAGCGCGCGTTCTTCGATGTTCGCTGGGCGAATCTGGCCTCGCTCTTCAACAAAGATAATATTTTCATCCGTTTTATCACTGTTTACAAAGTGACGGAAGCGTTTAAGTTTGTTTTCATCTGCAATGGTTGTTTTCCACTCACATTGGTAGGTGTCAACCACGTGTTGCATATGTTCTTCCAGTTGATTGTTGATGTTTAACTTGTCATCAATAACTACTGATTTCAAGTAATCAAGACC
>JBJPGE010000138.1:0-4242 GCA_048595465.1 Methylophagaceae bacterium | reverse complement strand
GCTTCTTCGATTACGCGAGACTGCGCATTCGAGCGGTATAACACGGCATGATCTGCACGTTTTCCACCGGCATCAACAGTTAATTTTACTTGTTCGACTAAATAGCTTGCCTCATCACGCTCGTTATAAGCGTTATAAATTTGAATGAGTTTACCATCGTCGTCATCGGTCCAAAGTTCCTTACCAAGTCGATCACTATTATTAGCAATCACAGCATTAGCGCCCGCTAGAATATTACCCGTTGAACGGTAGTTTTGCTCTAAGCGAATAGAGCTAGCATCGGCATAATCTTGGTGGAATTTCTGAATGTTTTCAATTTTTGCACCACGCCAGCCATAAATTGATTGATCATCATCACCAACAATAAATAAGTGGCCAGTGTCGCCAGCAAGTAAACGTAACCATGCATATTGAATGGCATTGGTATCTTGAAACTCATCGACTAGTATTTGTTGGAATCGTTGCTGATAATTGGCGAGGATATCAGGGCGCTTTAGCCATAGTTCGTGGCTGCGTAATAAGATTTCACCAAAATCTATGACACCAGCACGTTGACATGCATCTTCATAAGCCTGATAAATGGCCAACAATTTTTGTGAATAGGGATCATTGCCAGCTTGAATATGTTTAGCGCGCAGACCTTCATCTTTTTGGGCGTTGATATACCATTGTGCTTGTTTGGGCGGCCATTGTGCCTCATCTAACTCCATGCCACGAATAATACGTTTCAGCATGCGTAGCTGATCATCACTATCTAAAATCTGGAAGCTTTGGGGTAAATCAGCTTCTTTCCAATGAGCTCGTAATAAACGATGTGCTAAACCATGAAAAGTACCGACCCACATACCGCCAATAGGATAACCAATAACATCTTCAATCTTGCCACGCATTTCTTTGGCAGCTTTATTGGTAAATGTTACCGCTAATATATTTGCTGGAGATAAGTCCTCAGCTTGAATAAGCCACGCGATACGATGAACTAAAACACGTGTTTTACCACTGCCCGCACCCGCAAGAATTCGAGCATGGCCTAACGGCGCTGCAACTGCTTCGCGTTGAGGCTTATTTAGATCATCAATTAATTCTGAAACATCCATAGAGCTTTAAGGTTATCTGGTAGGTTATAGACAGAAAAACACTGAATATGACTAGCATATCCAGTGTTTTAGTATTTTGCAGGCATAAGATTTCCGCATTGTGGAAATCTTAGCTAAGTTTAAAGGTTTGAGTCTAAAAACGCAGTTAACTGTGATTTTGTTAAAGCGCCCACTTTAGTTGCTTCAACTTCACCGCCTTTGAATAACATAAGTGTTGGGATACCGCGAATACCATAACGAGGAGGTGTTTCTGAGTTTTCATCAATATTCAGTTTGCAAACAGTTAATTTGCCAGCGTATTCTGCGCCAATTTCTTCAAGAATCGGGGCAATCATCTTACAAGGGCCACACCATTCAGCCCAGTAATCAACTAATACAGGTAAGTCAGACTGTAATACTTGGCTTTCAAAATCGCCGTCAGTCACATTGGTGACATTTTCACTCATGTTCAATCTCCAGTGGTATATAAAGTATTGGGAGGCTATACTCCACCCACCAATAATATGTACATTTTTTCCGATCAGCACAGGTAATGCAAGTATTTCTATGAGCACACATTTAACAGAACAGGCTTTTTCGTCATTGCCTTTACATGAAACCCTACAAAAAGGCTTACAGAGTGCGGGGTTCGAGTTTTGCACACCTATTCAAGCTCAATCATTACCATTACTGTTAGCAGGGAAAGATGTGGCGGGACAAGCGCAAACTGGAACAGGAAAAACGATTGCTTTTTTATTAGCAACATTTCAGCGATTGCTGACAACTGAGCCGCCAAAAAATTGGAATGGAAAGCAGCCTCGAGCATTTATCTTGGCACCTACTAGAGAGTTGGCAAATCAAATTGCCAAAGATGCAATTTTGCTGAACAAAGAAGCTAATCTGCGTATTGTGGTCGCCTATGGTGGTAAAGATTACGATAAACAAAAAACGGATATTACTAATGGTGTCGATATTTTAATTGGCACGCCAGGTCGTTTGCTTGATTATCATAAACAGCATGTATTTAACCTAAAGTCTGTTCAGGCTGTGGTGTTAGATGAAGCGGATCGCATGTTCGATCTTGGCTTTATTAAAGATGTACGTTACTTCTTGCGTCGAGTACCTGCTCCAACCGAACGTTTAGGCATGTTGTTCTCCGCTACATTAAGTTTTAAAGTTGCCGAACTTGCTTACGAACATATGAATAACCCTGAAAAGGTTGAAGTGGCCGCGGGTAAAGTCGCCAGTGATAATATCGAAGAAAGTGTTTATTACCCTGCAAATGAAGAAAAAGTACCTTTGTTATTGGCGCTAATTAAACGGATTGAACCACAGAGGAGCATCGTATTTGTTAATACCAAGCGCGCTGCAGATAGGGTGTGGGGTTTTCTAGAAGGTAATGGCCATAAAGCAGCATTATTGTCTGGTGATGTGCCTCAAAAGAAACGTGAAAGTTTGCTAAAACGTTTTCAAGATGGTGAATTTCCATTCTTAGTGGCAACGGATGTGGCTGCACGTGGTTTGCATATTCCAGCTGTAAGTCATGTGTTTAATTACGACCTACCACAAGATGTTGAAGATTATGTTCATCGGATTGGAAGAACGGCAAGGGCAGGAGCAAGCGGTGTAGCAATTACCTTTGCTTGTGAAGATTATGCCTTTTCATTACCGGATATTGAGGCGTACATTAAGCATAAACTGCCTGTCTCAACGACATCTGATGAGGTTTTGGAGCAGCCTCAACCTGCCAAAAGGCCTGAAAAAAGACCTCCACCACCACAAAGAAAAAATCAAGGTAACAGTGGGAATCGAAATCATTCGTCACGTTCAAGATATAAACCTACGAATAAAAAATAGTGTTGTTTGGGTGATTGATGAAGGCGTATACGTTTCTTATTTTTATAGTGTGTTTAAACCTTACTGCCTGCGCCTCGATATATCCAGAGCAGAAGGTTGTCGCTTCCGACCCAGCTGATTCGGGTGTCTCACGGCTAGCAAAAAGTGATATTAATGAAGTTGTAGAGCTGCATCAGCGTGCAGTGATGCAAGATTTAAAGTTACTAATGTTCAAGTTGTATAAACGAAATCCTGCCGGGCGTCATGATAAAAATGAACGAGATATAAAAGCAAGTGTAGATTTGTTCTTTTCTCGACCTCATGACCAATACTTTTCGCATTGGCGACAAATGAGTGCAACCGATATTATTCGTGTTGCTTTAGATGAAACGTATCAAGGCTCAGATAGAGTATTACCGTTCATTTTTGGCATGAGAAAAATGATGATGGCATCATATGATGAACATACCGAATTTTTCTATTTCACTAGCATTGATGGGCAAAAGTTATATAACAGCGCTAGAAACATTGAAATTGCAGCGTGGATGCTAGCAGAAAGCCGAGATATTAAAGGGAACTTATTACTATTGAGTGACAGTTTAATGGATGAACAGCGTAACTTAAGCTATCAACGTCTTTTTGGAGAAATGATTGCAACACAAGATAATTTAGCTGAAATAATTGCCCGTAAAAATGGCCGTTTAATCAAAACTGTGGTGGTTAAAGCGGCTTCGATGATGTTTTTACCTATTTAGGGTATGATGTGATTTTTAATGTTCGAAACTTAAGGAAATAAATATGGATCAGTTATTAAATAATTTGAGAACGAATAGCTTTTTTGATAGCCCGTTAGGTCATGCATTAGTAGGTTTGGCTATTTTAATTGTGGGTTTGTTTTTTGTTAAATTGGCCTCTAAATTTATTAAGTCAGGTCTTTCAAAAATATCATTCTTAAATTACACGGATGAAAAGGGTGTTACCGCTGATTTTGCTACACCGATTGCATCATTAATCAAGGCGCTATTAACGATCTTTGTTTTAATGGCCGTGTTGCAGCATTTTGGGCTTACTGATGTATTAGCTCCCCTTAAAGACATGACAACTAAATTTATGGATGCGATTCCAAATGTTATTGGAGCGGGTGTTATTGCTTATGCTGGTTGGATTATTGCTAAAGTTGTTTCTCAACTAGTATCCGTTGCATTAACTAAGGTAGATGGACAAATTGCAGATAAAACAGGCAATAGTGAATTAAAAGTTTCACCTTTTGGTAGTGCATTTGTTTTTATTGCTATCTTGTTGCCTATCGTTGCAGCAGCATTGGGTGCAT
>JBJPGE010000137.1:0-4299 GCA_048595465.1 Methylophagaceae bacterium | reverse complement strand
GGCCCTTATTTAACAAATATGCGCTCTGCGATGGAGAAATAACAGATGGCAAGCGAAATTAAATCAAGCGTAGTTGATCCACTTATTGATAATAACCCAATCACATTACAAGTTTTGGGCGTATGTTCTGCATTAGCAGTAACAACCAATATGATGGCCGCAGTGATCATGAGCATCGCACTCACTACGGTAACAGCTTTTGCTAGCATGTTTATCAGCTCAATTAGAAACCACATTCCTTCAAGCATTCGCATCATTGTTCAAATGACGATTATTGCTTCATTAGTAATTGTGGTTGATCAAATTCTTAAAGCCTATGCCTATGAAGCAAGCAAACAATTATCCGTATTTGTAGGCTTAATTATTACTAACTGTATCGTGCTGGGACGAGCTGAAGCATTTGCCATGAAAAACCCACCTATGTTGAGCTTCTTTGATGGTATCGGCAATGGGCTTGGCTACAGCTTAATCTTGCTTGTTGTTGCATTCTTTCGTGAATTACTTGGTGCCGGTAAATTATTTGGTTTCCAAATAATCCCCGTAGCCAATGAAGGCGGTTGGTATATTCCCAACGGCTTAATGTTGTTACCTCCCAGTGCATTCTTTGTTATTGGTTTGCTTATTTGGGCAATCCGCAGCTGGAAAAAAGAACAAGTTGAAGAGCCAGATTATCAAATCCATCAAGTTCATCGCACGGAGGTCATGTAAATGGAGCATTACCTCAGTCTGTTTATCCGTTCAATCT
Organism: Methylophagaceae bacterium; assembly: GCA_048595465.1. Lineage (GTDB taxonomy): Bacteria > Pseudomonadota > Gammaproteobacteria > Nitrosococcales > Methylophagaceae. The sequence goes on along the minus strand of JBJPGE010000137.1, from coordinate 3,554 downwards.
TTATTGAGAACCTCGCATTATCATTCTTCTTGGGAATGTGTACCTTTCTCGCCGTTTCAAAGAAAATTGAAACCGCATTAGGTTTGGGTATTGCTGTTATTTTGGTACAAATTATTACCGTACCAGCTAACAATTTACTGTATCAGTTCTTATTAAAAGATGGTGCTTTAGCTTGGGCAGGCCTGCCAGACGTTGATTTGAGCTTTTTAGGATTAATTTGTTATATCGGTGTTGTAGCAGCGATGGTACAAATTCTTGAAATGGCTATGGATAAATTCACTCCTGCACTCTATAACGCCTTAGGAATTTTCTTGCCACTTATCACAGTAAACTGCGCCATTTTAGGGGGAACTCTATTTATGGTGGAGCGCGATTACAACTTAGCCGAAAGTGCTGTTTATGGTGTAGGTAGTGGTTTAGGTTGGGCAATGGCCATTACAGCCATTGCAGGCATCAGAGAAAAACTAAAATATTCTGATGTTCCAGATGGTCTACAAGGACTCGGCATCACCTTTATTACCGCAGGCCTTATGGCACTCGGCTTTATGGCATTTTCGGGGATTCAATTATAATGGAAATTATACTCGGTATTGTCTTATTCACCCTGATCATTATGGGCTTAGTATTTATGATTCTAAGCGCCCGTTCTAAATTGGTATCGACGGGTGATGTGAGCATTAGCATTAATGATGAAAAAACAATTCAGACACCTGCCGGCGGCAAATTATTAGGTGCCCTTTCTGATTCAAGTTTATTTGTATCATCAGCCTGTGGTGGTGGTGGAACATGCGGCCAATGTAAAGTGAAGGTCTTTGAAGGTGGTGGTTCAATTCTGCCCACCGAAGAAGCCCATATCACCAAACGTGAAGCTGCTGAAGGCGATCGCCTATCCTGCCAAGTCTCCGTTAAACAAGATATGAAAATCCAAGTCCCAGAAGAAGTGTTTGGGGTAAAGAAATGGGAATGTACAGTACGTTCCAACGACAACGTTGCCACGTTTATCAAAGAGCTTGTTTTAGAGCTTCCCAATGGCGAAAATGTAAATTTCCAAGCCGGTGGTTTCATTCAAATCGAATGTCCAACTCATGTCAGTGAATATAAGGATTTTGATATTGATGAAGAATATCGTGGAGATTGGGATCGCTTTGATATGTGGCGTTTCACTTCTACGGTTAAAAGTAATGTCATTCGTGCTTACTCAATGGCAAATTATCCGGAGGAAGAAGGCATTATCATGCTGAATGTTCGCATTGCATCACCTCCACCCGGTGCGAGTGATGATGTTCCTCCCGGCCAAATGTCATCTTACATATTTAATCTAAAGGCTGGCGATAAAGTAACTATCTCTGGTCCGTTCGGTGAGTTCTTCGCGAAAGATACTGATAAAGAAATGGTCTTTATCGGTGGCGGTGCAGGCATGGCCCCCATGCGATCTCATATTTTCGATCAACTTCGCCGCCTAAATAGCAAACGTAAAATCTCATTCTGGTATGGTGCTAGAAGCAAACGCGAAATGTTCTATGTCGAAGACTTTGATACCTTGCAAGCTGAGAATGACAATTTTGAATGGAATGTTGCCCTATCCGATCCAATGGAAGAAGATAACTGGACGGGTCATACAGGCTTCATTCACAATGTGTTAAGAGATAACCTGCTGAAAGATCATCCCGCACCTGAAGATTGTGAATATTACATGTGTGGCCCTCCAATGATGAACTCAGCTGTCATCTCCATGCTCGAAGATATGGGTGTAGAACGCGATAATATCTTCCTTGATGATTTTGGCTAATGGGCATCTCTATTAATTCAAGGATTGTTCTGGCAACGCCAAAAAGTTATCATCAAGGCATAATGTGCAGTGAATGGTTATTCCCTTCATAAATATTATAACGCAGAGGATTGCTTTTTGGCTAAGCCCCGAAGGGCGAGGATTTAAGCACTCATCTTCGTTGTTATATTCCTTGCGAAAGGGAATAACCATTTGCGGCGGAACATGCCTAGAATATGAGTGCTTAAAGACACTCAGAATAATTCTTGAATTAGTAGAGGTGCCCGTATGTCGATATTTATAGCAACATTTATCATTCTCACTCTCGCTGTTATAGGAATGGCGATAGGCGTGATTATGGGGCGGCCAGCCATTAAAGGAAGTTGTGGCGGACTCAATCAAGTAGGATTATCAGGAAGCTGTGGTGGTGCCTGCTCTACAGAAGAAAAAGAAATTTGTGCCAAAGAAAAAGCTGCTAAACTTAATCAAGAACGTTAAATAACGGAGACTGTTTTATGATTGCATCACTCAAAGTAAAAGACTACATGGCGGTTAATAAGTGTACCTTTAGCCCAGATATGGATATTTTACGAGCGATTCATAAGATGCTTGATTCTCGGATCTCTGGCGCCCCTGTTATTGATGAACACGGCAATATGATCGGTTTTCTATCTGAAAAAGATTGCATGCAAGTAGCGCTTGATGCAGGCTACCAACAAGCAGGTGCCGCAGGGCGAGTTTCAGAGTTTATGTCAACCGGTGTGGAAACAATAGATGTTGAAACCCCAATCCTTGAAGTCGCTGAACTTTTTCTCAAAGGATCGTACAAACGCTTCCCTGTAGTAATGGATAATCGCCTAGTTGGCACCATCACTCGTCAGAACATATTGAGAGCCCTCGAATATATTTCAGCACCCGACAGCAACCATAAGCCGGGTAAACAGAGCACTAAGCAGCATATTCACGTTTAAATAGTTTTCTACACCCGCTCTTATGGAACAATCTCATGTGATCATTTTCGATGGTGTATGCAACTTTTGTAATGGCGCGATTAACTTCATTATCAAGCATGATGCCAATAGCGTATTTGTCTTCACGCCAATGCAATCAGATTTGGCAAAAGAACTTCTTCAACAGCATAAAATAGATAATGTCGGTATTGATACCTTTTTACTTATAAAAAGCGGGGAAACATTTATCTGGACTAATGCGGCCTTAGAAATCACCAAAGATCTAAACGGATTTTGGTATTTACTAAATGTATTTAAAGTCGTTCCACTGCCTATAAGAGATTACTTGTATCGAATATTTGCTCGTAACCGATATAAACTATTTGGTAGGTCTGATTACTGTATGAAGCCTACTGAAAATCTAAAATCAAGGTTTATTGGGATAGAAACCAGTTAAAACCATGATTTTGGAGAACGACAAATATAAAAAAACCGGCAAAAGCCGGTTTTTTTATATTTTTATGAAGTTAAAACTTATGCTTCGGCTTCAACAACTTCTTCTAATTTACGGTCAACTAGTTCAACAATCGCCATCGGGGCTTTATCACCGGCACGCAGGCCCGTTTTAAGAATACGCACATAACCACCTGGGCGATCAGCTGAACGTGGACCTAAATCACTGAATAATTTTGCAACAACCTCTTTATCACCTAAACGTGACAAAGCTAGTCTACGGTTTGCAACAGAATCAACCTTTCCTAAAGTAATTAATGGCTCAACTACACCACGTAACTCTTTTGCTTTAGTCAATGTTGTACGAATGATTTCGTGTTCCA
>JBJPGE010000136.1:0-4345 GCA_048595465.1 Methylophagaceae bacterium | reverse complement strand
CATAATATTGCGCGCGTTCGACGATATTCTCGACACTCCGTTCTGGTGCATCAACAATTTCAGCGAAAATATTAACATCATAACGACTTAAATCAGGCTGCTTTCGTTCTCGACCGAAAAATAGTGGTAAGTCTTTCACTTCTTCTGGCCCACGAACAACGTGCACTTTTAATTGCTGGCTTAACGCATCGAGATCGCCTCGAACTCGCCCTGGTACAATTATTTGATCACAGTCCGCCACATCTTCTGGTTTCAAGCGGCGCACAATCATTTTATCGGTAATCAATGCGGCAACAGATACACCGATCTGATGAACCCGATGCTCAAAAGGCAAGGGCGCCATATCAGCTAACACTCTGTGTAAGCTTGCTTCGGCAAGTTTGCCCGTTAGGAAAAGGATTTTTTCAGCCATTGACTACGTCAACTCACCTAAACGCACTTGTATCGCCGCCAATAACTTATCTGGATTTTCAACTACGGTAGTTGCTTCAAACGATCTCAACTTATGGGTATGAGCCAGATCTACTTCTCGCGGCCAGACTTTAACAATGCGATCAGGGGCAGGGGTATCCATTTCAGGCTCGGTATCACACGCTAAGATTATGCTCGGAATACGGCATTTTCCAGCCTGTGCATAGACATTGGTTACGAGACTATCTGACAAGCCCAATACCATTTTAGCCACAGTATTTGATGTCGCTGGCGCAACTACTAGCGTGTGATAGTCCCCGCGATAAAACAGGCCGACCGGCGGTGAACTGGCAGCACGATCATGGTAGGTGCGACCATCGCCATTGATTGATTTTGGATCATGGCCATACATGCGGATCACTTCTTCACCTGCACGACTGTAGAACAAATCAACATCTTCTAAGTCACGAATAATCTCTAGACATTCTTCAAGATAATGCCCAGACCCTGTTACTGCCCATGCTAGGCGCGGTTTTTCTGGGGGGGATTGCATATCAATAAGCCTTAATTAACCTCGTAGTTAGACAATTTTGCCAGAGTCTTTGGCTAGTGTAAAAAATAAGATCGTTATGCGGCTACTTAATACGTTAGAATTAGAGGAATAAATAACGTTTTTTGTAGGGTAAAAACCATGACAACAAATTCCATTCCTAAGATTGTAGTAGTTGGCGGCGGCGCAGGCGGGCTTGAGCTTGTTACTAAACTTGGTAGAAAATTAGGTAAAAAAGGCAAGGCTGAAGTCACACTAATTGACAGTACCCACACCCATATTTGGAAACCATTGCTCCATGAGGTTGCCGCAGGCACGCTCGACTCACATGAAGATGAAATTGAATATCTTGCTCAAGGCATGTGCAGTGGTTTTCGTTTCCGTCTCGGCAAAATGGATGGTTTAGACCGCGTAAAAAAACAGGTGAGTGTTGCTGCTACCGTTAATGCAAAAGGTGTTGAAATTATTCCGCCCCGCAGTTTTGATTATGATTACTTAGTTATTGCCGTGGGCAGTGTAAGCAATGACTTTGGTATTAAAGGTGTGGCTAAAAACTGTTTCTTCCTTGATACCACGCCAGAAGCTGAAAACTTCCAAACCCAATTACTTGAAGCGTATTTACGTGCACACACACAAGGTGAACCGCTTAAAGAAGGCCAGTTAGATATTGCTATTGTTGGTGCAGGCGCTACCGGGGTGGAGTTAAGCGCTCAATTACATGAAGTATCTCACTTATTGACAGCTTACGGTCTTGATGAAGTTAAACCTGAAGATGTCAAGATTAGCATTATCGAAGCAAATAGTCGTGTATTGCCTGGCTTGCCTGAAAACCTATCTGCAGCAACGGCAAGAGAACTTGAAAAACTGGGCGTTAGCTTACTTTTGAATGAGCGTGTTGTTGATGTAACACCAAAAAACATTAAAACTGAAAGTGGTAAGGTTATCCCTGCTGCAATCAAAGTATGGGCTGCGGGCATTAAAGCGCCTGACTTTCTTAAAGATATTGATGGTCTTGAAACCAATTGGATCAACCAGTTGGTTGTGAAGCAAACTCTACAAACAACACTAGATGACGATGTTTATTCAATTGGCGACTGCTGTGCTTGCAAATGGGAAGGCCACGAAGAAAATGTTCCGCCTCGTGCACAAGCGGCACATCAAATGGCATCGTTGGTATATAAATCTATTCGCAACCGAATGGCAGATAAACAGTTGCCAGAATATGCTTATCACGACTATGGATCATTAGTATCACTAGGCCGTTACAGTACCGTTGGAAATATGATGGGAAGTTTGAGCAAAGGTAGTCTAAAAATCGAAGGGTTTATGGCACGCATGATGTATTTGTCACTGTACAAAATGCACCAAGTTTCCTTGTTTGGGTTCTTTCGTGTAGGCATGCTGACCATTTCACACTTATTCCGCCGTAGTGTGCATCCGAAAATTAAGTTGCATTAAGCTAAACTTTACTTGTTTGCAGTAATAAAAAAGGCCCTTTCGGGCCTTTTTTATGTTCGTAACTATCACTCTTATTTTAACGACATTCGCTCAGAAACGCCTGAGCCCTCTAATCGATGCTTTATCGCTGCAACAATGTGTATCACGATAAGTCCAATCAGTAGAAAGGCCAAGATCTCATGAACCTCGGTAAACTGTTCACGCGTGGCTTTGTCTGCCTCGGCCATTCGCGGCAAAACAATACCCCAAAACTTCGTATCGTATTTACTAAACATCGATTGCAAGTAACCTGACAGCGGCATAGCAACCATCAACACATAAATCATGCCGTGAACCACTCCTGCTGCTCGCTGTTGCCATTTTGATACAGTATCTGGCAATGGAGGTGCTTTATGCGTTAAACGCCAGAGTACGCGCAAAACAATCAGCATAGCAACGGTTAGCCCCATCGACTTATGCATTAAGAAATAAAAAGCACGCACACTTTCTTCGCCCGGCGGTAACTCTGACTGCTTTGGCAATTCCACCATATACAAACCGAGCCCAATCATAAAGAAAAGGGCCAGTGCTATTAACCAATGTAAGATGATCTGCACACGATCATAACGTGTCGAACTATTATTCATCTTTTTCTCCACCTTAATTTTTGTACTGTTTGACATGCAAGAAGGCCATAATAAGCAATATTATGACCTTCGTTAATAGGAAAAATTCCTGCTTTAATTCAGGATAACTCCTAGGGCGATTCCTAACTTGCCATTTCTGCCTTGTAAGTGGCAAAGATTATATGTCTAAGTTAGTTGCCTGCAACGCATGCTTCTCAATAAACTCACGACGCGGTTCAACATTATCACCCATTAGTGTGTTAAATATTTCATCCGCCGTAATGGCATCATCAATTGTCACCTGTAATAAACGGCGTCTAGATTTATCCATTGTTGTATCCCATAATTGCTCAGGATTCATTTCGCCCAAACCTTTATACCGCTGAATATTTTGACCTCGACGCGATTCAGCTAATAACCATGTTACGGCTTCTGAGAAATTATCAATTTCTTCGCTGCGATCGCCACGCTGAACATAGGCATCCTCGGCAAATAGACCATGAATTTTGTCCGCAAATGATTGAATTCGTTGATATTCTGAGCTTGCAAAGAACTCACCAGGAACATGATAGTCCGTACTAATACCATGGCGGCTGAAGCTAATATTAATATATGGCACAGCACTGTCTTCCTTGCTTGCAACAGACAGTTGATAACTCGTTCCTGTTGGTAGGCCTTTGTTCAGTTCTAGCTCTATTACTGCCAACCATTTCTTCATAGCCGCTTTATCTGTCAATTCAGGAATAGCCGCCTTATCAATTAGCTGTTCTAAGAAAGCGGGGAAGTAATGACTAGAAAGACGGGCAATTACCGATATAACTGTTTGATATTCATGAACTAAAGTGGAAAGAGCACTGCCAGAAATCACTTCTGATTTTTTGCTCGGATGAAGCTCTGCATTATTCAATGCTAGTTCCGTTAAATACTGCTCCATCTCCGCATCATCTTTTACATAGCGCTCTTGCTTGCCTTTCTTGATCTTATAAAGCGGTGGTTGAGCGATGTAAATATGGCCTCGCTCTACTAGCTCGGGCATTTGACGATAAAAGAAGGTCAATAGCAGTGTTCTGATATGCGATCCATCGACATCGGCATCCGTCATGATGATAATGTGATGGTAGCGTAATTTTTCAGGGTCGTATTCATCACGACCAATACCACAGCCTAACGCTGTTATTAACGTGCCAACCTCAGCTGAGCTAATCATTTTGTCAAAACGCGCACGCTCAACATTTAAGATCTTTCCTTTTAGCGGCAAGATGGCTTGGGTACGGCGATCACGACCTTGTTTAGCGCTGCCCCCCGCAGAGTCTCCCTCCAC
>JBJPGE010000135.1:0-4429 GCA_048595465.1 Methylophagaceae bacterium | reverse complement strand
GTTTGGTCATTAATATATCGTTATCTCACAATTCGTGCAGGATTTTGGGAGATCATTGATGATATGTCTGCCCACTTTTCAGATGAGCTTGAAAACGTAAAAACAATCGATGATTGGCGACATTTTCTACTTGGTTATGCTTCATCGTGCCAAGCGGTTTATATGGCGCGTTTATTGATTAATGAGTTAGCAAGCCATAGATTAGTGCAAAGAAAAATCAATGAAGGTGCGCCACAACACCGTATTTCTCCCAAGGTTTTCACGAAGATCTATCGTTCACTCAGCGACACCGATAACGCTATGAAAATGCAATACATGATGAACTTGGTTGATGCTAATCGTGATTTTATCCAAACATTAGAGAAAGATGAGATTGTCTCCGTCATCGTAAAAAACTTACCTGCTTTAGAAAAAACCTTGCATCCAAGTCAGCTCGCTTTTATCAAACTGCGTTTAAAGTACTTATGGCATGCACTAACGCGCCGAGGAGCAATCACTAAAAAGCTCACCTCCTTTTTTCTTCTTGAACAAGCAGGGCGCGTAATTTCCGATATTGGCATTCACGATGAAAGTCGTGTGACACCAGCGATACAAGAACAATTGGCTAATTTTTTACAAGCTGGCGATGTTCTCATTACGCGTCATGATTTTGTTGCTAGTAATTTGTTCTTACCTGGCTACTGGCCACACGCTGCGTTGTACATAGGCTCAGAAACAGAACGTGATGAGTTAGGCGTAGAACTTGATGATAAAATTGCTAAACGCTGGAACGGTGAGATACGCACGCTAGAAGCTCAAAAAGACGGTGTGTTATTTAGGCCTCTGGCAGAGACTTTAGAGGTAGATGAAATAGTTGTGTTGCGCTCAAGTTTGGATAGAAAGAAAATTGCTAAAGCATTGGGTCGAGCCGTTCAACACGAAGGCAAAGGCTATAACTTTGATTTTGATTTCTTTAGTTCAGATCAGCTTGTGTGTACTGAAGTGGTTTTTCGGGCTTACGATGGTCTAGGTGAGCTAGAATTTGAATTAATCGAGCGAGCTGGGCGCTTGAGTTTATCCGCAGAAGATCTTTTAGACATGGCGATGAATCAAAAAGGCTTCACCGCTGTAGCCTGTTATGGTTTTGAAGGTTGCCAGAGCCGCTTAGTGACTGGGGATGATGTTTCTGGCTTAGTAAGGGCGAGTTATTAGGTATATTTAAATACAAATCATCGAAAAAAGGGGGAGGTGGACTATTAAATAGGATATTTTTAGTCCACCTCCCCCTTTTTTCGATGATTTGTAAGTTTTAAGGGTGATTTATGATTTTCATCAAAGAGACTTAGTAAGTCTGCACTCCAAATTTCAAAAGCATCCTCGGTAAAATATCATCCAGATTTTGTACATCTTTGTCTTCTAGCTCAATCAAGTTAAAACCATATTTTTTATAGATGCCTTGTTTAATGCGTTTACGATGCAGATATTTTGAATCGTTCTCGTACCCCCAATATTCGATATAGACTTTTCCTGTGGGAATATAAAAATCAGAATAGACATCCTCTTCGATAGGCAACTTACGTTCATAGGCATGAACTACTTCAAACATATACAGCCAATTATCGATAAGCATTTCAGCTTTTGAACGGGTGAAGTGTCCATCGGTGGCGCGATGTTTTGCTGGGAATTTATCCCTGAACTCTGTGGTTTCAGAGAGTGTTGTGCTTTCAACTTTTTCAACAGGTTCACCCTTAATATCAGCAATGGTAGAAACCAAGGTTTTGTTAGTGCTGAGAGTTTTAGGCCAACGAATAAAAGGCACGCCAGACTTTACATCTTCATCTTGAACGGCGCCAATTTTTAAACCTTGCTCAGTGGCAGTCCAACCTTTGTTTAGCCCACCTTTTTGTGCCCAGCCAATTTCCGAGAGAATGAAGTTTAACTTTTGTGCAGACAGCTCAAAGCTTTTACCAAGCGTTGTCGCGGTGATGAGTGTTTCAGTGTCAGGAATTGTAAATTCAATGTCTTCTGGCCATACGATGTACTTGCCGTACTGCTTGCTCTCACGGTAGCTTGAGCCTTGGCTTAATCCATCTACTGTGAGCATCCAGCCTTCATCGCCACGCTCAACCCAACCGAGCTTGGTGAATATCTCGAAGAGTTCTTTAGACGATAAATCGTGCTGCTTTGATAATGAGGTTGTGGAAATGAATTTTGTTGCCACGGTTTGCCTTTTTTATTATGAATATCGAATCTGAAGTTTAGCAGATGTATTAGTTAAACATAGCGGCTCGTAAGACGAAGATTTTTTAATTTTACCCTACCTTCAATAGAGAGAGGATAGGAATAAATATTTTCTTTTGAGGTAAGTTGAACGGAAAATGATATATATCTAAAACTTTTCTTCAGACATCTCTCAATAAACATATAAAAAATAATTATGAACTTTTGTGAGGATATGAAATACTCAAGTTCAATGGATTGAGAAGATAGTAAATTAAGGAGATTATAATGGAATGTAGCTCTATTGGGTTTAAGGAAATCAGTAAGAAAGCTTTAGGTGTTTTTTTACTAGCTAGCTTGGGCACAGCAACAGCTGAAGTAAAAACAACATTAGATAATGGTTCTTTTGAGACGCCTGTTATTGGGGTAAATTGGACACTTATAGGTGACAATGAGGCACCAGTACCTTTTTGGAGTACGACTGATGCAAGTGGTGGAATTGAGATTTGGACCACTGGTTTTCTAAGTGTAGTTTCTCCTGATGGAAATCAGCATGTAGAACTTAATGCTACAGAAGCTTCAAGTATTTCTCAAAGCCTCTGTATAGCGGCAGGTGATGAAGTCTCATGGTCTTATAAGCACAGAAGACGTGGAACAATAGTCAATGAAATCAATCTAACGATAGATGGCACAGACCAAGGCAATAATATTGCGCCAACAGATGATACATGGGAAACAGTTTCAGGGACGTATACCGCAGCTTCTACAGGTCTAAAAGCATTTGTATTTGATGCGATTAATCCTGCTGGTGGTGCAGGTAATTTTTTAGATGATATACAAGTTTCAAATGTTTCTGCATTTGTGGAGTTTGCTTCAGCGACGTATTCTGATATCGAAGCAACAGGAGGTAATATTCCCGTTTTATTAATTGCAGGTGAAGTCACAACGGCAACTACGGTTGATGTTACAGTGACAGGTGGAAGCGCTGACAGCTCGGATTTTACAAATACGATGACCGTTATTATCCCAGTTGGTATTTATGATGGAACTTTAGCAACAGGCATAGATATAAATCTAACTATCACAGATGATTTAATATACGAACCAGATGACACAATAGATTTTTCTATCTCAGCGACAGGAGCAGAGATTAGCGCAGGAAATGTAACGACCTGTGGTGATATAGCCCAAACAACGACAATATATACAATTCTTAATGATGATGCAGCAGAAGTACCTACATTGAGTCAATGGGCGTTACTTTTATTGATCATGTTTTTAGCGTTGATTGGCTATAGACAAGAAACCTATATGCGACTCTTGCAAAAATAGCTATTTAAGTACAAATCATAGAAAAAAGGGGGAGGCGGACTAATAAAATATTGATATTTTAAGTCCACCTCCCCCTTTTTTCGATATTTTGTGTACGAGGTTAATAGATTTTTGGAAGAAATTCATCCGAATTACCAGCTTCATTTCTCTAGCGGCGAAATATTCAAATGAAAGGCAAATTACCCAAGTTCCCCCACGGGCTAGGCTGATGCCACCAGCGTTGTGCCAAGGTCGCATAGATCGCACGAAAATCTGTTGTGAAATTCACATTGCCATTGGCATCTAATCTAGAAAAGTCAGGGTGATCCCCGTAGATACCACCACGTACCTTCCCGCCCAAAATCATGTGGGATGAGGCTGTGCCGTGGTCTGTTCCTCCGCCACGATTTTCTTTGGCACGTCTGCCAAATTCTGAGTAGGTAACGACTAACACGTTATTCCAAAGCCCTGCGCGTTGCATTGATTTTTGAAAGGAAGCTAGTCCGTTGGCAACTTGATATAAGCTATTATCTTGTCCACCACGTTGACTTGCGTGGGTGTCGAATCCATCTTGTGTGACTTTGTACACAGGTGCATCTATGCCGTTGATAATCATTTCGGCAACTGATTCTAAGCTGTGACCGAATACGCCTTTTGAAAAACCTACACCTGAGCGTTTCGGATTGCGCCCCATTCTTTGAGCTAATTGATCGCCAACACCAAAGAGTTGGTGTTGGGTTTGACTAACGTGCGCAATCGCAGGTGTTAATCGGCTGGGTTGAACATCGCTAATGCGTTTAATTTGGCTTAAAAAGGTTTTAGGGTTTTGCATAGTAACGGCATTGAGATTGCTACTGTAGAGTGGACCTAATTCAGCTTGCCCTTTATTGAGAGCAATACCGTGTAGCCCTTTTTTGTA
>JBJPGE010000134.1:0-4442 GCA_048595465.1 Methylophagaceae bacterium | reverse complement strand
CACCTGATCCCATCCCGAACTCAGAAGTGAAACGACTTAGCGCCGATGGTAGTGTGGGAGTTCCCATGTGAGAGTAGGTCACTGCCAAGCTTTTATATAAAAATAAGCTCAACCCTTTTGGGGTTGGGCTTTTTTTTGCCTAAAATTTGCCGGAAACCTACTCCACATGCAATGTGACCGGTTTTTGCTCCTGCAAAACCGAGTGAATAAAAACATTCTTAGACTGTGGAGCGGTCGTGCAGCAAACAAAGTAGGTCAGTCAAATCCAGTCGGTTTTTTAATTTACAATCAACACATCTAGCACACTATATATTCAATCAGAGCATACAGTAAGTAGATATAAGAGTTAAACTTGTTTAAATAAATTATAATAATAATATACATAAGTATATATTGTATATATACTATAAAAAACTAATATATAATATTGAGGTGGTAATATGAGTGAAAATAATGAAGATAAATTTATTCGTCTTGCTGAAAAAAGAGTAAATAATGTAATAAAATCAATAAGACTAATTGGTAACCTTTCTAATAGAACAAATTATTCATACTCAGACAAAGATATAGATAGTATTTTTAATGCCTTAAATAAGGAGTTAAAAGAATGCCAGGGAAGGTTTAAACAATCATCATCTAGAAAGAATCTAAATTTTAGTCTAAATAAGTAACACAAGGAATAGTCACATGAGTATTAATAAGTTAAGTGTAGGTGACCAGTCAGTATTGATTAGCCGAGAGATTCAACAGGCACCTATAAAAACAGTAATTCGTGAACTTGTCCAGAATGCAATCGAAGCACGTGACGAATATGAAGGACAAAAACGAGTAATTGAATTTTATATTAACCGTTTAGGCTTATCAGATGGCACCTCGGTTGAAAAGGTAGCTATTAAAAATAATGGGATCGGCATGACAGGTGATGAGCTTAGAAGCATAACCAATCTTTCAGCCACAGCACATAAAACCCTAGGTAAGGGATTCAATTATGGAATTGGTGCAAAGGTATCTGGTTTACGATCGAATCCAGCTGGTCTTCGATATCGCTCATGTAGTAATAAAGAAGTTAGTCAGGTAACTCTTATCGAAGAAGGTGGTATTTATGGTCGTGAAAAAGATGAAAGTTCGAATGAAGATGTATTTAATGTTACATCTGACTACGATCTAGTTGATCTGAGCGAAGACTGGACTGAAGTTACGTTGTTTGGAACGGATATTGAAGATAATACAATGATTCGACCTTTTGGTGATGAGCTTGATGTCGATCACAACTGGCTGAATGCATTAGTTCATTATCGCTATTATCGCTTACCTAATAAGATAGGTATATCATATGACAGCGGTGTTTTAAGCCAAACTCAGACTAAACGGACACTAAAAACTTGGGAGCAAATTATTCAAACAAAGGATCAGATTAGACATGAAGTTGTTGATTCTGGGGATGGCATAAAAGTTACATATGCATTGAATAGTGCTAAAGGCTGGAATGTTCATCAAATTGCATTGCAATCTTGCGGTGCGATTGTATATAAGAATGAAATGTTTGATGTTGCAAGTAGCAATAAGATACTCAATAAACGGTGGGGTGTAACTGCCCCTAAATTAGGCATTCCTTTTGGTAGTGATGCCATCTCTATTTTTATTGAGCTTGATGATGGTTACCCTGTAGATATGAATATGTATCGAGATCAACTGACAAACTCCGTTGGTGAGGTTATTCATATTGAAGATTTCGCAGTGTATGTGGCAACATTAATGCCTGATTGGGTTAAAGCTTATATTGATGCTGAACGTAATAAACATAATGGCTCTAATGATAATGTTCGTAAGCGAATTGCTGAAATGATACGTAGCTTAGGCATTAAGCGTGAACAGCTACGCCCAGATTTACAAGGTCTAAAGCTCAGTGAGATCGAAGATGGTACAAATGGTCTTATTGGTATTAATGAATCAAAAAACACAGGAAAAAAACGTTTATCTTTGAGCAATAGTGGAATGGAAAAGCCAGCTAGTACTATGAGTGGTTACGATAACATTCCTGAATGGAGTTTTATTACAGATTCATCGGAGTTAAAAGAGCATGGTTTGGATGGGTATGCAGCTAGTTATATAGGAGGTGTTGGAAATCAACTGTATATAAATACTGAGCATCATGCTTTTACTGATAAATTACAAAATTTAAAAGATAACTTCTCCTTAGAAATGGAGAATGAAGTTGGGCACGACATTGTCTACAAATCATTTCAAGAAGAGTATGCTGTTAATCTTGTATTTAGTGTTATTCATGCTAAATATGAGTCAAAGCTAAATAAGTGGGATACTGAAGAGCTTGATAGTGCGACAGGTAAAGCTGCGTTAACTATATCCGTGTCAAAAGATTATGACATTGTTACTAGAGTAAAAATAAGGCTTGGGTCAAATAAAGACCTTAAAGCTCTTAAAGCCGTATCATAAAGCCCAAGAGAAAATAAAAGAACAGTACCAAATTTAACTTTGCTAGATTGCGTTAATGGCACTACGTTTCCAGCTACAGCAAATCTTAGATACAAAAAAGCAGCTAATCATTAAAATGACTAACTGCTTGAATGTATAACCAATTTAATGGTGCGCCCGACACGATTCGAACGTGTGACCGCCTGGTTCGTAGCCAGGTACTCTATCCAGCTGAGCTACGGGCGCTTAATCTAACAATTATACGGAGTTTAGCCGATAACCGCAATGTATATGGCGGAGAGCGAGGGATTCGAACCCTCGATAGGGGTAAACCTATACGCCCTTAGCAGGGGCGCGCCTTCAGCCACTCGGCCAGCTCTCCACACAAGCCGACCATTATATCAGGTGCGGGTGAATAAGCTAGCAAAAAATTGGGTTTTAACCTGCTTTTGTTTCTTCTTTTTCTGCTTGAATTCGATCGTAGATTTCTTCGCGATGTACCGATACTTCTTTAGGTGCATCGACACCGATTCTTACTTGATTGCCTTTAACACCTAAAACATTAACGACAACATCATCACCGATAATAAGTGCTTCGCCAATACGACGTGTGAGTATTAACATGGTTTTTCTCCTTAAACTTTTAAAAATACTATCCAGTGTGTGGTTTGGGAACAGTTCTTTGACTATTTTCAACCGTATTGGTTTATCCAATACCTCTCTCGGACATTTTATTCTACAGTAAATATGAAAAATTACTGTGCCATATGCCACATTATATCATTTGAATCATTCGTGTTCGAGATTAAATGCAGAGTGGAGCGATCTAACAGCAAGCTCTAAATATTTTTCATCAACCACGACCGATATTTTTATTTCTGAAGTTGAGATCATACTGATGTTGATGTTTTCATTAGCGAGTGTTTCAAACATTGTGTTGGCAATGCCTGCATGAGAACGCATACCTACGCCTATAACGGATACTTTCGTTATCTTGTCATCGCCCGTCACCTCTCTAGCATTAAGGGTATCGGCGGTGCGTTGCAATATTTTTAGTGCAGCTTGATAATCATTACGATGAACAGTAAAGGTGAAATCAGTAGTACCATCGTGACCTGTATTTTGGATGATCATATCTACTTCAATGTTTTCTTTGGCAATGGGGCCAAGAATTTGAGTTGCGATTCCGGGATGATCTGGTACACCGAGCACAGTCAATTTTGCTTCGTCTCGGTTAAACGCGATGCCTGATATAACAGCTTTTTCCATTTTGGGATCCTCAGCCGTGATTAATGTGCCACCACCTTCTTTGAAGGAGGAGAGTACACGTAACGGAACATTGTAATTTCGGGCGAATTCTACAGAGCGAATTTGTAATACTTTTGCTCCAAGACTAGCCATTTCTAACATTTCTTCGTAAGTAATTTGGTCGAGGCGTCGAGCTTCAGGTACAACGCGTGGATCAGTTGTATATACACCATCGACATCGGTATAAATCTGACACTCATCTGCTTTTAAAGCGGCGGCAAGTGCCACGGCTGTAGTATCTGAACCACCACGGCCTAATGTCGTGATATTGCCCTG
The DNA here is from genome assembly GCA_048595465.1 of Methylophagaceae bacterium. Taxonomy (GTDB): domain Bacteria; phylum Pseudomonadota; class Gammaproteobacteria; order Nitrosococcales; family Methylophagaceae. The sequence continues at coordinate 425 of JBJPGE010000134.1, read as the reverse complement.
TTCATCGCAGCCTTGAAAACCTGCAACTACGACGATGTGGCCATCTGTAAGTGCACTACGGATTTTATTATCATCGATTTCCATAATGCGGGCTTTATTATGGGTATTATCCGTTAATATGCGGACTTGGCTGCCAGTATATGAACTGGCTTTTTCACCTTGCTGTTGTATTGCCATGCAGAGTAGGGCAATAGTAACTTGTTCACCCGTGGACAGAAGAACATCAAGTTCACGACCATGGGGCTGATCATTGAGCTCATTGGCTAAGCCTACCAACCTGTTTGTTTCTCCACTCATTGCTGATACAACAATAACGAGATCATCACCTGCTTGCTGATGCTTTATTATTTTTTTTGCCACTTCTTGAATACGCTCAACCGTACCAACAGAAGTACCACCATATTTTTGTACAATTAATGCCATTA
>JBJPGE010000133.1:0-4453 GCA_048595465.1 Methylophagaceae bacterium | reverse complement strand
TTTCAAATTGAGCCAGCATCAAGTGATGCAAGTTTTCGTCGTTACTTTAGAGTGACCATTGAAGATAAAACCTTAATCTTAATGGATGCACCTCCTGCACAAGAAGATACACAGCCTTTTATTTCTATAGCAACATTTATGCATGAACATGGAGTGCATGTTCCAACATTTAGTGCTTATGATATAGACGCAGGTTTTTTACTGCTTTCCGACTTTGGCAATCGTGCATATTTAGATGAGCTTAAAGAACAATCAGCTGACAGTTTATATAAAGCAGCAATTGATAGCCTCATTTCGATCCAACTATTACCTCTCGATAAAATTAGCTTACCTAAATACGACAGTGATCTGTTACAGCGAGAAATGTCTCTATTCCCTGAATGGTTTTTAGGAAAACATCTTTCTATCGATGCACCAGAATTTTTAACGGAAACGTTTAAACTGTTGACAGACAGTGCCCTTGAGCAAGCTCAAGTATTTGTGCATAGAGATTATCATTCCCGAAATTTAATGCATACTTCAGAAAATTCACCGGGAATTATTGATTTTCAAGATGCCGTTATTGGCCCTGTTACTTATGATCTGGTGTCGTTATTACGAGATTGCTATATTGAATGGCCCGATGACAAACTGGCTGGCTGGGTAAAATACTATTATTTAAATGCTATTGAAAATAAGATTCTAAGTAACACTATTTCACTTGAAAAATTTACTCAATGGTTCGACTGGATGGGCTTGCAACGCCATATTAAAGTGCTAGGAATCTTTGCTAGGCTCAATTATCGTGATGGTAAATCTAACTATATGAATGATCTACCCCTAACATTGAAGTATGTTCGTAAAGTCAGTGCTAAATATTCAGAATTTACTGAATTAAGCGAATTCCTACAACAAGCAAAAATAGCAGCAATTTAATGAAAGCAATAATCCTTTCCGCTGGCCGTGGTGAACGTTTACGCCCGTTAACTGATCACACACCCAAACCACTGTTAAAAGCTGGCGAACACCGGTTAATTGAGCATTTGATCATCGCCTTAGTCAATGCTGGAATAACTGAAATCATCATCAACTATGCACATTTAGGTCAACAATTCCCAGAAACATTGGGTAACGGCCAACAATTTGGTGCAAACATTAGCTATTCACCTGAACAAGAAGGTGGCCTTGAAACAGCAGGTGGAATCATTAAAGCCCTTCCATTATTAGGGGATGAACCCTTTCTAGTTGTAAATGGTGATATTTGGACTGATTATCCATTTGAACAGCTCAATAATTTAACGCTGGATGATAACTGTTTAGCTCATTTAGTATTGGTAGAGAACCCGGAACATCATCCCCATGGTGATTTTTCATTGTCTTCAGGGCTGTTAGATCAACAAGGACAAGATAAATATACCTTCAGTGGAGTTGCGGTCTACCACCCTGATTTCTTTGCTGATTTAAATGTTCAGCGGCTAGCACTGAAGCCTTTATTGTTGGATGCTATTTCAAAACAGCAATTACAAGGTGAGTTATACCAAGGCTTATGGTCAGATATTGGGACGGTTGAGCGGTTAGAACAGCTTAATGAACAACTTGCTTAATTAGCAAACAAAAACTCTAATAATGCCTTTTGAGCATGCAGACGGTTTTCAGCTTCATCCCACACTACACTATTAGGATCATCCATTAGTTCAGCCGATACTTCTTCACCACGATGTGCTGGCAGACAATGCATAAATAAAGCACCATCATTGGCTAAAGCCATAGCAGCATGATTAACTTGAAAGTCAGCAAAGGCTACTTCACGCTTCTTCTGCTCTTCTTCTTGACCCATGCTGGCCCAAACATCCGTCACAACTAGGTCAGATCCTTTAACAGCATCACTTACATTGTTGAATAAAGAAATTGTCGCATTTGCTGATGCAACAATATCAGTATCAGGCTCATAGCCTTTTGGCGTAGCGATATTAAGCTTAAAACCAAATCTGTCAGCCGCATTAATATAAGAATGGCACATATTATTACCATCCCCTACCCAAGTAACCGTTTTACCTTTAATTGAACCTCGGTGTTCATGATAGGCTTGCATATCAGCTAATAATTGGCAGGGATGATAATCATCCGTTAATGCATTTATTACAGGCACAGATGAGTTTTTAGCAAACTTTTCAACCATGTTGTGATCAAATGTACGGATCATCACTGCATCAACCATGCTAGAAATAACACGCGCAGAATCTTCAACGGGTTCACCGCGGCCAAGCTGGGTATCATTTGGCGACAAGAATATAGAACCACCACCAAATTGCACCATAGCTGATTCAAACGATACGCGAGTACGGGTCGATGATTTATCAAAAATCATTGCTAGCACTTTGTTTTTAAGCGGCTCATATATTTCACCGGCTTTATGTATGCGTTTTAGCTCAATTGCACGTAAGATTAATTGCTGCAATTCGTCTGATGTTAAATCTTTTAAGGTTAAAAAATGTCTCATTACGCTACACACTTAATTTCTTGAGATTCTATAAACTCAATTACCAGTTTGCTTGTTTGATCTACTATTTGTTGAGCTTCATCTGCGTTTATAAGCAATGGTGGTAACAATCTAATAACATTATCTGCAGTTACATTAATTAATAAACCCCTATCCAATGCTAATTGCACTAATTCGGTACATGGCTTAATCAATTCGATACCAAACATAAAACCAGCAGCACGAATTACTTTAACTTCTGAATAGCCTGATAATGCTTGCTCAAACCCTTGCACCATTGTTGTATTCAAGGTTTTAACATTTTGCATAAGCTTGTCGTTTTCAATGGTGTTTAATACCGTTAAAGCGACTTTACATGCCAAAGGGTTTCCGCCAAAGGTTGAACCATGATTGCCTGCTTCTAAAATGCCCACAGCATCTCCTGCAACTAAACATGCACCAATAGGCATACCATTACCTAGCCCTTTAGCCAGCATCATTACATCGGGCAGTAATCCTTCGGTATGCTGAAAAGCAAACCACTCGCCGGTACGCCCAACGCCTGTTTGCACTTCATCAAGCATCATTAGTAATTTACGCTGTGTGCACAGATCACGTACTTCAGATAAATAATCAGGAGCAGGAATTTTTATGCCACCCTCACCCTGTATTGGCTCTAGCATGACTGCTACAGCTTCTGGCCAATGACTTATGGCCATTCTTAGTGCATCGATATCATTGAACGGCACACGCACAAAACCAGGTACTAAGGGTTCAAACCCGGCGTGAACTTTAGAATTTCCTGTGGCGGATAAGGTGGCCATTGTTCTGCCATGGAAACTTCCATCCATTACAATAATAACGGGTTTATCAACACCTTTACTGTGACCATATTTGCGCGCTATTTTTATAGCCGCTTCGTTTGCTTCAGCACCTGAATTACAGAAGAAAACCTGCTCCATTCCTGATAAATCAGTGAGTTTGTCAGCTAATTTCTCTTGCAGAGGAATATGGTAGATATTGGAAGTATGAATAAGCGTAGCAGCTTGCTCAGTAATGGCTTGCGTGATTGCAGGGTGTGCGTGACCTAAATTACACACAGCAATACCACTAAGCGCATCTAAATACTGCTTACCTGTTGTATCTGTTAACCAGGCGCCCTCACCTTTTGTAAAGGCAATATCAAGGCGTCCATACGTTGGCATGACTGAATTTGTCATGATTTTCTCCTACTACTTTCTCTCTAACAGCCGTTATTTTTATTATTATTGGCTCAAACGAAAAATGGCAGCTTCAAATGAAACTGCCATAAATCAAATAACGGAGTATTATACAATACACCTGCCATTTAAGTAAAATGGCGTGTCAAATCCTTAGCTCTACTCTAAAACTCAAATTCTGTTAATAACCGCCATGTAGTATCCGGTGTTTTAGAATCCAGCCCTACTATCGTTCCCACTTCCCAATGTAATTTTTTACCTCTACCAAAACGAAGATCCCCCATTACAACTGGACCTATACCTCGCGTTTGCTCTCCACTATAAAATTCAATAGCAGGCTCTATGTATCGGGAGTAACGATAGCGTGCTTGTAGCGCTAATACGGACTCCAATTCATCATCCCGCTCATCACCCCACTCATAAATGCCCCAAAAATTAGCTGTTCCTATCCATTTACCCCATTCTTTTTCTACTAATAACCCAGCAGCTAACTCCCATGCATTCACACTTTTTACTTTCTCCAACTCAACAATGACACCCCAATCTGCTGCATACTCGCCCTGTTCAGTTAATTGCCACTTTGCTTCAAGTTCATATGCTTCAATATTAAAATCACCATGCTTTTCATCAACGCCAATAAGGTAGATTTCAACAAACAAGCGATCTGAAAAAGACTTTCCTAAGCCTAGGCGATAAACAATCTCATCATCATCCGATGTAGATCGAAATTCAATTTCACGTTCAAGTGGTTGCACATAAGGGTGATAAACCTTAT
>JBJPGE010000132.1:0-4619 GCA_048595465.1 Methylophagaceae bacterium | reverse complement strand
ATAGAGGATAGTTGAGTTGAAATGTTTTAGATATTGCCTGAATTATTATAAAACGTCAATTTAGTGCTGTTGCTCTTGGTAAAGCTTGTGCCAACTAATCATTCCAACCACCGCCAGAACTAAGTAAACGCTATACATCACTACCGTAGCATAATAACCATTTTGAACATAAAGCACGATGGCAGCAGCATCAATAATTATCCAATAGAACCAGTTTTGCAGTACTTTTTTAGCCATTAGCCATGTGTTCAAAACTGAGAAAACGGTTACGCCTGAATCAAGGAATGGGTTTTGTGAAAGCTCATATTGTCGGAGATAGACACCTACAATATAACTTAGAAAAGCACCTATAAGAATCAATTCAAGTTGAGAAAAAATTGACCAACTAGTAATGGGTAAATTATCTTCTACATTGCCCTGTTTTCGCCAAAGCATGTATCCATAAACTGCCATACCCATGTAATAGAAGTTCAATATGGCTTGCATGGGGAGCTGGCCTTCCCAAAACAACACGGTGTAAATAACGGTGCTGACAAAAGCGAAAGGCCAACACCATTGAGATTCACGTGCCGCTAGGATTACATAAATAATCCCCAGCGCTGCCGCAAAGCCCTCCCAGCCAGACATGGCTGAGAGAGCGTTGATTGCTGTAGCGGCTAAACTAGGATCAGACATCGACAATATCTGCACGGTCAGTGCCGATAAGCTTTAGTACAAAGACGGATTCAGGTAGTGCATCAAACACGGCTTCGATTTCATCATCTAAACAATCCATTACATCGCGATATTCACCGAATATTTGGGTGCTTAAGCTATTTCGTTTAACGATTAAACTTGAGTTTTCTTCTAGCTTTTTGATAAACGTTAAAATCGGCTCAACGTAGTTTTCATTGAGTGGATAGAGGCTGATGTCTACAGAGATTCTCATCTTAGTAGTCCCAAGAAACAGATAAACCTACAACACGTGGGTCGCCTTTTTGTGTGTAATTGGTATCAGCATAGCCTGTCGCTGGGTCATTACCGAAGAAGAATCCTCGTGTGGAATATTCTTTATCAAATAAGTTTTTACCCCAAAGTGTTACTTTCCAATCACCATTTCTGTAGTCGATGCTTGAGTTAACAAGTGCATAAGATTGTGATTTTTCATTATGGCTATTTGAGAAATAGAAGTTATCTTTGCCTTCTACATTGATCCTAAATGTCCAATTCTGAGCGAAGTAGACCTCACTGCCAAGGCTGAATTGGTACGTTGGTGCGTGGGCTTGTCTTCTACCACTAATTTTGATGCCGTTAGCTAATAAATCAGCATTGTCATAATCATCAAATTTAGCATTCAATAAACCGACAGAACCAAATAGACGCCATGTATCAGATACCAACCAATCAATATCAGCCTCAATACCGTAATTTTTACCTTTAGCGGCATTGTCTTGGAAATCAATAAATTGTGGGCCCACTTGCAATGAGCTTTTAACTTGAGCATCCTTACGTAAAGCATAAAACACGGAAACATTCGTGTTTAGATCACCTTCTAACCATGATGATTTTATACCTGCTTCGAGACTCCACATATATTCAGTATCAAAACCTCGTTGGCTAGGTGTTATGCGGGCGTCAGTATTTACCCCACCTGATTTATAACCACGTGATAACGATGTATACAATAATTGCGAGTCGTTAGCTTGGTAGTTTAAACCTAACTTACCACCAAATAATGTTTCGCTAGTATCAACTTTAAGTGAATTTGAGTCGCTATAATCTGCTTCAAAATACTCAACACGCAAACCTGAAACAAATGTTAGCTTGTCACTTAAATACGTATCTAATTGACCAAAAATAGCAGTATTTTTAGTTTCGTATTCGTTTTCTAATAGGGTGACACCAAATGCGCCAAAATCAGAGTTTTGGTCAAGATCTTCATCTTGTTCTAAATAATATAAGCCGACAACCCAATCTGTAGAGTCGTTAAAAATTCGACCTTCCTCATTCGAAAGTGCTCGTAATTCTAGTGAGACATTTTCACGCTCACGTTTGAATGATTCAAAACCTACATAAGGAAATAAGCCGGCTGCAAATTGGCCATCAAACCCCCAATCGGCATCATAGCTATAGGTAATGTCAGACTTAACATAAGTAACGGTCGACTGAAGTTGAACCGCATCACTAGCACGCCAATCTGTTTTTAACGCAAAGGCGTTAGTACGTTGTTTATCTTGACCAGGATCATCGGTTAATGTGTTGCGGCTATTATCAAAAGTAAACGCATCATAACCATTATCGATATTAAGGTGGAGTACATTTAAATCAACAGTTAGGTCATTATTTACGAACCATTTTAATTGACCGCGAGCAGTGACTTCATCATGATCTTGTGTATTGTCACGATTGAAAAATTCATTATCCATATAACCATCTGATTGATGGCTATGGATTGATGCTCGACCTAATAATTTGTTTTCAACAAGTGCACCACTGACCGCAACACCAAGGTTGTGCGTGTTGTATTCTGCGATGCCTGTTTCAACATGAATTTCTAGATCTTCGGTAGGTTGTTTGCTTTGCATATTGATCACACCGGCAAGTGCGTTAGTACCAAAACGTGTGCCTTGTGGGCCACGGAGCACTTCGACTTGTTCAATATCAAATAAGGTTGCAGCACCACCTGTTCGACTGAAATCAATGCCATCAATAATTAAACCGACAGAAGGGTTAATCGGAGCAGCAAATTGGCTGCGCTCGCCGATACCGCGGATTTGGAAATATTGACCACGAGATGCGCCGCTAGAAACATTCACATTAGGAGCTAGATTTAACACGTCTTCTATATGTTGAGCACCACGCGATTCGATTATTTCGCTATCGATGGTGGTCAAGCTGATAGGTGTTTCTTGAGCAAGACTGGGTCTAAAATCAGCACTGATTACCATTGAGGGTAATTCAGTTGCTATTTCATCAGAAAAGGCTTGGGGAGCAAATAATGCTGCGATGGCAGCGGGTAGAACTTTAAACTTCATGAGTATCCTTTTTAATGTATAAAAAGGACAGGTGAGTACGCATATTACATTGGGATGTGTCAGTGTGTCTCGGCCTGTCCCTACGCCAGTATTAACTGGATCAGGTTCGTAGGGTTCTTTCTTTAAATTAGAAAGTCTCAGGCAACTATATATATTGGCCACCCCTAGGCTTGAATTTGATATAACGCTTTCAAATTCAGACGGAATTATACGATAAAGAGGTGTTTTTAGCTAGGTAAAGTTGTTGCGTCGGTGAAAACTTGGATCCAGTTTTCATGTGTTTCAGAGAACTCTACTGATATATGGAATAAGTCAGCATTCCTTTTATCAAACTTACACCGGACTACTTTGCCTTCTGCAATCAAGGGTTCGATGCTTTCTTCATAGGTATCAAGCACAATTTTAATATGATCATCTAATTTGGCAGCATAATCGGTGGTGATATAAATACCGTTACTACATAAGTTCTGGCTAGTGCCTTGGTACGTTAAGCCGTCGTTACTATCAATGGTAAAAGTGATCAGTGTTTCTATTGGGATCCGTATACAGTTACGTCTTTCGGCTAAATCATTTTCAGACATTGTGAAATTCTCTAAAATTCTTTTGATCGTCTATCCACATTACGCAACTATAAAAATATCAACAAGGAACTAATCGACTATTTTTGAGAAACTATTTTATGCTTGCTCGACACTGGGGGCAGACTCGAAGCTGGCTATTCAATCGCTTGGTAGACACTTTATTCCCAGTATTGTCATAACAGTTTGGACAGAAAAATCCTTTTTGATCAGCAAAAACATAACAGCCAGATTTTATTTCTGGTTTGAAAGGGACGGGCGTTGGTGGGTTTTTTCTAGTGAGTTGTTTAGCGAAGAGGGTGATGTTGTCTAATTCTGTTGAAATAGATGCCAATAAATCTTCATTTTTATTGTTGATTGAGAGCTTTTCTAAAAGCAGTTTTGCTTGTTCTATTGAATTAAAAATAGTCATGGGTGATTCCTAAGAGATGGCCTGCTCAACCACTTTTCGTGATAATTGTGGTGCTAAAAATTCAATAAATGCATAGCTATAACCACGAAGAAAGCTGCCACGTTTTATGCCCAAATGGGTGGTGCTAGCTTTGAATAAATGATTGGCGTTGAGCGCTTTCAGCGGCGCATCTTTGACCTCATCGAACGCCATGCTGGCAATAATTCCAATGCCAAGCCCAACTTCGACATACGTTTTGATAACATCGGCATCGGTGGCGGTAAATACAACATTAGGATGTAATCCACGCTTGATGAAAGCTTGGTCTTGTTGCGCGCGGCCTGTGAAACCCATTACATACGTTAAAATTGGGTATTTGGAAATGGCTTCAAGGGTGAGTTTTTTCTCTGATAATAGTGGGTGGTTAGGTGGAACAACAATTGATCTATTCCAATCGTAGCAAGGTAAAATTGCTAAGGATTCAAACTGAGATAAACCCTCTGTTGCAATAGCTATATCGACACGGCCTGTGGCGACCATTTCAGCAATTTCAGTCGGTGTGCCTTGCACCATATTTAAGTGAACATCGGGATAATGTTCAGAAAACTTTTTGATAGCTTTTGGAAGGGCGTAACG
>JBJPGE010000131.1:0-4655 GCA_048595465.1 Methylophagaceae bacterium | reverse complement strand
GGGGTGTTTAGCTCAGCTGGGAGAGCATCGCCCTTACAAGGCGAGGGTCGGGGGTTCGATCCCCTCAACACCCACCAGATAAATTAGGAGCGGTAGTTCAGCTGGTTAGAATGCTGGCCTGTCACGCCGGAGGTCGCGGGTTCGAATCCCGTCCGCTCCGCCAGTTTAAATTAAGAAGGCGCATTTCCAAATGCGCCTTTTTTTTTGCATACTTATTTTGAAGGTTTTCTTCTATGTTAAATTTCATTCGTGTTCACGCCCAAGGCTGGGTAGCTTGGTTTATTGTAGGTTTAATTAGTATTCCATTTGCACTATGGGGCGTTAATTCATATTTGACGGGGCCATCAAGTGTTGTAATAGCTAAAATTAACGGCGAAGAAGTGCTGCAAGCAGAATATCAGCAAGCATTACAGCAATATCGTGATCAAATGAGAACGCAGTTAGGCGAAGAATTTGACCCTGAAGTTTTTGATAGGTTTGAAGTAAAACAAGCTGTCTTAGATGGTATTGTGGATAAAAAATTATTACGGATGGCCAGTCATGATATTGGTCAACAAGTGAGTGATAAAAGTATTTTAAACAATATTCGTTCAACACCGGCCTTCCAGAAGGATGGTCAGTTTGATACTGATACTTATAATCGATTATTAGCACGTTCAGGTCTAACGCCAAGCCGATTTGAAGCACAATTACGTTCGGACATGTTAAGTCAGGAAATTAGCAGTAATGTTCAACAATCTGGAATTGTAGGCGATTATTTGTTAAATGATATCTCAAGATTAGAAAATCAAGTTCGTGAAGTTGCTTATGGCGTAATCTTTATAAAAGATAAAGCAGAAACAATAGAAATAAATGACATTGCTGTACGAGATTATTATGAGAAACATGCGGCGAGCTACTTAGCTCCTGAACAAATGGTGGTTGATTATATTGAATTGTCTGTTGATGATCTTAGTAAAGATGTTGAATTAGATGAAACAAAATTACAACAATTTTATAATGATAATGAAAGTCAATTTATTGGTCCAGAACAGCGAAAAATTAGTCATATCCTGATCGAACAGGATGAAAAACAAGCTTTAGAGACTATCGCTATTATTAAAGCGCGCCTAGCTGGGGGTGAAGAGTTTAACGCGCTAGCTGTTGAATTCTCCCAAGATCCTGGTTCTGCAAGCGAAGGGGGAGATTTAGGTCTGTTCCAGCGCAAAAATATTGAACCTACATTTGAATCATCTGTTTTTGACAAAATGAATGAAGGCGATGTGAGTGAACCAATAAAAACAGAGTTTGGTTATCATTTGGTTAAGGTAACTAAGATTCAAGTTGGTGAAGGACAGTCTTATACTGAAGCGAAGCAAGAAATAGAATCAATGTATCAGCGTCAGCAAGCAGAAGAGTTGTTTTATGAGAAAACGCAGTTATTGGCTGACTTAAGCTATGAAAACCCAGATGATTTACAAATTGCTTCTGAAGATCTTGGCCTCGAAATAAAAACTAGTCCAAGCTTTGCAAGAGGTGGTGGTACTGGCATTGCATCAGAAAAAAAAGTGCTTATCGCCGCATTTAGTGAAGATGTGCTGGTCAATGACTTAAATAGTACAGTTATTGAATTAAGTAAAACGCATATGCTTGTACTTCATAAAAATAAACATACTCAATCTTCACAGTTACCCTTTGACTCTGTTGCGCCTAGTATTCGTGAACAACTTCGCTATGAATTAGCGCGAGAGCAGTCCCAAGAGCAAGGTGAGGCTATTATTGAGAAGCTTAAAGCGGGTGAAGAAGCCTCCGGCTTATTTAAAGAAGGTAGCTGGCAATCAGAGCAATTGGTCAATCGTGCGAATACAGTAGTGAATAGGCAAATACTGAAACAGGTATTTTCAACACCTAGACCGGATGAATCGAATCAATACTCTGGCTTTATAGCCAATAACGGTAATTATATTGTTGTTCAGGTTTCAGCTGTTCTCGAGGGGGATACGATTCCTGATCATTATCCACAAAAAGAAAACGATAATTTACAAACCTATTTAACATCGACATACAGTGATAGTGAGCTACGCGCTTTTATTGCTAGTTTGAAAGAGTCTGCGGATATAGAAATCTATAAACAATTCTTGTAGTGCACGAAAGAAATAGAATAAAAAAGAGGCCATTATGGCCTCTTTTTTTGAGCTTTATTTGGGTGTTGCTATTAGCCGGTAATGCCCACAATATTGAAACCACTATCTACATAGGTGATTTCGCCAGTAACACCTGACGCTAAATCTGAACATAGAAATGCCGAGACATTACCCACTTCTTCGATAGTCACATTACGGCGTAATGGGGATGCGGCTGCACCTTGAGCAAGTTTCTTACTAAAATCAGCAATACCCGCTGATGCCAACGTTTTTATTGGGCCTGCTGAAACGGCGTTGACGCGCGTACCTTCTGGGCCGAGTGATAGTGCCATGTAACGAACGCTAGCTTCTAAACTTGCTTTGGCTATTCCCATAACATTGTAGTTCTCAATGGCGCGTTCAGCGCCTAAATAACTTAATGTTAATAATGAACCATTTCGTCCAGCCATCATTGATTTACCGGCTTTAGCTAATGCTGCAAAACTATATGCACTAATATCGTGGGCGATAGCAAAGCCTTCACGTGTCACACTGTCTACATAACTGCCTTGCAATTGTTCACGTGGTGCAAAGGCAACAGCATGAATAATAGTATCGAGCCCATCCCAATGCTTGCCAAGTTGTTCGAAAACTCCATCGATCTGCTCGTCGCTAGCAACATCACATGGAAAAAGTAAACTTGGATCTGCACCGCATGCTGTAGCAATTTTCTCAACACGTGATTTTAATTTATCAGTCTGGTAGGTGAAGGCGAGTTCTGCACCTTCTCGTGCCATAGCAAGTGCAATACCTGATGCAATAGAACGAGGGCTTGCAACACCCACAATTAGTACGCGCTTGCCTTGTAAAAACCCCATGTTTTTCTCCTAAATTTTATTGGATAAAGTAAGCTAAACTGACTTACTTGGTTTAAGTGAGGGTCATAGTATAGCAAGGCATTAGGTACGGGATAAAGATAAAGGCATTCTTGGTATAAATTATTTGGTATTATATGTCCTTAATAACCAGCCGCCCCACTAGTGAAGTGAACTTTAGTTAAGATTTAGGTTCTGAGTATAAAATGAAATTCCCTCCCAAACTATTAACAATGTGTATCGTTTTATTTATAAGTAATATTTCTTGTAAGCTAGCGGCGGCCGAACAAATACAACAGTTAATTACAGCCGGTTGGTTAGAAAGTGTACTCTTGCAGCCAGATAACATCAGAATGCGTGCAAAGCTGGATACGGGCGCCAAAACATCTTCACTACATGCTGTCGATATAAAACGCTTTGAAAGAAAAGGTCAGCAGTGGGTGCGGTTCCGAACGGGTGTAGATGAAATGGTAGAGATAACGTTACCATTGGTTCGTGATGTTAAAATTAAAGACCATAAGCTTAAAGCAGCGATTAGACCGGTAGTTGAGATGAAAATTTGTCTCCATAATGAAATTTTTACGAGTGAATTTAGTTTGATTGATAGAAGCCCATTTAATTACCCAATTCTCTTAGGAAGATCGTTGTTGCAACAGGGGATAATTGTAGATCCTTCACAGACATTTACTGTTCGTTCAGACAAAGAGAAATGTGAAATTTTATTAAACACGGATGGGCAATAAACTGTACATTTGAGGCAGGGAGAAAATGTATTGAAAAACTTACATGTAAAGCTATTGGCATTGGCGCTATTAATATTTGCATCAAGCCTTATATTTTATAAGGTTTCAACGTTAGGCCTGCCGTTATTTCCTAGTGATGATATTGAAGTGTGGAGCATAGAAGCACGTTTAGCATTCACTGCGAAGAAAGGGCCATTAAAAGCACAGCTTATACTACCGAGCATATCGCCTGGTTATATGATAATTGATGAAAACTATGTTTCAGGTAAATATGGTTTAGCGGTGACGACCGTTGGCAATAATCGTGTTGCAGAATGGGCTGTTCGTCGAGCTCGAGGCGAGCAAGTATTGTATTATCATTTGCAATTAACGCGAGATGGTGGTGACGCTAATCAACCTATTTCAGAGAAAGAGAAATCTATAGTTGGGGCGCCTAATGCACCCCAATACCCAGAAAACACGGCAACGGCAATCACCGCTTTATTGGAAGAGGTGCGTCAAAAATCAGCAGATGTAAAAACATTTACACGTGAATTATTACTACGATTTAATTCAGAAACACCTGATGAAAATGTTCAGTTATTATTGCGTGATGTCAATACGGTCAATGAAAGAGTTGAGTTAATTAGACTGGTACTGGCTGGAGCCAGAATTCCTTCTAGAACAGTGAATGTATTATTTTTACGAGAAGGGGCACGCCATAGTAAATTGATACCATGGCTACAGGTTCATAACGAACAAGAGTGGCTTTCTTTTAATCCTGATAATAGTGAAAGTGAACTGCCTGATAATGTACTCATTTGGGATAATACAGAACATGCAATTTTTAATGTTGATGGCGGTAAAAATAGTAGTTTAGATTTTGCGATCAGTCGACATACACAAGAACCCATTCGATTAGCAGAGCAGCGGGCTCGAGAAATGGATTCAAGGGC
>JBJPGE010000130.1:0-4688 GCA_048595465.1 Methylophagaceae bacterium | reverse complement strand
ATTTAGTTGTTTGCATGATGGATCTCCTGTGGTTTAAATAACTTAGGAGTAGCTTACGCAATAGACAAGTAAACTTTTAGACACAAAAAGGTAAATAATTATCGAAAAATATTTACATTAAATTTACATATACCCGTAATAATCACCGCTATACCCATATGAGGGTGGATGATAAATGAACTGAAAAAGACCGTGCGCCAAAGGATAACAAAAAAATAGTTGACCTCGCGCTTAAGTTTCTCTATATTTTCTTCTTAATATGTTCTCATTAAGAATGCAAGGGGAAACCAGATGCTGACAGATCGGCAACAAGATACTTATAACTTCATTGTTGAATACTTTGAAGAACATGATCGTGCTCCGCTCCTATCTGAGGTGGCGCATGGCATTGGCTTGTCATCACAAGGATCGGTACATAATTATATACAGGCATTAGTTAATGAAGGTTTGCTCGAACGTGTTGTTGGGCGATCACGCGGTTTAAGATTAGTGGATCAGGGTATTGATTTAGAAACAGTATCGGTGGTATTGCCTGTTATGGGAAAGGTTGCTGCAGGCCGGTTAATTGAAGCTGTGGCGGATGAATCGGAAATTGATTTGGGTGAAATGTTTTCAGGGAAAGATCGTTTTGTTTTAAAAGTAAATGGCGACTCGATGATCGACAAATCAATTATGGATGGTGATTATGTTGTCATTCAGTCGCAACAAACAGCAAACCATGGTGATATTGTTGTAGCATTGGTAGACGGATATGATGCAACCTTAAAAACGCTACTGTTTAATGAAGATAAAACGATTACGCTTATGCCAGCCAATGTTCATTATGAGCCGGTCACGATTGATGCTAGCCGTTTAGCTATTCAAGGTGTTGTTGTTGGCCAGCTGCGTACATACCCTTAAAATTACTTGTGAACTTTCTGTTTTGGCATAAGAATAAAAGGGAGCTAGAATAAAAGATAATAAAAAGCCCCAGCACTTTTCAGTACTGGGGCTTTTTTGAATCTGTTGGCTCCTCGACCTGGACTCGAACCAGGGACCTGCGGATTAACAGTCCGATGCTCTACCAACTGAGCTATCGAGGAACAGAAAGATGGCTATGATAGAGATTTGACCTTGTTTGGTCAAGCATTATCATGGCAAATTAAGAAATAAAATCAGCAATGCGATCTAATGCATTTTCCAGATTCTCCTCACTGGTCGCGATTGATAGGCGAATATGGTTTTTCATTCCAAATGCAGTGCCCGGAATAATAGCTACGCCTTTATCAACCAAGAGTGCCTCAGCAAAATCAAGATCGTCATTCAAATGAGGCATACGCGCTAAAATCTTGGTGATATTTGGAAAAACATAGAAAGTGCCATCACTGTGTAATGATTCCATACCGTCCATAGCATTAAGTCTTTCTACCACCATGTCATGGCGTTTTTTGAATTCAGCCAACATAGTTTGAATGCACTGTTGGCTGCCATTCAATGCTTCTACTGCAGCTGCTTGTGAAACAGATGCGGGGTTGGTTGTACTTTGACCTTGAATTTTTTTCATCGCAGCGATTAATTTTGCTGAACCAGCGGCATAACCAATGCGCCAACCTGTCATTGCATAGGCTTTTGAAACACCATTTAACACCATGGTGCGGTCATATAAATCAGGACAGGCTGTAACAATATTATGGAAGCCGCCGTCAGCCCATAAAATATGTTCATACATATCATCAGTAGCAATGAGTATATTGGGATATTTGCGTAATACTTCGCCTAGAGCGGCAAGCTCATCTTTGGTATATGCCATGCCTGATGGGTTGGATGGACTGTTGATAACAAAAAGACGTGTTTTGTCGGTGATTGCGGCTTCAAGTTGGTCAGGTGTGATTTTGAAACGCTGATCTTGCCCCGCGTCAATAATAACCGGTGTACCATTGGCTAATAACACGATATCTGGGTAAGAAACCCAATAAGGTGCAGGAATAATGACTTCATCACCTTTATCCAATAACGCTTGAGTTAAATTGAAAAAGCTTTGTTTGCCACCGACAGAAACGAGGATTTGATTCATTTCGTATTCGAGGCCGTTATCACGCGATAATTTATCTAGTACAGCTTGTTTCAATGCAACCGTGCCATCAACTGCAGTGTATTTTGTATCACCGTTGTTAATCGCGGTTATTGCGGCCTGTTTAATATGCTCTGGCGTATCAAAATCAGGTTCGCCTACACCTAGGGCAATAATACTTTTGCCTGCTGCTCTCATTTCGGCAGCGCGAGCGGTAATCGCTAGAGTAGGTGACGGTTTAATGCTCTGAACACGTTGTGAAAGATTAATTTCCAAAATTTATACCTTTTAAATATAGAACAATTTACAGTGATGTAAGTTAATATACGCCAATCAAGAATAATGCAGAAGACGTATGGCAAAACAATTTGAATTAATCAGTGATTTTGAACCTGCAGGGGATCAGCCCGCCGCGATTAAAGCTTTAGTTGAAGGCTTGGAAAATGGTGAAATGTGGCAAACGTTATTGGGTGTAACAGGATCCGGTAAAACCTTTACTATCGCCAATGTTGCGCAACAACTACAACGCCCATTAATGGTGATGGCGCCGAATAAAACATTAGCGGCACAGCTATACAGCGAGATGAAAGATTTTTTCCCCAATAACTCGGTGGAATATTTTGTTTCGTATTATGACTATTATCAGCCAGAAGCCTATGTGCCTTCGTCAGATACGTTTATCGATAAAGATGCCTCGGTGAATGAGCAAATTGAGCAAATGCGATTGTCTGCCACCAAAGCGATGTTAGAACGACGTGATGCGATTATTGTCTCGAGTGTGTCGTGTATTTACGGCTTGGGTGACAAAGACTCTTATCTTGAAATGGTATTGCATCTTGTCGTTGGCAATACTATTAACCAGCGCGATATGCTGAAGCGTTTAACAGAGCTGCAATATAAACGTAATGATGTTGAGCTACATCGAGGCACATATCGAGTGCGGGGTGAAGTGATTGATATTTTTCCTGCTGAATCTGAGCGTGATGCAGTGCGGATTGAATTGTTTGATGATGAAATTGAGCAGATCCGCTATTTTGATCCTTTAACCGGTGAGATTATTCAGCGGGTAAGCAGGATTACTATTTACCCTAAAACGCATTATGTAACGCCACGCGATCAATTACTGTCGGCGGTAGATAAGATTAAAGATGAACTTAGGCTACGGCTTAAAGTATTAACGGATGATAATAAGTTAGTTGAAGCGCAGCGTTTGGAGCAACGGACTCGGTTTGATATCGAAATGATCATGGAACTGGGTTATTGCAACGGTATTGAGAATTACTCACGCCATTTATCCGATAGAGGAGAGGGTGAAGCACCACCGACCTTGTTTGATTATTTGCCAGATGATGCCATTTTAGTATTAGATGAAAGCCATGTGATGGTGCCACAAATTGGCGCGATGTATAAAGGTGATCGTTCACGTAAAGAAACATTGGTCAATTACGGTTTTCGCCTGCCTTCAGCTTTAGATAACCGCCCTCTAAAATTTGAAGAATGGGAAAAACTAGCCCCACAAACCATTTTCGTATCCGCCACACCCGCGCAGTATGAAGCTGATCATTCAAGCAATGTGGTCGAACAAGTGGTACGGCCAACAGGTTTGGTTGATCCCGAGATTGAAATCCGACCTGTAGCTACACAAGTTGATGACCTATTATCTGAAATTAATAAACGAACAGTTATTAATGAACGAGTGTTGGTGACAACGTTAACCAAACGCATGTCAGAAGATTTAACCGATTATTTAGCTGAACATGGTGTAAAAGTACGTTATCTACACTCTGATATAGATACCGTAGAACGGATGGAAATTTTGCGGGATTTACGTTTAGGTGTATTTGATGTGTTGATTGGTATCAACTTATTGCGTGAAGGATTAGATATCCCAGAAGTATCGCTAGTCGCTATTTTAGATGCGGACAAAGAAGGTTTTCTACGTTCAGAGCGTTCGTTGATTCAGACGATAGGACGTGCAGCTCGAAACTTGAATGGGCGGGCCATTCTTTACGCCGATAAAATAACGGGATCAATACAACGAGCAATAGCTGAAACAGATCGCCGTCGTGAAAAACAACAAGCGTATAACAAGGAACATGGCATTACGCCAACAGGTATCAAAAAAGCCATTCGAGATAGTTTGGATGATAAACAAGAACAAGCCCAAAATGATAGAAAATACATTAATCAAGTAGCCGAAGAAAAGGCTAAATATGCAGTGTTATCACCAAAACAATTAGCAAAACGTTTGCAGCAAATGGAAAATGCTATGTACCGTCATGCTCAAGACTTAGAGTTTGAAGAAGCCGGAAAATTGCGTGATGAAATGGAGCGAATTCGTGCATTAACACTGGGGCCAGGGTAGATAGGGATTATTTCGCCTTTTTCTTTTTAAATAATCCTTTTATTTTTCGCTTAGTTTTTTGTTTCCAATCATAGTTTCTGAGCGGTTCTGACCAACCAGAATTAAATTCTTGGCCATATACTTTAAAATAGGTATGCATAAATTCTTTACGATTTGGCCAATCTAATTTGTAACAAAGTCTGCATAAATCAATGAGGCGCATTTTCTGTGTTATTTTTTTACCTTTTAGAGGGTGAACGGTGGCACGACCAATATCAATTGCAGTCACTTTTA
>JBJPGE010000129.1:0-4701 GCA_048595465.1 Methylophagaceae bacterium | reverse complement strand
TCATCGGGCGAGATAAAGCCGAGTTCATCGTTAGTCCAGCGTAGTAGCGCTTCTGCACCAATTGCTGTTTGATTGTTTAGATCCATTATCGGTTGAAAATAAACATCCAATTCTTGTTTTGATATTGCGTGGCGTAAATGATGCTCTAATAAAAGGTCATGCTTCATTTGTTGATTAAGTTCTTCCGAATAAAACTGGAAAGTGTTTTTCCCTAAACCTTTTGCTAAATACATTGCCGTATCGGCATTAGAAACCAATTCATCAGCCGTTGAGCCATGTTCTGGATATAATGAAACACCAATACTGCAACTAATGGTTAATTGTTTATCTTGCCATACAAAAGGATGAGCAGCGGCTTCAACCAATTGTTGCAGCTTATTTTTGAGTGTCATGGGATCATGGGTGTCAGTAAGAATTAGGATGAACTCATCACCACCATACCGGCCAACCATATCTGTAGCTCTAATATCGCGTTTAAAACGTTCCCCCATTTCAACTAACAAAGCATCACCGGCTTCATGCCCCAATTCATCATTAATTTTTTTGAAGCCATCTAAATCAAGAAATAAAATGGCAAAGTGTTCTTTTCTACGCTGAGCACGGTCAATAACTATACCGAGTTCTGTTTGTATTTGACGACGATTGGGTAATTTAGTTAATGCATCATGCTGAGCTAAGT
Source organism: Methylophagaceae bacterium (assembly GCA_048595465.1). Taxonomy (GTDB): domain Bacteria; phylum Pseudomonadota; class Gammaproteobacteria; order Nitrosococcales; family Methylophagaceae. The sequence continues at coordinate 4,022 of JBJPGE010000129.1, read as the reverse complement.
AATGTACTTCTAGTTCAGCAGCACGTCTTGCAGAAATTTCATTTTCTAGTCCTGCTTTAAGCTTCCATAAGTCTAAAAAGACATTAACTTTTGACAGTAATATTTCAGGTAAAATGGGTTTTTGCACATAATCAACAGCCCCGGAATCATAGCCACGTAATATGCTAGATTCATCATGGTGAACGGCCGTGACAAAAATAATGGGGATATTTCTAGTTTGCTCGGCACTGCTTAATAATTCAGCGACTTCAAAGCCATCCATTCCTGGCATATTGACATCTAACAGGATAACGGCAAAATCTTGTTTCACAACTTCTTGAAGGGCTTGGTTGCCCGAGCTAACGGAAATCAAATCTGCAGATATTTTTTTTAATACGACTTGCATTGCAACTAAATTTGCAGGCGTATCATCTACTACTAATATTTTAGGTTGTAATGCATTCGCATTAATATCTAACATACATTGTCCAACTCACCATTCCGTATTCTGGACTGTAGCACACAATAACCTACCGTAGGACTATGTTACTTAGAATGTAATAAAATATGTGACCCAATGGTCAGTTTTAGGCCTTTTAATGCTGATAGCCCCTAGTTCTAGGGGGTTTTTCTAGCACGAATACTACGCCCTTTCACTTTTCCTTGCGACAAATAATTCATCGCTTGACGTAATGCTGTTCGCTCAACAGCAACATAGCTCGACATATCGAAAATATCAATTTTGCCAATATCTGAACCTGCCAAACCTGCATCACCTGTTAATGCACCTAATATATCACCAGGTCTGAGCTTGCTCTTACGTCCCGCATCTAATTGAATTGTGACCATTTGTGCTTGCAAGCTATATCCAGGGTCCCTATCAAGCGATTCAGGTACATCACTTATGCTTGGTTTCTTTTGATAATCAGCAATGGCATTAACACGCACCACTTCAGATTGTGTAAAAATGCTTAACGCCATGCCCTTTTCACCTGCACGGCCCGTTCGGCCAATTCGATGCACATAAATTTCAGGATCACGGGGCAATTCGTAATTAATCACAGCTTGTAATGACTTAATATCTAAACCTCGAGCCGCGACATCGGTTGCTACTAATACCGAGCAACTATTATTAGCAAAACGTACTAGCACCTGATCACGTTCTCGTTGGTCTAAATCACCATGAATAGCGAGCGCATCAATACGGTGATCTCGTAAATAATCAGCCACTTCATCACATTGTTTTTTGGTGTAACAAAAAACAATCGCATTAGAAGGTTGATAATGTTCAAACAAGGCTAATAACGTGGTATTTCGTTCATGTTTTTTAACTTCATAAAACAATTGTTCGATTACGCTTTCAGTATGCTTCGACTCAACGGTCACGCGCACTGGATCACGTTGAAACGAACGACTCATTTTTTCAATCGTATCAGGATACGTTGCCGAAAAAAGTAATGTCTGACGCTTTTTAGGAGTGTATGAAATAATATCTTTCATTACATCAGCAAAGCCCATATCCAACATGCGATCTGCTTCATCTAAAACCAATGTTTTAAGACCATCTAGTTTTAACGTACCTTTCATCAAATGATCTTGAAGTCGGCCTGGTGTTCCCACCACAATGTGAGCGCCATGTTCCAGTGAACCAATTTGAGGGCCTAGTGGCTTACCACCACACAGTAACACTAGCTTAATATTCTGAGTAAAACGCGCCAGGCGACGAATTTCTTTACCTACTTGATCAGCTAATTCTCGTGTGGGACAAATAATTAAGGCTTGCACACCAAAAAATCGAGGATTAATGTCATTCAACAAGCCAATTCCAAACGCAGCTGTTTTACCACTCCCCGTTTTAGCTTGTGCGATAACATCTTTACCTTTTAATATCTGAGGTAGGCTCTGCGCCTGAATTGGCGTCATCTTTTTATAGCCCAAAGAGGTTAAATTTGATACCTGTGTTTCAGGAAGTTTAAGAGATGAAAAGCTGTCGTTGGCCATGATTGTTTTCTGAGAACTGTTTTAAAGGTGCTACATCATACCAGAGGTGTGAAATATTAAAGATGCTAAATAAAATAAGGCCAGACACAAAGTAGTATCTGGCCTCATTATTTATCGCGTCAAACGCTAAAGAAGTTTAGCTGTGCTGGTAATGCTTTTTCAATGCTTTTTTAACTTCCCAAGTGCCTTTCCATCCTAGTGGGAATACTACTAAATCACCCGCTTTAAATGTAGTTGATTCACTACCATCTTCAGGGGTCATTTCACATTCACCTTCTAAGATGAAAGCAGTTTCTGTTGTTACAAAATCCCAAGGAAATACAGATACTTCTTTTTCCCATGTTGGCCAGCTAGCCACGCCCATATCTTTTAGAAGTGCTTCGCTTGGATTGCTATCTACAGTAATTTTGATCATGAATATTCTCTAATAATTAATAATATCTCAAACACGCCTGTGTTCAGAAGCAGCGGTCATAGAGTGTTCTTGTCTTTTTGCCTAGATTTATTGTTCTACTGGCAGCTTTGCCTTTCCCCAAGCATTAATTCCACCTGTTAAGTTTGAGACATCTTCATAGCCGGCGGCTAACAAGATCTTGCCAGCGGCGGCAGAACGTTTACCACTACGGCATTGCATTACAATCTCTTTACCTTCAAATGCTTTAAACTCATCCAGTCGACCTTTTACTTCGCTTAAAGGGATATGAATTGCGCCCGGAATATGTCCAGCATCCCATTCGCTCTGTGTTCGCACATCAATAATGACTGCAGCGTCACTCTCAACTATTTCTGCGGCTTGTTGTGGGCTAATTTCTGCCAAAGGCGTTGCATCTGAAGATGAACACCCCATCACTAATATAAATACTGATAACAGCAGTGTTTTTGCAAATGTGTTGAGTAGTGACATGATGGTGAACCTCTAGTTAATTAAACGCTAATATACAATTACCTGACTAATAAAGTCAATTTCTCAGTTATAATAATTTGATGTCTAATTCTGACAACCAACAAGTCGTATTAAATCCTTCGCAAGCTGAGTATGATATTAAAAAATCTCAATTCGTGGGTACCATTATGCCCTGCAATGATGAACGTGAAGCCTTACAACAGCTTCGTATCTTAGCAGCACACCACCCCAATGCGAATCATTTGGCTTTTGCATGGCGTATAAGGCAAGAAGATGGTTTTATTGCTGAGCGCTGTAATGATGCTGGAGAACCTTCTGGCACGGCCGGAAGACCTATTTTAGCGCCATTAGAGGGTGAAAATATAATCAATGCTGTTGTGGGTGTTATTCGCTATTTTGGTGGTGTTAAATTAGGGACGGGTGGGCTTGCTCGTGCTTATGGCACCGCTGCCAAGCTTGCGATTGATGCTGCTGATATTCTCCCGTGGATTGAAATGGCAACACTTAAGCTGGATATTGACTATAGCCAGCTCCAATTGCTTGAATATCAGCTTAAAAAGTGTCGTGGCGAGATCATGGATAAGCAGTTTTCTGATCGTGTAATCGTAACCATATCATTACCCGCTAACGAATATGATCAAATTAAAGATCAATTTACAGGGTTTTAATGCGTAAATGTAACAAGACGACCATCAACGGATAAATCAGAAAAACCGAACTGTTGCTTGATGTATTCTAAAGATCTCAGATGATAAAAAAAGACATGTGTATTGTCTTTTTGATAATACCAATTGGGAAAATCAATATCCTCATGATATAAATCGGTCATGCAGTATAAACGCCCGTTGGGTTTTAAAAGACGCTTTAGCAATGCAAACTCTTCATCTGGTTTATAAAAATGTTCCATGACTTCACAGCAAACAACATAGTCATATTGCCCAGCCAATAATTCAGAGTTGTTGTGAAAAAATGGATCATATAAATCAAGCTTGAAACCATGATCAGCCAATACTTTAGCAATCACAGGCCCTGTTCCTGCTCCAAAATCTAACCCCACTTGTTCAGGGATATGATGTCGTAAGACCGATGATGTTATGGGTGAAACAAACTGCTGATAACCTTTATCATCAACATCGTT
>JBJPGE010000128.1:0-4707 GCA_048595465.1 Methylophagaceae bacterium | reverse complement strand
GACCCCATGTTTCCGACTCGTTCAAAGTCTGCACAGGTTAAAAAGGAGATGCAGTTCTTCCACTACATTGTGGGAGCAGATGAAGACAGTGAAAAACTGTTATTGGAATCGTTAAATTTAGCAAAAAAACGTATCGTGGTGAAAAGACCAAGGCTGGCAGAACAATTGACGGATATAATACAGCCAGCGTTTGAAATTAATGGAAAATCCACACGCTATGATGTTTATTTGCCATTAAAAGCATAAAAAACAGGCTGACTTAGGTACTTTTAATAGTCCACCTCCCCCTTTTTTCGACGTTTTGTATTTCAAATCACATACAAAACGCAGAAAAAAGGGGGAAGTGGACTTAATAAATAGCAAAAATAACATTATTCTAGAATGTTTTTAGCAGGAACTGACTCTTGGGTTGTAGATTTCTAATTAAAGAATAGCGGAACCACGCATTATCAGCTTGTCATTTCTACTTACTTGCTAAACGATTCCAAGTCTCAATCACAGTATCTGGATTCAGCGAAACGCTATCAATTCCCTGCTCCATCAACCACTCAGCAAGATCTGGATGATCCGATGGACCTTGCCCACAGATTCCCACGTATTTCCCCTGTTTTTTACAGGCATCAATCGCCATTTTAATCATCGCTTTTACTGCGGGGTTACGTTCATCAAAGCCATCAGCAACTAATGCAGAATCTCGATCTAAACCTAGCGTTAATTGGGTCATGTCGTTTGACCCAATAGAGAAACCATCGAAATACTCTAAGAATTGTTCAGCTAAGACTGCGTTTGATGGTAACTCGCACATCATAATGTGGCGTAAACCACCTTCACCACGCGCCAAACCGTTTTCGGCTAACAACTCACTGACAGCTTTTGCTTCTTCAAGTGTTCGCACAAATGGAATCATAATTTCGATATTGGTTAAACCCATATTATTGCGAACACGTTTGATCGCTTCACATTCCATTTCAAAACAACTGCGGAAGGTTTCATCAATGTAGCGCGCCGCCCCACGAAAACCGATCATAGGGTTTTCTTCTTCTGGCTCATAATTTGTGCCAGCAATTAGATTGGCATACTCATTTGATTTAAAATCTGACATTCGCAAAATTACAGGTTTTGGTGAAAATGCTGCGGCTAATGTTGAAACACCTTCTACGATTTTTGAGACGAAAAACTCACGTGGACTCTCATATGCATCAATACGTTTATGAATGATTTCTTGAAGCTCGGTTGATTGTTTATCAAGTTCTAATAATGCGCGTGGGTGGATGCCTATCATATTATTAATGATAAATTCCATACGCGCCAAGCCAACACCTTTATTAGGTAGCTGGCAGAAATCAAAAGCTCTATCAGGGTTGCCTACATTCATCATCACTTTAAGGTCAAGGTCAGGCATAGTGCTGACTTCGGTGGTATTAATCTCAAAATCCAAAATGCCTTCGTAGGCGTAACCCGTATCGCCTTCGGCACAGGATACGGTAATCTCATCGCCGTGATTTATCGTTTTAGTTGCATCACCACAACCTACAACCGCTGGTACACCAAGCTCACGGGCAATAATTGCTGCATGACAAGTTCGGCCGCCTCGGTTGGTAACAATAGCAGAAGCACGCTTCATAATCGGTTCCCAATCTGGGTCGGTCATATCCGTAACTAACACATCGCCTGGCTGGATTTTATCCATATCATCCAAGTTCATAATTATTTTAGCCTTGCCTGCACCGATGCGTGAACCGATGGAACGACCTTCTGAAACTACCGTGCCTTGTTGTTTTAGCGTGAAGCGTTCAACAATATTGCCCGCTTGGCTTTGCACGGTTTCGGGGCGAGCTTGTACAATGTACAAACCGTTGTCGTTGCCATCTAATGCCCACTCGATATCCATCGGGCGTTTGTAGTGTTTTTCAATAATCACCGCTTGGCGCGCCAATTCTTCTACCTGTGCATCTGTGATGCAATATTTTGTGCTTCGTTCTTTTTCAATATCAATGATTTTGACAGGCTCTTCACCTTCAGGATCGTAAACCATTTCTATCGCTTTACTACCGAGTGTTCTGTTCAAGACGGCTGGTTTCCCAGATTCTAAATTAGGTTTATAAGCATAAAATTCATCTGGATTTACCGCGCCCTGCACCACCATTTCACCTAAGCCATAACTGCCTGTGACAAATACAACCTTATCAAAACCAGATTCGGTATCGAGGCTAAACATAACGCCACTCGCGCCAATATCAGAGCGCACCATTTTTTGAATGCCTGCTGATAAAGCTACACCTGCGTGATCAAAATTTTGATGAACACGGTAGGAGATTGCGCGATCAGTAAACAACGATGCAAATACTTTTCGAATCGCCATTTTAATATCATCTAGACCAGATACATTCAAAAATGTCTCTTGCTGACCTGCAAACGATGCATCAGGTAAATCTTCAGCCGTTGCAGATGAACGTACCGCCCACGTTACTTCTTTGCCATATTCTTTTTCTACTTTAACGTAAGCTTCATTGATCTCTGCTTCTACATCATCTGGTAGAGGAATTTGCATAATCCAATCCCGAATCTGCTTACCCGTTTTGGCAAGCGCCGCTAAATCATCCACATCCAACTCATCCAGCAAGGCATTGATTCTATCTCCTAAGTTTTCATGTGCTAGAAAACTACGATAAGCATCTGATGTCGTCGCAAAACCACCTGGCACTTTTACACCAAGTTTTGAGAGGTTTTGAATCATCTCACCGAGTGAGGCATTTTTACCGCCAACTTGATCTATATCGTTAATACCGAGTTGATCAAGCCAGATGATGTTCTTAGTATTCATATTAAGCTGTCCTTTACGGGAGTTATGCTAAAGTTTCGCACAATTTGTGCGGCTAATTCTTCAATGGATTGCGAGGTTACGTCGAGTGGTTCTAAACCATAGCGCTCGTATAATTTATGTGCTTTTTTGATCTCAGATTTACACGTTTGTAATGATGAATATTGGCTATTCGGTCTGCGTTTTTCACGGATCTGCTGTAAGCGTTTTGCTTTAATTGTGGTTGCCACTAACTTATCTTTATTCTCAAGTAATACTTTTGGCAATTCATCACGGTCAAAATCATCATCTGTGATTGGATAATTTGCAGCTTTTATCCCAAACTTTAAAGCGAGATAAAGTGAAGTCGGTGTTTTACCTGAGCGTGAAACACCAACAATAATAATGTCTGCTTCATGCAAGGTTTTTAGCACCATCGCATCATCGTGCATTAGCGTGTAGTTGAGTGCATCGATGCGTGCATCGTAGCTTTTCTCATTGACCAAACCATGACTCAAACCCGACTCACGCGTTGGCTCTGTATGTAGGTCATGCCCTATTTTGTCGAGAATACTTTCAAACACTTCATAATAGTGGCAATCCGCTTCTTTTAAAATCTGGTTTATTTGCACCTCTGGCATGGTTGCAAAGACTAGTGGTCTAAAGCCTTCTTCCTCACTGATTTCTGCAACCTCTTTTACCAGTGCATTAGCTTTCTTTTCAGTATCTATAAATGAACGTTGGTGGTAAGTAAATTCAATATGTGGAAATTGTGAGAGCAAGCTGTGCCCGAGTGTTTCAGCGGTTATGCCTGTACTCTCTGACACAAAAAATACGGTGCGTTTTTTATTAGCCTGCATCACTTATTTCTCTAACTAGGTTTTTACAATATGGCGCCATCAGACTGCCTTCTATTTTCAATATTTGGAGCATAGTAGTTAATTGATTTTTTGCCTAAAAAAACAACAATAAAACCGAATTTATTCCCTATTTTAAGTATAAATACCGAATTATTAAGTATTAATAATTTAGTATTGAAATTTTTATCATTATTGCATAGGTTAATCATTAGACAATTTAATGATTTCAATGTTTAATATTGGAATTGACTATAGTTATACGGTATTTAAAATGAAAACTATCTACTACAAACAAAACCGACTTAAAAAATTACGTGCTTTTTGCCAAGTGGCAAAACACGGTAGCGTAACCAAAGCAGCAGAAAAGCTGTTTGCCAGCCAACCCACCATATCACTACAAATTCAAGCGCTTGAACGTGAAATGAATGTCACTTTATTTGAGCGAAATGGTCCGCAAATTAACCTGACAGTAGAAGGCAGGATTCTTTATGATTTGTGCGAACCCATGGTACAAAGCGTTGACCATCTGCACGAAACTTTTAGCGCGCATTGTGGAAATTTAAGCACGGGTGATTTATCCATTGCCGCAGGTGAATCCACAATATTGTATGTATTGCCAGAACCCGTACAAAAGTTTACAGAACAATATCCCGGCATAAAATTAAAGCTGGCAAATGAAACTGGGCGTGATGGCTTGGAAATGCTACGCAATAACGACATTGATTTAGCCATCGGATCAATGCTGGAAATCCCTGATGATATTGAATACGAGCCTGTGGTTACCTATAACCCTGTTTTAATCGCACCGAAAGATCATCCGCTATCAAAGCTTAAAGATGTAACATTAAAAGACATTAGCCCGTTTGGGTTGATCCTCCCGCCCAGCCATCTAAGTACATGGCGTATTGTGAAAATGGTATTTGCCCAACATAACACTAGCTACAAAGTCACGTTAGAAGCGGGCGGATGGGAAGTGATTAAACGCTATGTGAAAATTGGTTTAGGAATTTCGATAGTGACAGATGTTTGTATTACAGAACAAGACCG
>JBJPGE010000127.1:0-4813 GCA_048595465.1 Methylophagaceae bacterium | reverse complement strand
ACAACTAGTTGATCCTCGCGTTTCTAATTAAGACTCAGCTAACGCCTTTTCATCCAAAATTTGTCTTAAACGTTTCGGTGGAATATATCCAGGAAGCGACTCGCCACTGTCTAAAAATAATGCTGGAGTGCCATTAACACCTAATTTCCCACCCAATTTATACTGGGCTGCCACTGGGCTTTCACAGTGTTTAGAATTAACTTGTTTGCCATTCTTAGCATCGGTCATCGCTTGTTTACGGTCTTCAGAACACCACACATCCTCAGCTTTATCATATGCCTCAGAATCTATCCCTGCACGTGGAAAAGCCATATAACGGATTCGAATACCTAGCGCATTATATTGCGCCATTTCTGAATGTAATTTTCGGCAATAGCCACAATCAATATCCGTAAATACGGTTAAAGTATAATCTGTTTTCTTCGGTTCATAGACAATCAACTCTGATTCATCCAACGACGCTAAAATACTCTTTCTTTGGTCTTTACGCTTGACTGCCGTAATGTTTGTTCCCGTTGCCATATCAATGACATTGCCTTCAAATCCATAACTCAGATCTTCCGTGAAATAGATAATTTCACCACTATCGATAATAACTTCAAACAAGCCTGAATTGCCCACTGCAGTAATACTTTCAACGGAAAAAGGCATCATAGTTTCTAACTTTTCCTTCATTTCTGCCGTGTCAGCGGCATAAACTACGCTGGTTACCGCCAAAAGTGCTAGCCATAGAAAGGTTCTTAATGTTGTCATTTTATTAATCTCTAAAATTATTAAATTGTAGCGGCATATCGATATCATCATTACCTTTTAATAAGGCCATTACACCCTGCAAATCATCTCGTTTTTTACCCGTAACACGTACACTATCACCTTGTATGGCTGCTTGAACTTTACTTTTGCTCGCTTTAATCAGCTTAACGATCTTACGTGACAAATCTGAGTCAATACCTTCACGTACCACAATATCTTGTTTACGCATTTTACCGTTACCAACCGAATCTTTTACTTCTAAACAATTGACTTCTATACTGCGTTTAACCAATTTCAACCGCAAAATATCTTGTATTTGGTCAAGCTGAAAATCACTTTCACCATGTAATATCAGTGTTTTATCTGACTGCTCAACTTTGGCATCAGTTCCCCGAAAGTCGAAACGGTTACCAATTTCACGGTTTGCTTGGTCAACAGCATTCGTTAATTCATGTTTGTCTATTTCTGAAACGATATCAAATGACGGCATAGCTCTCTCCTAATAATTTGACGCATAGTTTAGCATTTTGTTACGCATTACCCTTGATAAGAGCTTTGCACGGTAAGTATTTTCCGACAGGACAAGGCAAAAATCGTTGAAAAAGCACAGTTTACTAATGTAAATGAGCATTTTGAGACTATTTTTAACGCAGGCATGGTGGAAAAGACGCCCCGTGCCAAGCTCTTATCCTCGTGGGTGGTGCTGTGCATGTAGACTTTTCAGTCTTTCTTTTGCAACATGGGTATAAATTTGGGTAGTAGATAGATCAGAGTGACCCAATAATAGCTGAACAACACGTAAGTCAGCTCCATGATTGAGCAAATGTGTTGCGAAGGCATGACGTAATGTATGTGGAGACAAATCCTTTTTAATGTCCGCTTGTTTTGCATATTTTTTAATCAAATACCAGAATGCTTGTCGCGTCATCGCCTTACCACGCAGAGTTGGAAACAGATCCTCACTCAATCGACCTTTTAGTAACATGGGGCGGCTTTCCACAAAATAGAGTTGCAAATAATCTAAGGCTATTTCACCTAAAGGCACTAAGCGCTCCTTATTACCTTTTCCCACACAACGAATAAGCCCTTGTCGCATATTGACTTGTTCAAAGGTCAGCGACACTAACTCCGACACACGTAACCCCGTTGCATAGAGCACCTCGAGCATTGTTCTATCTCGCAAACCTAACGGCACCAGCACATCGGGTTGTTCTAATAAACTTTCAACTTCATCTTCAGTCAAACTACTGGGGAGAGGCTTGCCTAAACGAGGTGACTCAATTTTTGCTGTGGGATCAGAATCACGAATCTCTTCTCGACATAAATAACGATAAAAACGCCTTAGTGTTGAAAGCAAGCGTGCTTCGCTACGTGCTTTGCGGCCTTCTCGCATTCGTATGCCTTGATACTGCAAAATATGTTCACGTGTCGCCGCCACTAAATCAGTGTCTGATTTTTGTAACCAAGCGGCAAAACCTAAAAGATCACGCTGATATGCCTCAACCGTATTTTTGCTTAAACCCGATTCTAACCATAGTGAATCTAAAAAGGGTTGTAAATGATGCGACACCGTATCAGCATTCATGATTTAACAACCACTGTTTAACTGTTATTTCATTGCCCTTGGTTTGGCCTGCAAAACCGCCTAAGCCCGTCTTTGAAACAATTCGGTGGCAAGGTATCACAATTGGAAAATGATTAGCACGGCAGGCGTTGCCCACTGCTTGGGCTGAAGAATTTAGTGCTTTAGATACATCACCATAACTGCGGGTTTCACCTGCGGGAATAGCTTGCATATAACGCCAGACTTTCTGTTGAAAGTCAGTGCCTTTTTCAGCTAAAGGAATATCCCATTGCATGTGGGCGTTAGAAAAATAGGCCGTTAGCTGCTGTTCGAGTTGCTGCAATATATCGGACGACTCGCTAACAATAGTTGATGACTCAACAAATAGATCAATACCTTGCACACCATGTTCATCGGCACGAAGCATTATCGGACCAAAGGGTGCATTAAAGAGTGTTTGAAATTCCATAGCCCTATAATACAAAAAAGGGCACAACTAAAATAGTTGTACCCTCTTTATTTTTCAAGCCGGATCTCAAAAAGATCCAAAAAAACTGTTTAGATTGCCGATAAAATTTATCAGTTCAAGGCAGAAAATATAAGTTCACAAGTGTGAATGCATATTTTCTAACGAATAAATGATGAATTTAAGCGGTGAGCTAAATAGTTTTTAGCCTAGTTTTTCTTTAATGCGTGCTGCCTTACCAGTTAATTCACGTAAGTAATAAAGTTTCGCGCGACGAACATCACCACGACGTTTAACTTCAATTCCCGCAATAGCTTGACTATGAGTTTGGAAAACACGTTCAACACCCACTCCGTTTGAAATTTTACGTACTGTGAAAGCTGAGTGTAAACCACGATTACGAACAGCGATAACTACACCTTCGAATGCTTGTTCACGTTCACGGTCGCCTTCTTTGATTTTTACACCCACTACAACGGTGTCGCCTGGTGCAAATGCAGGAAGATCCTGTTTCATTTGCTCCGCATTAATTTGATCAATAATATTGCTCATGTACTACTCCTAAAATTCTTACTATCTTTTGCCGGTATTATACTCAGCAATAAATTGTTCTAATAATGCACTCTGTTCGCTGGACAATGACTTCGCCTCCAACAGATCAGACCGCCTCAACCACGTTCTTCCTAAAGCTTGTTTGAGCCGCCACTTTCGTATCGCCTCATGATCGCCACTCAAAAGTACCTTTGGCACTTGCTGATCAGCTAATCGTTCTGGTCGTGTGTAGTGTGGATGATCTAATAAACCGTCCATAAAAGAATCTTGTTGCGCTGATTCTTCATCACCTAATACGCCCGGTAATAATCTTGCCATGCCATCAATCATGGTCATTGCAGCCAGTTCACCACCACTGAGAACATAGTCACCAATCGACCATTCCTCATCAATCTCTTCGCTAATCAGGCGTTCATCTATACCCTCATAACGTCCTGCAACAAAGATCATCGCTTCTCTTGTTGCCAATTCTTGCAAACCTTGTTGATCAAGCTTGCGACCCTGAGGTGACATATACGCCACCTTAGTGTGCTCGCCTAATTGCTGCTTTGCAGCGCGAATAGCTTGTTGCAATGGCTCTACTTTCATCACCATGCCCGGGCCACCGCCATAAGGTCTATCATCTACCGTTTGATGTTTATCCGTAGCAAAATCCCGCGGCGTCCAATAATCTAGGCTTAACTTGCCTTGCGTTACCGCACGACCTGTTACGCCATATTTTGTTATTGCATCAAACATTTGAGGGAATAAAGAAACAATTCCTAACTTCATTCTTAACCTCAACAATAATCTATTGTTAGTAATCTAACTCCCAATCGACTCGAATAATCTTATTATCCAAATCAACTGAATCAACAATCTCATCCATTACAAATGGAATCAAACGTTGCATTTTTTGTTCTTTGTCTTCCACCTGCAACACATCATTTGCGCCGGTTTCGAACAAGCTATCAACAATACCTAATGGTTCATCTTGCCTATTCACCACCGCCATGCCAATCAACTGAGACCAATAATAATTATTGTCGCCAGCAGATTTTAACTGTTGCTTAGTAATGGCAAGCTGATTACCTATTAAAGGCAGAACTTGGTCGGGATCAGTTACATTCTCAAGGCTTAACACAATGCCTTTTCCTTGAACGCGCCCGGTCATTACTTTCACTTCTATCCACTCGCCACGTTGTGACATATATAACGGTGAATAATTTAAAATGTTTTTTCGTGGGTCGGTGAATGAAAAAATCTTCATCCAACCTTTAACCCCAAAGACCCCAGATATTTTCCCTACCGGAATAAATTCCTCGGAAGTACTCATACTGAAACCTTAAATAAAAACGTGTTTACAGATTAAGCGGCTTTAGCTTGCTTAACAAGTTTCGATACGCGATCAGAAGTTTGAGCACCTAAACCTACCCAGTGCGCAACACGATCTAAATCTAAACGTAAAATTTCTTCTTTACCTTGAGCTAAAGGATTGA
>JBJPGE010000126.1:0-4830 GCA_048595465.1 Methylophagaceae bacterium | reverse complement strand
GGTGAAGCGGTAGGTGTTATCGCGGCACAATCAATCGGTGAGCCAGGAACACAGCTTACTATGCGTACCTTCCATATTGGTGGTGCTGCATCGCGTACAGCGGCTGACAACTCTGTTTCTTTGAAGTTTAAAGGTAACATTCGATTCCACAATATCAAATCAGTTCAACATGAAAGTGGTAAGTTTGTTGCGGTCTCTCGCAGCGGTGAGTTACATCTTATTGATGAAAATGGCCGTGAACGTGAACGTTATAAAATTCCTTATGGTTCGGAAATTACAGTGTCAGATAATGAAGCTGTTGATGCTGGTCAAGTCGTTGCAATGTGGGATCCGCATACGCATCCAGTTGTTACTGAGGTGGCCGGTCAGGTTCAATTACAAGACCTAATTGAAGGTGTGACAGTTGATAAGCAGGTTGATGAAGTAACCGGCTTAACAAGTATGATTGTCCGTGATCCGAAACAGCGTGGTACAGCATCTAAAGATATGCGTCCAATGGTCAAATTGGTCGATGATAAAGGCGATGATTTGTTACTTGTTGGTACCGATATTCCTGCGCAGTACTTCTTGCCAGGCGGTGCGATTGTTACTGTTACTGACGGCGGTGAAGTGGGTGTTGGTGATGTATTAGCGCGTATACCACAAGAAAGCAGTAAAACACGTGATATTACCGGTGGTCTACCGCGTGTTGCCGACTTGTTTGAAGCACGTAAACCGAAGGATCCTGCTCTAATGGCAGAGATTTCAGGAACAATTAGCTTTGGTAAAGAAACTAAAGGTAAACAGCGTTTAGTGATTACGCCTAGTGAGGGCGATACTCATGAGGAATTAATTCCTAAATGGCGTCATGTTTCAGTGTTTGAAGGCGAGCACATTGAAAAAGGTGAAATGTTAGTTGATGGACCAGAAGATCCACATGATATTTTACGTTTAAAAGGTATCTTGGAACTAGCTAGTTACATGGCGACTGAAGTACAAGAAGTGTATCGTTTGCAAGGTGTAAAAATAAACGATAAACATATCGAAGTGATTGTGCGTCAAATGTTACGTAAAGTAGAAATTGTTTCACCGGGTGACACTAAGTATCTTCGTGGTGAGCAAATTGAGCACGATACTATATTAGGCGTAAATGATGCTATGCGTGCTGAAGAAAAGCTAGAAGCAACATATACCCATATGTTGTTAGGTATTACTAAAGCATCGCTTGCAACAGATTCATTTATTTCTGCTGCATCGTTCCAAGAAACTACACGCGTATTAACAGACGCGGCAGTGACAGGTAAACGTGATCCGCTACGTGGTCTGAAAGAAAACGTTATCGTAGGTCGATTGATTCCTGCGGGAACAGGACTGGCTTATCACAAAGAACGCCAGCGTCAGCGTAAACTTAGACTAGGTGAAGATAAGCCTGTTGTGAAAAAAGAAAAAGTAGCCGTAGCATTAGATGTGGCTGTTGATAATGAAAGTGAACAATTAGAGAGCGCATCTGAATAGGAATTCTTTATAGAATTAAAGTAAAGATGGCTTGACGCGGGATAGATAGAAGTAGTAAAATCCCTCCTCTTTGTCGGGCTCTCACAGTGTGGGGGCCCGATTTTTACTGGTAAAGCGTACACAATCCGTGTCGCACACCGTATTAAATAGTTAAGGTTGTAAGTTTAATGGCAACAATAAATCAATTGGTTCGCAAACCAAGATTAAAGCAAAAGAAAAAGAACAATGTACCCGCGTTACAGGCTTGTCCTCAACGTCGTGGTGTATGTACTCGTGTTTATACAACAACACCTAAGAAACCAAACTCAGCAATGCGTAAAGTTGCTCGTGTCCGTTTAACTAATGGTTTTGAAGTAACGTCATACATCGGTGGTGAAGGTCACAACCTGCAAGAGCATTCAGTTGTACTGATTCGCGGCGGTCGTGTTAAAGATTTACCGGGTGTACGTTACCACACAGTGCGTGGCGCGTTAGACACATCAGGTGTGACTGAGCGTCGTCAAGGTCGTTCTAAGTACGGCGCCAAGCGTCCGAAATCATAAGAATTTAGGAAGAAGAACATGCCAAGAAGAAGAGTTGTTGCTAAACGTGAAGTATTACCTGATCCAAAGTTTTCAAACATTGGGTTAGCTAAATTCATCAATGTAATCATGCAAGATGGTAAAAAATCAATTGCTGAGAAAATTGCATATGATGCATTAGATTCTGTAGCAGAAAGCAAAAGTGCTGATCATTTAGAAATTTTCCAACAAGCATTAGATAATATTAGCCCAATGGTTGAGGTTAAATCTCGCCGTGTGGGTGGTGCTACTTACCAAGTTCCTGTAGAAGTTCGTCCATCTCGTCGTGTTGCACTAGCAATGCGCTGGTTGGCAGAAGCTGCACGTAAACGTGGCGAAAAATCAATGGCAATGCGTTTAGCAGGTGAGCTAGGCGATGCGTTTGATGGCAAAGGCACAGCAGTTAAAAAGAAAGAAGATACACACAGAATGGCTGACGCAAACAAGGCGTTTTCTCACTTCCGTTTTTAAGCTTTACCCTCAAGCCTTTTCAGAAAGGCTTGAGTTTGTTTTACCGTTCTTTAACAATTTATTAGCTCGAGAGTACCTATAGTGGCACGAAGCACTCCTATTAATCGATACCGTAATATCGGCATCATGGCGCATATTGACGCGGGTAAAACCACGACAACAGAGCGCGTGTTGTTTTATACGGGTATTTCGCACAAAATTGGCGAAGTACACGATGGTGCTGCGACTATGGATTGGATGGAACAGGAGCAAGAGCGAGGAATTACAATTACCTCGGCTGCAACAACCTGTTTCTGGTCTGGAATGGACAAGCAATTCCCAGAACACCGAGTTAATATAATTGATACCCCAGGCCATGTAGATTTCACAATTGAAGTTGAACGTTCGCTTCGCGTGCTTGATGGTGCTGTTGCTGTTTTTTGTGCAGTAGGTGGCGTTGAACCACAATCAGAAACAGTATGGCGACAAGCTAATAAATATCATGTACCTAGACTAGCATTCATTAATAAAATGGATCGCTCAGGTGCTAATTTTCCAAATGTTATAGAGCAAATCAAAACGCGCTTAGGTGCGACCCCCGTTCCCATGCAATTACCCATCGGTGCTGAAGAGGAATTTGAAGGTGTGGTTGATCTCGTTCGCATGAAAGCAATCTATTGGAACGACGATGATCTGGGTGCTAGTTATGAAGCACGTGATATCGCCCCAGAAATGCTAGCTGAATGTGAATCATACCGCGAACAAATGGTTGAAGCCGCAGCTGAAGCAAATGAAGAATTGATGGATAAGTACCTTGAAGATGGTGCGCTTTCAGATGATGAAATTAAACAAGGTATTCGCCTGCAAACATTAGCGAACCAAATTGTACCTGCATTTTGTGGTTCAGCATTTAAGAATAAAGGTGTTCAAGCCATGCTTGATGCTGTTATCGAATACATGCCTGCACCGACAGATGTTCCTGCGATTACGGGTGTGCTAGATGATAAAAATGAAACAATAGGCAATCGCCAAGCAGATGATGATCAACCTTTTGCGGCACTAGCATTTAAGATTGCCACCGATCCTTTTGTTGGAACGCTTACGTTCTTCCGTGTTTACTCTGGCGTTTTAAAATCAGGTGATGCTGTTTATAACCCTGTTAAAGGCAAAAAAGAACGGATCGGGCGCTTAGTACAAATGCATAGTAACAGTCGTGAAGATATCACCGAAGTAAGAGCAGGTGATATAGCGGCAGCTATTGGATTAAAAGATACCACAACAGGCGATACTTTATGTACACCTGATGAGATAATTACCTTAGAGCGAATGGAATTCCCAGAACCGGTGATTTCTGTTGCAATAGAACCAAGAACGCAAGCTGATCAAGAAAAAATGGGCATCGCGCTGGGTAAATTAGCTAAAGAAGATCCTTCCTTTAGAGTATCAACAGATGAAGAATCCGCTCAAACAATTATTGCGGGTATGGGTGAGTTGCACTTAGATATCATTGTTGATCGAATGAAGCGTGAGTTTGCTGTTGATGCCAATGTTGGTGCACCACAAGTGGCTTATAGAGAAACCATTGGTAAAACAGTTGAAGCTGAAGGAAAGTTTGTGCGCCAGAGTGGTGGCAAAGGTCAGTATGGACATGTTTGGTTGAAATTAGAGCCGCAACAGTCAGGTGAGGGATATACCTTTGAAAATGCCATTGTAGGTGGATCTGTTCCGAGAGAATTTATATCTTCTGTAGATAAAGGTATACAAGAGCAGATGAAAAGTGGTGTAATAGCCGGCTACCCGGTTGAGGATATCAAGGTAACATTATTTGATGGCTCGTATCACGACGTAGATTCTAATGAAATGGCCTTTAAAGTGGCTGGTTCATTAGGCTTTAGAAATGGCGCATTAGAGGCAGATCCTGTTCTCCTAGAGCCAGTGATGAATATTGAGGTAGTGACCCCGGAAGACTATATGGGTGACGTGATGGGTGATTTAAACCGTCGTCGTGGCCTAGTCAACGGTATGGAAGATGCAGCCAACGGTAAAGTAATTAATGCCGAGGTACCATTGGCCGAAATGTTCGGTTATGCAACAGATTTGCGTTCTGCAACGCAGGGTAGAGCAACATACTCCATGGAGTTTGCTCGTTATGCAGAAGCACCAAAAAATGTAACTGATGCAGTTACAAGTAAAAGATAATTTAATAGTAGCTAAGTGAATTTGACGGAGATATAGAGATGTCTAAAGAAAAGTTTGAACGGAATAAGCCGCATGTCAACGTAGGAACGATTGGTCACGTCGATCATGGTAAAACTACCTTGACAGC
>JBJPGE010000125.1:0-4911 GCA_048595465.1 Methylophagaceae bacterium | reverse complement strand
GTGCTGTTGTAGTTATCCGAGCCTAATTCAGTGACGTCTTCAATTTCAGCAAAGGCACTAAAGCCATAGAAATCACCTGTTTTATAGCCTAAGGTTGTGCGAATAGTAAAGGCATCAGCATCTTTCAAGGCATTGTCCTGTTCAACAGACTCATAACGCAGTCGAGCAGAAAAACTGACTTTCCCGCTGCTTAATGCTTCAATAAATGCATCTTCAGCCATTGTGACTGTTGGTGCTGTGATTAATGCTCCTATAGCGGTTGCTAACAAGGTTAATTTTTTCATTCTCATTTTCCTACGAAATTTATAATCTGCGTTTACTCCGTACTATTTGATAAGGTCTCCATGCATAACTAAACGGTGCACTCCATACATGAACGAGACGTGTAAATGGAAAGACTAAGAATACGGTCATCCCAAAAAATAGGTGGAGCTTAAAGACGGTATCAACATCAGCGAGTAATGAAGGTTCTGGTCTTAAGTAAACGATACTTTGTGCCCACTCCGATAGTGCAATCATCACGCCAGGATCGTTGTGATCTGCATGTCCCATTGAAACAGGGATGGTTGAAAGCCCTAGAAGCAGCGTTATCAGTATCCAGCTCAAGATAAATTTATCTGAACCACGACTTGTTGCTGATACGCGACGGTTGAAAAATCGTCTAATCCAAAGAATAACTGCACCAACTAAGCACATGCCGCCAAAAATTGCACCAGCACCGATCGCAATCCATTGATGGGTCATGTCAGATACGCCTAAAGCTTGAAAGACGCTGTGCGGTGTTAATAAGCCTACAAAATGCCCACCTAGTACGGCAAGAATACCGATATGGAATAAGTTGCTACCTAGGCGCAGGCCTTTTTTTGATAATAATTGGCTAGAATCACTTTTCCACGTGTATTGCTCATGATCAAAGCGTAACCAACTGCCCACAAAAAATAGGCTTAATGCGATATATGGATAAACGCCGTAAAGAAAATTTTCTAATCTCATGTTATTACTCCTTATGCTGCTTCTATACGGGTCAAGCTAGCTCGACCTGCAATAATAGATATCAAATCCGCATAGGGACTCGCCGCTTTTTTCAGGTTATCCATCAGTACACCAAATACCTTTTTAGCATCGGCTAAAAATACCGTAGACTCACTGCTATCAAGGTAGGCTGCAAATTCCAGAATTAACGGAAGATAATCAGGTAGCTCATTTGCTGACTCTGATACTTCAACACCATAGTCTTTGTATAATTCACCGAGATCAATTAATGCCGGGCCCCGGTTTTTATCATCACCAAACAAATGATGAGTCAGATGTAAACTATGTTCAGGAACCATGTCAAAGGTATTGACATACTCTGCTTGCAAGTCGATTAATGGTGTATCTTCCATCTGTTTAAGATAGCCTTGCAGCATTGAACGTTCTTGTTTGTCGATATCAGCGGTGTCGTTAACCCATTCACTGATTTCTGGTAAGTTATCAATCAATTCTTGCTCTGGATATTGCAATAATACTGATAATATTTTATAAATTTTCATCATATTTTCCTATAGATTATCGCCAGAAGGTGCTAAATCTTTCGGCTCCTTAGTGGTCTTGCGACGACGAGGGAACAAAGTAATTTTTGAAACACCTGCAGAACTATCATTACCAAAAGTGAAGCCGCTTTGACCTTGTTGTGCAAATACGTCATCTAATACCATTTCTTCATGGCCAGTTGGAATCACAAACCGATCTTCATAATTAGCAATCGCTAGATAACGATACATTTCTTTAGCTTGCTCTTCGGAGAGACCTGCCGCATCTAAAACGGTAGTGTCAGCAATACCTTCAACGTTCACGCTACGCATATAAGAGCGCATAGCAATCAATTTGTTTAATGAAGATAGAACGGGTGCTTCTTCGCCCGCTGTTAATAAGTTGGCAAGATATTGAACGGGTAAGCGCATTGCTTCAGCAACGGGAATTGCACCATCAGGCCCCGTTGGTAAACGGCCTTGATCAATCTTAGATTGAACAGGTGATAGTGGTGGGATATACCACACCATTGGCAGGGTTCTGTACTCAGGATGCATTGGGAAAGCAATTTTCCAATCCATCGCCATTTTCCAAATAGGGGATTTCTGAGCTGCGATCAACATATCATCGTTGATACCATCTCGACGAGCTGCTGCAATCACTTCTGGATCATTTGGATCTAGGAAAATACTGCATTGTGCCTCGTACAAGTCTTGTGAGTCATCCATGCTAGCCACTTCTTCGATACGGTCAGCATCGTAAAGCATAATGCCGTTATAACGAATACGGCCTACACATGATTCAGAACATACCGTTGGCAAGCCAGACTCAACACGTGGGTAACAACCGGTACATTTTTCAGCTTTACCTGATTCCCAGTTATAAAATACTTTCTTGTATGGGCACGCTGAAATGCACATTCTCCAACCACGACACTTGTCTTGGTCAACAAGCACGATACCGTCTTCTTCACGCTTATAAATAGAGCCAGAAGGGCACGATGCAATACATGATGCATTCAAACAGTGGTTACAGATACGCGGTAGATACATATGGAACGTGTTTTCAAACTCGCCGTACATTTCTTTTTGAGCGATATCCATGTTCTTGTCTTTTGAGCGATGTTTAAATTCGCCCGCCAGATCATCTTCCCAGTTAGGACCCCATGTAATTTTATCCATGGTCTCGCCAGTAATTTGCGAGATTGGGCGAGCCGTCGGTGTAGCTTCTAATAACGGTGCATTTTGTAAATGTGCATAGTTATAAGTAAATGGTTCATAGTAATCGTCAATTTCAGGCATGTCTGGATTAGCAAAGATATTGAGCAACCGCTTGATTTTACTACCTGATTTTAACTGTAACTTACCATTCTTAAGTTCCCAGCCACCATTCCATTTTTCTTGGTCTTCCCAGTTTTGAGGAAAACCCACACCAGGTTTGGATTCAACATTATTAAACCACGCGTATTCGACACCTTCACGGTTAGTCCAAACATTTTTACATGTTACCGAACACGTATGACAACCAATACATTTGTCTAAATTAAAGACAAGGGCAAATTGAGCACGTACTTTCATAATAATTCTCCTATTTTTTGCCAATGCCGACGGGGTTTAATTGCGCTTCACGTTCATCAGTAAGCGGACGTTCTAACCAATCAATATCTTGGTCTTCAAGCTTGTGCACCACTACCATTTCATCACGTTGACTACCTACGGTGCCATAGTAATTAAAGGCATACGATAGCTGGGCATAACCACCAATCATATTGGTTGGCTTCATCGCAATACGGGTTACAGAGTTCAAAATACCACCACGTTTACCGGTTGAAGGTGAGCCAGGAACGTTCACATTCTTCTCTTGAGCGTGATACATCATCGCCATACCATTTGGTATCCGTTGTGAAATTACCGCACGCGTAATAGTGGCACCGTTAGCATTGATAATCTCAATCCAGTCGTTGTCTTTTAAACCAATTACCTTGGCATCTTCTTCTGAGATCCAAGTGTATGGACCGCCTCGGAATAATTGCAACATACGTAAAGTATCTTGATACGTTGAGTGAATCCCCCATTTTGAATGCGGTGTGATCCAGTTCAACGTTAGATGCGGTTTTTTACGCACATTGTCAGGCAATTTTTCTTGTGCCTTCATATCAATCGGTGGGCGGAAGGTACAGTGGCCTTCACCAAAGTCCAACATCCACTCATGATCTTGATAGAAATGAGCGCGACCTGTCAGTGTTCTAAATGGAATATGTTCATGCACATTGGTGTAACCCGCGGTGTACGATACATGCTCTGATTCAATGCCTGACCATGTCGGCGCTGTAATGATCTTACGTGGTTGGGCCTGAATATCACGGAAGGTCACTTTTTCTTCATGACGACCAGCATATAGATGACTATGGTCAATGCCTGTTTTCACTGAAAGCGCTGTCCATGATTTATGTGCTACTTCACCATTTGTTTCAGGCGCCATTCGCATAACTGAATCACATACATAAATATCTTCTTCTAGTGATGGCATACCATAAGAAACACCAGGCACCTTAACGGTTTGGTTATGTGTTTTAAGTTCTTCGTATTCTTGATCAGTGTTCCAATCGATACCTTTGATGTTATTACCAAGTTTGGTCATCAACGGTCCAAGTGCAATATACTTGTTATAGATGCTACCGTAGTCACGTTCAACTAACTTGATAAGCGGCATTGTTTTTCCTGGAATCGGTTCACACTCACCACGCTTCCAATCTTTTACTTCACCAAACGGTTGAGCTAATTCAAATGGCGAATCATGCTGCATAGGCAGCGCTACCACATCTTTTCTTACACCAAGATGTTCGCCACCTAGTTCACTGAATTTTTTCGCTAAAGCTTGGAAAATCTGCCAATCTGATTTAGATTCCCAACCCGGTGATACCGCTTCAGATAATGGGTGAATGAACGGATGCATATCCGTTGTATTTAAGTCATTTTTTTCATACCACGTAGCCGTTGGCAACACGATGTCTGAGTAAGCACCTGTTGAGTTGAGACGGAAGTTAATATCCACCATCAAATCTAATTTAGCAATAGGTGCTTCTTCATGCCATTTCACTTCTTTAGTGCCACGACCGTCACCACCTTCTTGCATTACACCATTTTGTGCACCAAGAAGATGTTTAAGGAAGTATTCATGACCTTTAGCAGAGGTACCAATTAAGTTAGCACGCCATACAAATAAGTTACGAGGCCAGTTTTCTGGAGCATCAACATCGGCAAAAGCGACATCCATTTCTCCCGACTTTAGTTTGTCTGCAACAAATTTACCAATATTTTCTTCATCGGCCATCCCTGCAGCTTCGGCTTCTTTTGCTAATTCCATTGGGTTTTTATTCCAATGAGGTGCAGAAGGTAA
>JBJPGE010000124.1:0-4945 GCA_048595465.1 Methylophagaceae bacterium | reverse complement strand
CTCCAGTGAAAGACGCATATCCTCAGTTATAGCCTCTTCCGAAGTGTCGGCATCCCATGCATCCATTTTTTCATCAAACTGCTTGTCATCTTTGCCGGCATACAACTCATCTTTTTCCTGTTGTATTGCCGTAAGTTCTCTAGCCAAGGTTTCAATCGATTTTTCAGCTTCTTTCTTAAAAATGGCTTCTATTTCAGCATTAGACTTTTCAGATAGTGACATAACATTCCTTTATTTTCTGTCGATACACGTTCTTACATATTAAAAATAACGGCTCAGGGTGTTTAGATTTTTCTTCTGACGTGCCTCATTTTTGAACGGAGGATGTGAGCATAGCAGTCTATGTGACCATCTGAGTATCAAAAATGAGGCACGTCAGGAGGAAAAGATGAATTCCCTGTGCCGTTATTTAGGACATGATGCCTTTTATCATATAGAAAATCCCCGCCGACATAACCGCCGCAGAAGGCACGGTAATCACCCATGCCGTAATAATTTTCTTAATCGCATCACGTTTAACATAAAGTGTTTTTTTATCTTTTTTCAGTTCTTTAACTGCTTTCTTCAGTTCCTCTTCTTCTTTATCAATCAAACGATAAAGATCGGTTATACGCTGATAATCTTGCTCTGACTTTGTTTTCTTTTTATTGAGTTTCTTTAGCTCTTTATTTAAAGCCGTTAACGCTTTTTTGTCATGTTTAATTTCTTTTTTATCATGTTTAATTTCTTTTTCAATTGTTTTAGTGACATCTAGCCACTCCCGCAAGAAACCAACACCAAAAATACCACCAATCGCGATATGTGTTGAGCTCACTGGCAAGCCTAATTGGCTGGCGATAATAACGGTAATCGCCGCCGCCATCGCTACTGAGAAAGCACGCATTTGATCTAATTCGGTGATTTCACTACCGACTGTTTTGATTAAGCGAGGGCCATATAAAGCCAAACCAATCGCAATACCAATCGCACCTACGGCCATCACCCAAATAGGAATGCCTGCTTTTGCTGAAATTTCACCGCTCATCACCGCATCATTAATCGCTGCTAATGGGCCGATAGCGTTAGCCACATCATTTGCGCCATGTGCAAAACTAAGTAATGCGGCAGCAAAGATCAATGGAATGGTGAATAGTTTATTAACGCTTTTACGATTGTTTTTTAAGCTTTTCAACCGGCCGCCAATACGTGCCTTCATCCAGAAATAGACGATTACGGCAACGATTGCACCTATTAATAACGCGGTAGCAAAACTTGGTTTTTTGGTTGCCTCGACACTAAAGAACATAATGTCATTAAAGCCAGCTTGTAATTGCGGCCAAATTTTCTTTAAGCCTTTAAGCACAAGATAGGTAGTAAAAGCCCATGCCATCAATGCTACATAAATAGGCACCCATTTATTGGATGCTGCCATTCTGTCATCTTGATAAACAATGGTTTTTTTAATTGAAAATAGAAATGCCGCAGCAATGATACCGCCAATAACCGGTGAAATAACCCATGAGCTAGCAATTTTACCCATTGTGCCCCAATCAACAATGTTAAATCCTGCAGCCGCGATACCACCACCCATTACACCGCCGACGATAGAATGTGTCGTTGAAACAGGTGCTTTTGCCATGGTGGCAAGGTTAAGCCATAATGCCGCCGCTAATAAGGCAGACATCATCGCCCATAAAAAACTGTCTGTATCTGTGCCAAAGGCATCAATATCAATAATGCCTTTTTTAATGGTTGAGACCACTTCACCACCGGCAATAAACGCGCCACCAGCTTCAAACACCACCGCGATAAGTATCGCTCCACCCATTGTTAACGCTTTAGCGCCTACTGCTGGCCCTACGTTATTCGCCACATCGTTGGCACCTATATTCATTGCCATGTAAGCACCAAAGACAGCTGCTACAGCAAGAAACAAGCTATTTTCAACGTTGTTGCTGGTTGAGAAGCTATAGATTAAAACAGCGGCAAGAAATAATAATGCAACCCCGATTCGGGCAAACTCACCATAGCTTGTTTTTAATGCGTTTTTTTCCAGCTGATTCATCGTTTTTATGTCCATGTTACTAATACCCATAATTTAAAAATATCGATTAATTATCTCTTTGAATTATTACAGCAATATTACAATTGCGCATTAAAATTATTATTTTAGATGAATACTGAAACAATCGGCTGTTAGAATAGTCAATCACTACATAGCTTTGTGGAATCTCCTTGTCATGAGAAAATATTTTTTACTTTTATTGTTAGTTTTGTCAATAACTGCACATGCGCGGCCGGGGCTATTAGATAGTCTTGGTTTAGACAATGATTTCGATGTGCCACCTGATGTCGATACGGCCTTCGTATTCTCTGCAAAAGTTACCGACTCACAAACAATTACAGTCCACTGGAATGTAGCACAAGGTAATTATCTCTACCGCGATAAGATTAGTTTTGAAATTATCACTCCTGCTAATGTACAAATCACCACCGTATCACTGCCTGCCGGTGAGAATAAGATGGATGAACTGTTCGGACTAACTGAAGTTTATGCTTTTGATGTCGATGTCGCCTTGCCGCTCAGCCGACCCGATCAGGCACAAGAAATTACTTTAAAGGCTCGTTATCAAGGCTGTTCAGAAACGTTTCATATCTGTTATCCACCGGTAGAGAAAGAAGTCACACTTACTTTAGCTGCAGCAACAGCGACGAATACAACTCAAAACACGGCGCCACTGGTGATGCCATCAGCTGCAAGCTCTGAACAAGATAGTCTTGCACAAAAGCTGGCTCAAGATAGCCTAATCAAAATTTTACTCGGCTTTTTGGGCGCGGGATTATTGCTCTCTTTTACGCCCTGTGTATTCCCGATGATTCCTATTTTATCTAGCATCATTGTCGGAGAAGGTGAACGCATCACTACTCGCCGCGCTTTTGCCTTGTCTTTAGCTTATGTATTAGCCATGTCGGTTACGTATACTGCGGCTGGTGTTATAACGGGTTTATTGGGTGAGAACATTCAAGCACTATTTCAAAACCCCTGGATTATAGGTAGCTTTAGTGCACTTTTTGTCATTCTTTCGCTCTCTATGTTTGGTCTATTTGAATTACAACTTCCACAGTCACTGCAACATCGTTTACATCAAATCAGCCATAATCAAAAAGGTGGACGATTAGCCGGTGCCGCTTTAATGGGTTTGTTATCTGGCCTTATTGTCGGTCCTTGTTTGGCGCCACCGTTGGCCGCAGCCCTGATATTTATTGGTCAACACGGTGATCCTGTTTTGGGTGGTTTGGCGCTATTTGCACTTAGCATGGGCATGGGTATTCCTCTTCTCATTATTGGTACATCTGCCGGCACTTTATTGCCTAAAGCCGGTACTTGGATGAATAATATCAAGGCCGTATTTGGTGTCCTTATGCTCGCATTAGCCATTTGGATGCTTGAACGTATTATTCCGGGTTGGGTCAGCCTATTGCTTTGGGGAGCTCTGCTTATCATGAGCGCAGTCTATTTAGGCGCTCTCAACACCCTCAGTATTGAGTCCAATGGTTGGGACAAACTTTGGAAAGGCCTCGGACTTATTCTATTAATATACGGTGGCTTATTAATGATTGGTGGTGCAAGTGGTAGCCATTCTGTGTGGCAGCCTTTGCATTTTATCTCGACCAGTAATACCAACTCAACAACGGCATCTCATGGTCTAACATTTACCAAGGTCAACAATTTAGCAGAGCTTGAACAGCAATTAACTCAAACGTCACAGCCCGTTATGTTGGATCTCTATGCCGATTGGTGTGTTGAATGCAAACGAATGGAAGCGACAACATTTAAAGATCAAAATGTTATCCAAGCTTTGGAAAACACGCTCACATTGCAAGTCGATATGTCTGCCAATACGCAGCAGCATAAAGACCTTTTAAAACATTTTGGCTTATTTGGCCCTCCAACAATGCTATTCTTCGATAAACAGGGACAAGAACAACCACGATCTCGTCTAATTGGCATGATTGAACCGGGACAACTTATTCAACATACTGCAAACTTGGCAAAATAATAACTAACCGTCTATTTCGACACATTTAGCAACAAAAAGCCGTTTTTTCTCTGAAATATCTGGACATTTCATCCCTGTTGGTGCAAAATTCCTCCCATATTTCATTGTGATTTCTAGGTGCAAACACCCAATGGCAAAATTTTTAGTGCTGCACGGCCCCAATTTAAACCTATTAGGTACTCGCGAACCCGATCATTATGGCGCCGATACACTCGCTGATATCGAAAGTAGACTGCAAGCACAAGCAAGTAATGCCGGTCATCAACTAGAAAGCTTTCAAAGCAACGCCGAACATGATTTAGTCGATAAAGTTCAAGCGGCACAATCGAATAATACTGACTTTATTATTATCAATCCGGCTGCATATACCCACACAAGCGTTGCCTTGCGTGACGCCTTATCTGCAGTTGATGTACCTTTTATCGAAGTGCACTTATCTAATGTGCATGCTCGAGAATCTTTTCGCCATCAATCCTATTTTTCAGATATTGCCGTTGGCGTTATCTGCGGCTTAGGATCACAAGGCTATGAGCTGGCTTTACAAGCGGCGGTCAAATACACCACTAAATAAATAGGGATTATCCATGGATATTCGCAAAATCAAAAAACTGATCGACTTAATTCAAGAGTCAGATGTCGCTGAAATTGAAATTCACGAAGGTGAAGAATCTGTTCGAATCAGTCGCAATAGTACTACAGCCCCCGTTATGATGGCTGCACCCGCAATGGCTCCTGCAGCTGTAGCGGCTCCTGTTGCCGCAGCAACTGAAGCTCCAGCGGCGGCATCAGCTAACAACACTGCTAATGCCGTTAAATCTCCTATGGTAGGCACGTTCTATCGCTCTTCATCACCTGAATCGGCATCATTTGTTGAAGTCGGACAAACCGTTGCTGCTGGTGATATT
>JBJPGE010000123.1:0-4986 GCA_048595465.1 Methylophagaceae bacterium | reverse complement strand
AGGGTGTTTCTTTTCTTCTTCAACACGTTTTTGGTTTTGTTGCTCACGATAAAGTACATAAGCACGCGCAGCTTTATATTCACCGGTACGCATTAATGCTAATTCAACTTGATCTTGAATGTCTTCTATATGAACAGTGCCACCATCATCTAAACGACGTGTTAGGTTGTCTGCGATTTGTTTGGTAATGCCAGCCACAGTTTCGTGAATTCGCTGGCTATCGCCTGCTGATTCACCTTCAACGGCAAGAAATGCCTTGGTGATAGCGACGGCAATTTTGCTGCTATCAAAATCGGTTACCTGGCCATTACGGCGGATAACTTGATACTTAGAATGAGTGTTTTGTTGAGCTGTAGCTTCGCCTGACATAATGATAAACCCGTAATGTTAATGAATAGTGGTTCGTTAGCCATGGCATTTAGAATTACAGCCTTCAGACTAAAATTAGAAAGCCAGTGCTGCGTTGTAATGCTTGGGAAGGGCTAACCATTACCTGCGCATTACGCCTTGCTCTGACATCCTACTTTTAGCCTGAAAACCTGAAATTCCAAATTCCATGGCTAAATTTACTTAACCACAAGCTGTTGTGGTTTTTAGGTGATTGAACCACAAGATGATGTGGTTTGGAAATACCCTAATGGGTATAAATTGTGTAGAAACTGTGGATAACTTTGGGGGGGTATTGGCTTAGCTTAGTGTGAATGCGGGATACGGAAAGTTGGAAAAAAGTTGCATCCTAAAGAAAATATTTAGGATGCAAAAATGCTTAAAGTTCGGTTACAGCCTGTAGAACTTCTGCTAGATGCTCTTTCACTTTGACTTTGCGCCATTGTTGTCGCAAAACACCTTGTTTATCGATCAAAAAGGTACTGCGCACAATTCCCATATATTCGCGGCCATAATTCTTTTTGAGGTGAAGTACATCAAAAAGTTTACAGGCTTCTTCGTCTGCATCGGATAGTAATTCGAATGGAAATGCTTGTTTGGCTTTGAAATTTTCATGGACGCGAACGCTATCACGCGAAATGCCGAAGATCAAGGTGTCATGCGCCTCAAACTCTGCAATATGGTCTCGGAAATTCTGACCTTCTAAGGTACAGCCAGGTGTATTATCTTTCGGGTAGAAATAGATAACGATATTCTTGCCTTTATGCGCAGATAGACTAAAAGTCGAATCATTAGTGCTGGGGAGCTGGAAGTCTGGCACGGCTTGGTCTAGTTGTACGACGGTCATTCTGGTTCCTTTGAGGATTTTCTAATATAATGTGTACTTTAATACAGAGAGCGGGTTCTTGTCATCTTGTGGTGAGCAAAGTATCATGCTCGATTGTTTTTAGAGTGTTTTGGAGCGATTAATCATGTTTAGTGGCAGTATGGTAGCACTGGTTACACCCATGCGAGCAGATGGCTCGTTGGATGATGACTGCCTAAATAAACTGATTGAGTTCCATATTGATGCGGGTACTGACGCCATTATCGCCATGGGTACAACAGGTGAATCAGCCACATTAAGTGTGGAAGAACATTGCAGTGTGATCCGTCAGGTTGTTCAACAAGTAGCAGGACGTATTCCTGTTATCGCCGGCACAGGTGCTAATTCAACCAGTGAAGCGATTGAGCTTACTCAATCTGCCAAAGATCTGGGTGCTGATGCGGCATTATTAGTGACGCCGTATTACAACAAACCTACGCAAGAAGGTTTATATCAACATTACAAAGCCATTGCTGAGGCCGTTGACTTTCCTCAGATCCTTTATAATGTACCAAGCCGCACAGCGTGTGACCTTTTACCCGAAACTGTTGCTCGCTTAGCAGGCATACCCAATATAGTAGGTATAAAAGAAGCAACAGGTGATTTATCGCGTGTTGATCAGATAAAAGTATTGTGTGACGATAAAATGGAACTATACACGGGCGATGATGCCAATACTGTAGAATTTCTTTTAGCAGGTGGGCAGGGCGCGATTTCTGTTACGGCTAATGTTGCACCCGCTAAAATGCATGATATGTGTGCTGCGGCATTATCAGGTGATGCAAAAACGGCTCGCCAAATTGATAAGGATTTGGCACTATTACATGAACGATTATTTGTTGAGTCGAATCCTATCCCTGTTAAGTGGGCGCTCGCAGAAATGAACTTAATTCCAAACGGTATTCGATTGCCGATGACGGTATTGTCAGAAGATTATCATCAGCCAGTACGTGAGGCATTAGATGCCGCTGGCATTAATATAAATGAGTGAACTAACATAATGAATTTAAAGACGATTAGCGCTGTTACTGTAACAGCAATTGTTTTAAGCGGTTGCGGTGCTTTTGATGTATTAGATCAGGTTGTGCCTGATAACTCAAAAAAATATCGTAAAGCTGAAACGATGCCACCGCTTGATGTACCTCCTGATTTAAGTTCACAGCGCATTAATGATGAAATTGCGGGCAATCAAAAAGGCTCGGCAACCTATTCTGAATTTGAAGAAGCTGCGACGAATCCTCTTGCAAGCAAATATAATATTGCTCCTGAAGTGAAACCATCTCTTTCTGGTGAAGGCGATAAGCGTCATTTGGTTATTCCTGGTGATCGTGATGTCACATGGCAGCGTCTATTAGATTTTTGGTACGATAAAAGCGTTGCTGTCAAACGTAAAGACTTACGCATCGGTCTTATGGATACGGAAGTAGGCAGTGATGACTATGCTTATAGATTACGTATGGAGCGCGGGGATACATCAAAAATAGCCAAAGTATATGTAAGTGCAGCCGGCATTGACGATAACGCTCAAAAAAATGAAGCTATGTTACGTCAAATTGCTGATTATTTAGGCGGTTTGTATCAACAAGATAAAGTGGTAGAAGAAGAAATTGAACAAAGTAAACCGCAAGTAGCAGCAGTAAGTGCTGTTTTAGTCGATGAAGACAGCGGTCATCAAGCGCTATTGGTCGACCAAGACTTCCCTGATGTATGGCAACGTACGGGTCGTATTTTAGACAGTAAAGGCTTTGCTGTTGAAGAGCAAGACCGTTCACGGGGCATCTACTTCGTACATTATCTTGACCCATTTAATGAAGTTGAGAAAGATGAAGAAGGCATATTAAGTAAATTAGCCTTCTGGAAAGATGATGAAGAAAAAGCGCCTGATGAATATTATTATATTAAGTTAATTTCAGATGCTGAAAAAACAAAAATGATTATCTTAGATGCTGAAGAAACACGTACATCTTCAGATACTGCTAAACGGTTACTTAGCCTAATGCAGGAACAATTGGGCAAGTAATGCGGTTCGCATCTCTCGGGAGCGGGAGTCGGGGTAATGCAACACTTGTATCGCATGAAAAAACCACACTGCTTGTCGATTGTGGTTTTTCTGCTAAAGAAACAGAGAAACGCCTGCAACGCTTAAATGTAGATGCTGATGCGTTGACTGCCATTGTTATTACTCACGAACATTCGGATCATATTAGTGGTGTTCGTGTTCTTGCTCGAAAGTATAATTTGCCCGTTTATGCTACGGTTGGAACGGCAAGTTGTTTAGCTGCTGATGTGATGGACTTAATTACTGAATTTAGCTGTCATGAATGTTTCTCCATCAACGATATTGAAATAAATCCTTTCCCTGTGCCACATGATGCCCGTGAACCGAGTCAATTTGTGTTTAATAATGGCAAGCATAGTTTAGGATTATTAACCGATGTAGGCATGAGCACACCTGTTATAGAGCAAGCTTTATCAGGCTGTAACGCACTTTTATTAGAAGCAAATCATGACATGGAAATGCTTGATAATGGTGTTTATCCCGAACATTTAAAATATCGAGTGTCAGGACGATTAGGCCATTTAAATAATGTACAATCATCAAAATTATTAGAAAAAATTGATACGTCACACTTGCAACATATCGTTGCAATGCATTTAAGTGAGAAGAATAACTCACCCAATATTGTGGCACCTTTGTTTTCACAGGCATTGAACTGTGATGAAAGCTGGGTAGGTATTGCTGATCAAAATATGGGTTTTGACTGGCGTGAATTAAGTTAAGAGATAACTATGGAAAAACAACAAGAACTGTTTACTGGTAAGGCTAAAAGTATTTATGCCACTGATAATGATGACTATGTCATTATGAGTTTCCGTGATGATACGTCAGCATTTGATGGCGAAAAAATTGAACAACTTAGCCGAAAGGGTGAGGTGAACAATAAATTTAATGCTTTTATTATGCAACAACTTGAAGATGCAGGTATCCCTACGCACTTTAAAGAGCTGTTTAATGCCAATGAGTCTGTTGTTAAAAATATGCAAATGATGCCGGTTGAATGTGTTGTACGGAATGTTGCGTCAGGTAGTTTATGCCGCCGCTTAGGTGTTGAAGATGGCTTAGAATTAACCCCGCCTGTCTTTGAATTCTTCCTGAAAAATGATGAATTACATGACCCAATGATTAATGAATATCATATTGAAACATTTGGCTGGGCAAAAGCTGACGATGTTAATAAAATGAAAGAGTTAACGTTCAAAGTTAATGCTGTTTTAACCAAGTTGTTCGCTGATGCAGGCATGGTTTTAGTGGACTATAAATTAGAATTTGGTTTATTCAAAGGTGACGTTATTTTAGGTGATGAATTTAGCCCGGACGGTTGTCGGTTATGGGATGCTGAAACACGTAAAAAGCTAGATAAAGATCGTTTTCGCCAAGGTTTAGGTGGTGTAATTGAAGCCTATGAAGAAGTCGCTCGCCGGATAGGTGTCCCACTCTAAGTAATCTTTATATATATTAAAGAAGGACCTAAGCTTAATGAAGAAAATACTCATTATTATTGCTGTACTAGCGATTGCCCAATGGTGGTTTAAAGATTCAAAGATCAGTGTACCAAGTCAGGTAAATGGTGCTGATGTCAGTTATAGTTATATTGTAAAGTATTCCGGTGGCAGTGGAAGAGGTGATACCTTGCCGATGCTTATAGCATTGCATGGAAATGGTGATACCACAA
>JBJPGE010000122.1:0-4989 GCA_048595465.1 Methylophagaceae bacterium | reverse complement strand
TGCGAGTCTTCATCATCACCAATCGGTGTTTCCATTGAGATTGGCTCTTTAGAGATTTTAAGCACTTTACGCACTTTATCTTCTGGCATTTCAACACGTTCTGCTAGTTCTTGCGGTGTTGGCTCACGCCCCATTTCTTGTAGCATTTGACGTGCAATTCGGTTCAGTTTGTTGATTGTTTCAATCATGTGAACTGGGATTCGAATTGTACGTGCTTGGTCAGCAATTGATCGTGTAATCGCTTGGCGAATCCACCATGTTGCATAGGTTGAGAACTTGTAACCACGTTGGTATTCAAATTTATCAACGGCTTTCATTAGGCCGATATTACCTTCTTGGATTAAATCTAAGAATTGTAAACCACGGTTGGTGTATTTTTTAGCAATCGAAATAACGAGTCGTAAGTTTGCTTCGACCATTTCTTTCTTGGCACGACGTGCTTTCGCTTCAGAAATCGACATTTGACGGTTAATTTCTTTGATTTCAGCGATATTAATGCCACGCTCTTCAGCAAGATCTGCCATGGTGGATTGAGCAGCCAAAATCGCATCAAGATTTTTCTTAATCGTTGATGAGTAATGTTTTTTTGCACGGATGTGTTTGTCTGTCCATTGAAGGTTTACTTCATTGCCGGTGAATGAGTCGATAAAATCACGACGATTCATGCGGGCAGTATCAACAACAATTTTTGAAATTGTACGCTCTTGTTGACGGATAACTGAAACCGTATCACGCATTAAACTATTGAGAAGAATCAACGTTTTTGGCGTTAATTTAAACTCCATAAACAAGCTTGTTACTTGCTCTTGCGCAGTTGGCAAGTCATCTTCAGAGGCTTTTTTTGAATCTGTATACGCTTTACGTAAAGCATCAAATCGCTCTTTAGATTCTTCTGGATCAGGTCCTACAGGACCAGTATCTTCTTCCTCGTCATCATCGGCATTATCTGCACCTTTTATTACAGGTGTGGGAATGACAATGTCAGCATTAATATCTTCAGGGTTAATAAAGCCTTTGATCAAATCATTCAGGCGTAAATCACCGGCTTCTACAGCATCACATTGTGCTAAGAAGGTAAGAATACAGGGCTCATAAGTCGATAACATGCGTAAACTTTCACGCAAACCTGCTTCAATACGCTTGGCGATAACAATTTCGCCTTCACGTGTTAGCAGCTCAACTGAACCCATTTCACGCATATACATACGAACTGGATCAGTTGTACGGCCAAATTCACCATCAGAACTTGCTAGAACTGCAGCGGCTTCATCAGCTGAAACATCATCGTTAGAAGATGCTGCTTCTGCTAGGCGCTCCATTTCATCTGTATCTAGACCA
Organism: Methylophagaceae bacterium; assembly: GCA_048595465.1. GTDB lineage: Bacteria > Pseudomonadota > Gammaproteobacteria > Nitrosococcales > Methylophagaceae. The sequence continues at coordinate 3,651 of JBJPGE010000122.1, read as the reverse complement.
TCTTCATGAACCATGATGCCAAGATCGCTAAACATGCTGATGATATCTTCGATTTGATCCGCGTCGATCAGATCTTCAGGCAAGTGATCATTGATCTCACCGTAAGTAAGGTAACCACGTTCCTTTCCTAGTGTGATGAGCTCTTTAATGCGTGATTGTTGATCTTTCATTGGACCTCTTTTTTCGTCGTGTGTGTTTTACGTAGCCGGACATTATAACTATAAGTCTATAATAATGCACGTTTTTGTTTGCGCAGATTTTAACTGTTTAGGTTGTTAATTTCTATCCGCTCTTCGTCTGTTAAGTTGCTTAAACCCTTTGCTACTAGATATTCATAGCGCTGTTCAACAGCTTGTTGCTGCAATTGCTGAATAATACCGCTTATTTCGTGCTGCAATTCATCAGCACTTAACGTAAGCGTTTGTTGCACTAACTGGCGCAAATGCCCTTCATGCTCTGTGCCCCGAGCACGTTCTAATAACATTGCGGTAGTTAGATGCGGGCTCTCGGTTAAAGTTTCAAGCATTTGCACTAAAATAGTTAGACCTGGGCGCTCTAAAGATGTCAGTTTATCGAAAGCGCCTATCTCGGCATGAAGTTCAGGATGTTGTAATAAAATCGTAATCGCCATTCTAATGGGAGAAATAGCCGATGAAGACTTTAGCATCTTTTTATTTACTTTTACCGAGTTTTCGACAGCTTTTCCCAGATGTTTGTGCAACATGGCAGGATTGGTATTCGCTTTTTCTGCTAATAACTGCTCCAACATATCACGATAAACCCCTGCTGGAATTTGCCTAAGATAGGGTTTAGCAATTTCAATTAGCCGCGATCGGCCATCCATTGAGCTAGTATCAACTTGTGCCTCAAGCGTGGCAAGAAAGAAGTCTGAATAGTTTTGTGCTTGACCAACTAAGTTATTAAATTGCTCAGCACCTTGTTGGCGCACCACACTATCTGGATCTTCACCATCAGGCAAAAACATAAATTTCAGCTGATGATTGCCTCCCAATAATGGCATCGCATTTTCTGCTGCGCGCCATGCAGCTTCTCGTCCGGCTCTGTCACCGTCAAAACAAAAGACTAATTCTGGTGAGCTACGCAATAATTGACGAAGATGATCAGGCGTTGTAGCTGTACCCAATGTTGCCACTGAGTTAGTAATGCCATGCTCCGCCAGTGCAATAACATCCATATAACCTTCCACAATCACTATTCGTTCTAATTTTCGATTAGCTTTGCGCGCTTGAAATAAGCCGTACAATTCACTGCCTTTGTGAAAAAGCGGTGTTTCAGGTGAGTTTAGGTACTTTGGCGTGCTGTCATCTAGGACTCGACCACCAAAACCGACAATGCGACCCCGGCGATCTCGGATTGGAAACATAATGCGATTACGAAAGCGATCATATTGTCGACCTTTATCATTGCTGCTTAATAAGCCAACTTCATCTAGTTGCTTGCGCGTGACATCATCGCCACCAAAGGTTTTTAATATATTATCCCAACCATCTGGCGCCATTCCGATATTGAAATGCTCGATAATCTGCGGTGACAAGCCACGTTGCTGCAAATAATTTTCAAAAGTAGCTTTTTGCGGATGATTTTGCAATTGGTGCACATAATATTGGCTGACTTTATCAATTAAGTCGTATAAGTTTTGCTTTGAGGGTTGTGCTGGCGCAAAACTCGTTGTTGGCACCGTCATGCCCACAAGATCAGCTAACTCATGAATAGCTTCCGGAAAGCTCATTTGATCATATTCCATCAAAAAACCTATCGCAGTACCATGTTGGCCACAGCCAAAACAATGATAAAACTGTTTGTCTGGACTGACTGTAAATGACGGTGTTTTTTCGTTATGGAATGGGCAGCACGCTTGAAGATTTTTGCCTGCTTTTTTTAATGGCACGCGCGCATCAACAACATCAACGATATCGACACGCGTTAATAGGTCATCAATAAATTGTGGGGGGATTTGACCAGCCATAATACCCATGATACTTCAAATTGTTGGGAATACTAAGCTGCATTTTCTATTTCTACCGTTCGTGGTGAGCTTGTCGAACCATGGACGAGCTAACCATCCTTCGACAAGCTCAGGACGAACGGAGTTTAGTATCTACAATGATTACGGATATCAGAAAAATATCCGGTTTATTTAGGCCGTTAGTGCAGCCTTAACTAGACCACTTACTGGGCCCATATCTGCTCGTCCTTGCAATACTGGGCGTAATGCGTTCATTACAGCACCCATATCACGCGGGCTAGATGCACCCGACTCGGCAATGGCAGCTTTAATTGCGTCTGCTACTTCATCGTCGGTCATTGCCGTTGGCATAAACTCTTCGATGATGGCTAATTCAGCAATTTCAATCGCTGCAAGATCATCTCGGCCCGCTTCTTCAAACTGGCTTAATGAATCTCGTCGCTGTTTACACATCTTAGTCATAACGGCGATGATTTCGTCGTCACCTAGATCAATACGCTTATCGACTTCAATTTGTTTAATTGATGCGGTGATTTGGCGCAGTGTTAAAAGACGGTCTTTTTCTTTAGCGCGCATAGCGGCTTTGACATTGTCTTGAATTAGATCCTTTAAAGGACTAGATGCTTGAGGCATTATTAATCGTCTTTTTAGTACATGCGAACGCGGCGAGCGCTTTCACGAGACACTTTCTTTTGATGACGTTTAACAGCAGCTGCAGCAGCGCGTTTGCGTACTGTAGTTGGTTTTTCATATTGCTCACGAGCACGTGCTTCTGCAACTGTACCGGCTTTTTCACAAGCGCGTTTGAAGCGACGTAGCGCGATATCAAATGGTTCGTTTTCTTTTATGCGAACTGATGGCATTAATATATTCCTAAAACATTTACTTAAAAGAGCCGGTAATTGTACGAAATATTGATAGAAAAGCAAAGAGTTAGATCACTTTTCTTTCAAAAAAGGCATAATGACCGCTTTAAGTGAACCACTTTGGACAACAAATATGCGAGTTTTGGGTATCGAATCATCATGTGATGAAACGGGAATTGCGCTCTATGATAGCGAAAAAGGCCTGCTCGCACACGCCCTTTATAGCCAAATCGCATTACATGCCGAATATGGTGGGGTTGTGCCAGAATTAGCTTCACGCGATCATATCCGCAAAACCCTACCGCTTATTGATGAAGTACTCACCAACGCAAAACTCACTCGTAATGATATTGACGCGGTTGCCTACACTGCGGGTCCCGGCTTAGTGGGCGCATTACTCGTTGGTGCCGCCATTGGGCGTAGCTTTGCATGGGCGCTTGATATTCCCGCATTGCCGATCAATCATATGGAAGGCCATTTACTGTCACCTTTATTAGAGGAAAATCCGCCGAGCTTCCCTTTTATATCGCTACTGGTTTCTGGCGGTCATACTTTATTAGTGGATGTGCAAGGCGTTGGCGAATATAAACTGCTAGGCGAATCTATTGATGACGCAGTGGGTGAGGCATTTGATAAAACAGCGAAAATGCTCGGCTTAGATTATCCCGGCGGCCCTATTTTGGCGGCATTAGCTGAAAAAGGCGAAGTAGATAAATATCAATTCCCACGACCCATGACCAATCGCCCCGGCTTAGATTTTAGTTTTAGTGGCCTAAAAACCTTTGCGATGAATACATG
>JBJPGE010000121.1:0-5139 GCA_048595465.1 Methylophagaceae bacterium | reverse complement strand
GCTAAGTCACCTACTTGGATTGACCCTTTCTCGCGTTTATCAATATCTATCACGATCATATCCATGGAAACGCGTCCCACGAGTTGCGCTTCTTCACCATTAATCCAAACAGGTGTACCTGTTTTTGCGTGGCGTGGATAACCATCCGCATAACCACAAGCGATAACAGCAACAGTCATATCATCTGGGCATTGCCAGCTTCCGCCATATCCAATGCTATCGCCTTGTTTTAAATCATGCAGGGCAATGATAGGTGCCTGCAAGGTCATGGCTGCTTTCAAATAATGATCATCACGGTGTGAATCTGCAAATGGTGAGCTACCATAAAGCATAATGCCAGGGCGAATCCAATCGGCATGGCTCTTATCCCAGCCAAAAATCCCTGCTGAATTTGCGATACTCTGGGGGAGAGGGATATTTTCACACGCTTTTTCAAACGTATTCAGTTGTTGAGAAGTTGCTTCTTTTTCAAGTTCATCAGCTGAAGATAAATGAGTCATCATCATCAATGAATCAGAATTTACTAGTGCGTGATTGCTTAGTTTTTGATAAAGATCAGCCGTACGATCAGGCTGAAAACCTAAACGGTGCATTCCTGTATCAATTTTTAAATTAAGATCAAAACCATTTTTAAGCGTGGATTTTTGAGAATATTGATCTAACAAACTTAACTGACGATCATCATGTACTGTTAAACGCAAATCATAATGTGCAGCAACACGTAAATCATCCACACTTTGATGTCCTTGTAAGATAGTAATGGGCTTACTGATTTTAGCTTCACGAAGCTCAATTGCTTCGGGGATACATGAAACCGCAAAACCATCAGCAATTTCATGCAAAATACCCGCTGTCGCGACTGCATTGTGTCCATAAGCATCTGCTTTGATGACAGCTAAGGTTTTTGAATGCAGAGCAATTTTTTTTGCACGCTTGAGGTTGTGCTGTAAGGAAGTAGAGTGAATGGTAATGCGAGCTGATCGTTTCATCTGTTTATTATAATCTATGGGTGAACTGAAAATAGAATAATATACTTGTGATTGATTTCTTGCATAAAAGCTTAAAAAAGAGGAGTTGTGTAATTTTTAAGGTAGTGGTTATTAAGGCCTTGCTGGACAAAGAGAAGTGAAGAGGATGATTGGTTGATATTGGAGCTAAAAATGTGTGTCTGATGTCTATTTCTTTCTTAAAAGGTGAGGATTAGTGGAATGTGTTCTGAATTAGATACTATAGTAACAAGTAGTAAGACGAGAACTTGATTGACATTGATTCCACCCTCCAAAGCTCTCTGCTAATGAAAATGAAACTTTAATAAAGGTGTTAGAATAATGTCATTTTTTGATGTTTTACCAGTCGTCTCTCAAATAAAATCATTGGGCCAGTGGATTGCCGGTGATAGTGAGGGTGCGAAGGCAACCCAAGAAGCCTTTTCAAAAGGGTTTCCAGGTATCTCGCAGTTGCGCTCGGGGGTAGAGGCGGCGATGGGCGATTTTGATGCGGCGAGAAAAACCCAAGAAGAGTTCCTCCATAATGATTTAGAAAATCTTCCAGGGGTATCTCAAATCATCTCGGCAGGTTACGCCATTAGTGGCGATACTGATGAAGCAAAGCGCATTCAGCAACAGTTTTTAGACCAAAATATCAAAACCTTTCAAGAGCTGGCATCCCTCAGTTTCCTTAGTAGTTATCATCGGCTTGCAACATCAAGGTCTTTAAAGTCACGAGCCGATTGGATGGGACATTGCCAAGATATGAAACTGCATAACATGTTGATTCCAGGCAGTCACGATACAACAACCTATCGGTTTCGCGATGCGGCTGTTGCTACCCTTTGGGCACAAACGCAGCAATTAACAATTTATGAGCAACTGATGGGGGGCGTACGTTATTTGGACATACGTATAGGCACTAGTGATAATGAAATTTACTGTTACCATGGTCACTTTCCAACCGTATTATTTGGTACAGTTCTGAATGATATTAAAAAATTCCTTAAGGTCGCAGGAAAGAATGAAGTCGTGTTACTTGCCGTTCGGATTGCTACTGGACAAAAAATTGCAAATTGGACCGATGTGGATAACGCTGTTAATACTAAACTGAAAGACAGGCTGATTGCCCAGAGTATGGTTAACTCTACAGTCGGTGAAATGACCGCTCCCGCTAAGAGTAAACCAGATATCACTAGAAACGTTCTTTACGGCAAAGGTGAACCTGCTAAATTTGGACACAGTCTCAAGATCATAAACTCATGGAATGAAACTAAATCTCGCGACTCCTTGCAGGTCGTTTCAAAGTGTCGCGAATTCGCTCGTAAACAAAAACGTCAATCTGGACAATTAATACTGTTGGCGGCGCAAGCGACGCCATTTGAAAAAGAAACACCACGATCTGTATACAATTCGATTCGTAGTTTTGGAGAAGGTTTAGAATTTCTTGCCACAATTTCCAATTGGGCAATAAAGTCAGCCATGCTATCGGATATTCGCGTCATTCAAGGCACTAACATTATCAGTATGGATTTTGTAAATGACCAGATAATAGAACAAATAGTACTTCAAAATAACCTTTGTGATACAGGTTTTGATAGTTTTAATGAAATCGCAGGACTACCATCACTTCACCTTAAATCTGGAAAGAATAGTCTTGTTTTACGGGGACGTTCAGTGAGTTTTCTAGCTAACTGGAATGACAGTATTACCTCATTTGATGCTCGAATCGGAAAGTGGATTTTCTACAAAGATAAGAACTATCATGGTATAGATGATCATGTTTGGGATGTGTCAGGCCCCTACGAAGGGAAACACGATAAACCTGACTTTTCTATTGGTGAAGTTTCATCAATAAGATCAGTACCCACCAGTGGTATTGCACTTTTCTCGGGCAAAATGTATCAACGTACCATGTTAGTAATCAGTGGTGAGCCACCTACAAAAGACGCTAGCAAAAACAAAGACAAGAGTAATCCAGAGTACTTCGAAGGTAGCGGACCTTTTTCTTTGATAGACCTAGGAGTCGATCGGTTTACTCATAAGGATGAAGGGAGGGATGTACCTTTTGATGTCAATTCGCTGATTGTGTGTGATCATGCTTGGGGTCTATTTTGCCGACCCAACACCCAATCAGGCCGTAAACTTGGTCTGAAAGTTAAAGGTAATAATCAGTCAGTTACTTTTGGTGATTACTCTGTGTACTTAAGCCCAGGCAAAAAAATAGAAAACCTTCCCAATTTTGTCACTGAACAATTAGGGTCAGGATGGGAAGCGTGTTCTTTAGTTGCGCACGATCAAAAGTTATCTGAGCATTCATGGTGCGGAGATTACGAACATCAACCAATAGAGAATGAAATTGATCAAGGTCGCATTCACTATAGCGATTCAACATATAAAGACCTTATTTGGACGGATTTCACTGGGGTAAGAACGAAGCTAAAACTGGATCACAAAACAGGGCGTTTAACCATTGTAAATAACAATCCAAAGCACACACCAAAAGACGATGTCGAATTCATAGCAAACTGGGGAAGAAGAAGTCTCAAAGGGTTTACTTATGCTGGAGCATTTTACAAGAAGGTTTCACAGCAAAGATGGTTTGATCCTGAAGTAACGGAAAGCACTCAGTACTTTAAAGGGCCACTTCGTAAAAAGTGTTGGATGACGGATCTTTATCCAATCATTAAAGACAAAACACTAAGCGAAATTACTTTGCCTGGTACGCATAATAGCGGGGCTTATAAACGTAGCAAAGAGGAAGTGATACATGGTTATGTGGAAAACCTCACTGGGCAGCCCATTCCTCACTCTTTAACAAAAGCACCTCCAACCGCTCAATCCTATATAGATAAAGTAGCTAGAGGAGAAGCTCGTTTAGACCTAGGTAAAGTGAAAGCACTTATTGCAGCAATGAAATCTCAACCAAAGTTCGACCCAATCATGCACAAGGAATCTGTAAAAGCAGCTTCGATGGATTCCATTGAAAAATGGGCTAAAACACAATCGATGTCGGTGCTCGAACAGTTACACGGAGGTATTCGTTTTCTCGATTTACGGGCAGCAGAATTTGATGATGGAATTTATCTCTATCACGGATTTATTGGACCAAAGCTTTCTGATGTACTTGAGGATGTTAAAACTTTTCTCAATGAAAACCATGACGGTAATGAGCTTGTTATTTTGTACTTTAGTCATTTTTTCGGAAAGAAGGAGTCACTTATCAACCTTATCGAAAGTTTACTTGGTAATAATGTAAAACGTCCAAATAATGATGGTAAATATTTATTCAATAATAAAGCCATCGGAAAAGGTGGGTTAGGTAGTTGCACGGTCAGTCAATTAGTGGGCTATACCTCTCGCGCCCTTGTAATTGGTGAGGCAGGTCCACAAGGTATTAATGACCACTTCCCTGGTGATATTAATATGCCAGTATTACAAGATGCATACAGCTATCACGAACTAAGGGACTCGGCACACAAAGAAGTTAAAGATTGGATAAAAGCAGATTCACAGATCACAGTTTTACCATGGGTTATAAGACCTTCTCGGCTTAATGTCGCTAAGGCTTTATTGCATCTAGCCCCTACTAATATTGGAGTAAATGTAGCAAAGCAACCACACAGTCTTTTACAACTTAGTGAACAATGTAATAGAAATTTACATGAGTTCGTTGAATACGATCGTTACGCTCGCATGAATGTATTGTTAGTCAATTTTTTCGAAAACTCATCAGTAGTGGAACTTGCCATCGAAAGGAGCCGCAAACTTTAACAGGAATAAAAATTTAAGTAACGAAACAGCTTGATTTATCTAATAAAAAAGGACGCGTACGGATGGATGTCCATCAATGCCAATGTATAAAAATTGTTTCTCATTGTTCGGTATGTTCAACTCTTAATTTTCATTAAGGTCTGTCGTGGATTACCACAATCTAAATGATTATTTCTAGAGTTGTGCAGATCCCTTTGTCTTAGTGTTCTGGGGCGTAGACATCTGGCATAAAATTATCAAAGCGCGTAAATTTACCCGTAAACGTTAACCGAACTTTACCAATAGCACCGTTTCTTTGCTTGCCTATGATGATTTCTGCCATGCCTTTGTCAGGCGTATCTTCGTTATAGACCTCATCACGATAGATGAACATAATCAC
>JBJPGE010000120.1:0-5239 GCA_048595465.1 Methylophagaceae bacterium | reverse complement strand
CGGTTATTCACTTCCACACCAAAGCCACGCTCTAGCATGCGAAGATGTTCATCTAAATGACCACAAAGATTGGATAAACGAGGATTATCCGCAGGGCTTAATTCAAAACTAATACTGTCTAACGAAGGGGAACTATTTGTCACTCAATTATTCCTAAAATATTATGCCTAGATCCTGTAAGTGATCGTGCGCATAGTGTGCAGCAGATTGATTTGTATAGCGAATTTAATTCGAGAAGAATACTTATTGATATTCTCGAAGAAGAAAATATCGTTATACAGGTCAATATGTTGTGCAATATGCGTGCTATCACTTGCAGGGTCTAGGCACTAGTGTCGGCAAGCAATTCGCCGCGTAAAGAATTACTATACGCTTCTGTAATATTCACATCTACAAATTTGCCCATTAAGGCTTTATCGCCCGTAAAAATAACCGATCGATTATTTTCTGTGCGACCTTTCATTTCACCATCAACGCGATCACTGATGTTTTCAACTAAAATACGCTGTGTCGTGCCTAACATCGCTTGGCTGTGACCAGCTTCTAATTCAAGCAAGCGTGTTTGAATTTGCTTTAGACGATCTTTTTTTACATTATCAGAAACTGAATCAATAAATGCCGCAGCGGGCGTGCCCGGGCGGGCACTATAAATAAAGCTAAAAGAATGATCAAAACCAATGTCATTCACTAAATCCATTGTTGCCTGAAAATCAGCATCACTTTCATCAGGGAAACCAATAATAAAGTCACTCGACATACTGATATTCGGGCGTACTTCACGCAGTTTTCGAATTTTAGCTTTATATTCTAATACGGTATGACCACGTTTCATCATCGCCAAAATACGATCGGCACCTGATTGCACTGGCAAATGTAAATGATCCACCAGCTCTGGTACTTCGCCGTAGGCTTCAATCAAACTATCAGAAAATTCAACCGGGTGAGAAGTAGTAAAACGAATACGATCAATACCATCAATAGCGGCAACATAATGAATTAATAAGGCTAAATCAGCCGTATCATCGCCTTCTAATTCGCCGCTATATGAATTTACATTTTGACCTAGTAAATTGACTTCGCGCACACCTTGAGCAGCAAGGCCACGAATTTCAATTAATACTTTATCTACAGGGCGGCTAACTTCTTCACCTCGGGTATAAGGCACTACGCAGAATGTGCAATATTTACTACAGCCTTCCATGATAGAAACAAAAGCCGTTGGCCCATCAGCTTTTGGCTCTGGTAAATTATCGAACTTTTCAATTTCAGGAAAAGAAATATCAATGCGTGGTTTATGGCTTTTTCTAACGTCATCCAACATGGCAGGCAAGCGATGTAATGTTTGAGGGCCAAAAATAAGATCAACATAAGGCGCACGGCGGCGAATAGCATCGCCTTCTTGGCTAGCTACACAGCCACCCACACCAATCACTAAATGTGGTTTGTCATCTTTCCAACGCTTCCAGCGCCCTAATTGATGAAACACTTTTTCTTGTGCTTTTTCGCGAATCGAGCAGGTGTTAAGCAACAGTACATCAGCATCTTCTGCCACATCAGTTATTTCTAATTGATGAGATTCTGCTAATGCATCTGCCATCTTTGATGAATCATATTCGTTCATCTGACAACCAAAGGTTCTAATAAAAAGTTTTCCGGCCATGTTCTCAATCGCATATAAGGGGCGAACATAATACTATTTCTGCCACTTTAATTCAAAATAAGTGCTTGTTTTTGTTAAAAACAGTCTGTAACTTATTAAAACCTATTTTAGAAAGGATTCGATAAATGGCAATCAAGGACTGGCCAGCAGATGAACGGCCTAGGGAGAAGTTACTACGGCGCGGTGCTCACGCACTATCTGATGCTGAGTTATTAGCCATTTTTTTGCGAACAGGTGTTACGGGTATTTCTGCTGTCGAGTTAGCAAGGCAGTTGCTCACAACTTTTGGCAGCTTACGCGCTTTGCTTGAAGCCGATCAAAAACAGTTTTGCCAGCAGCATGGCCTAGGACCGGCTAAATATGCTCAACTTCAAGCTGTGCTAGAAATGAGTCATCGCCATCTTGAGTCAACACTTTCTCGAGGAATATCACTCAACGATGCAAGTGATACCAAGAACTATTTACAGCAGCGACTTCGTCATTATCCTCACGAAGTCTTTGCTTGTATGTTTCTTGATAATAAACACCGCTTAATTGCATTTGATGAATTATTTCGTGGCACCATCGATGGCGCGAGCGTTTACCCGAGAGAGGTTGTTAAACAAGCATTAGCCCATAATGCCTCGGCGGTTATTTTTAGCCATAACCACCCATCAGGAATTGCCGAACCTAGTCAGGCCGACCAACAAATCACGCAGCGATTAAAGTCTGCACTTGAACTAGTTGATATTCGTGTTTTAGATCACATTATTATTGGTGATGCTGAAAGCCTGTCTTTTGCGGAGGAAGGCTTACTCTAACCTTTATACCTTAAAGTGTGATGCTAATTCTTGTAAATTTGCTGCTTGATCTGCTAGCTCAGCCGAGGCTTGTGATGCTTGGCTTGAGCCGTCAGTTGTTTGTTCCGTCAGTTGGCTAATTCTAATTACGCTTTGGCTCACCTCTTCAGCAACAGTACACTGCTCTCTCGCTGCCGATGCAATGAGTGCATTCATATCATCAATATCTGCCACTTTGGATGCAATATCATTTAAGGCCACACCTGCCGCCGTTGCTTTTTCAACACCACTGTTTGCATTTTCACACCCGGCCGTCACAACTAAAACAGCTTCTTTTGAGCGTGCTTGTAATTGATCAATAATCGTTTTAATTTCTTCCGTTGCATCTTGAGTGCGACCTGCAAGCGTTCTAACCTCATCCGCAACAACGGCAAATCCACGACCGTATTCACCGGCACGTGCAGCTTCAATCGCTGCATTCAATGCTAATAAATTGGTTTGTTCTGCGATGCCTTGAATTACAGCTAATACCGAACCGATACTATCACTGTCATTTTCTAAGCTGTTAATAACTGATGATGCATCAGAAAGGCTACCTGCTAGCGCTCTTATTGTTTCTACTGCTTCGTTGACAATTTGAGCGCCTTTTTGGGCTTCATCATCCGCTACTTTTGTTGCATCAGCACCTAACTGTGCATTGCGCGATACCTCTTGTGATGAAGCTGATAACTCTGTGATGGCCGTTGCCACTTGATCTGTTTCTGTTCGTTGAGTGACCATATTTGCACTTGATTCATTTACTAAACGACTCACCGTCTGTGTTGCTGTTGAAATATTAGTAGTAGATTCACTGAATTTTCTTAAGGTATTAGAAAACTCACTCAACATAGCATTGGTAGCTTTGCCTAAAGCTGAGCCCATTTTTGTTGCACTTGGTGGGCTAAGCGGCTGCGTTAAATCGACATCGCCTTTTTTAATATCCTTAGCAATAAAAGTTAGTGACCCAACTACGTAGTTGAGCGGGTCCATTATTGTTTTAACCAACGCTAAACAAATAAATACAGTGGCAGCAATAATGACAATGGCTCCGCCCGCTAGGAGATACATTTCTTTTGTTGTTAGCGATGCGCCTCCACCACCCATTAACACCCAAGTAAAACACAATGTCATTAATATTACGGGCACTAAACCCAAAAGCAGTAATGTTGTCGTAAATTGTTTTTTCATTTTTATAGCCTGTATATTGAAATAGCTTATTATTAAGTCACACTTTAATAACGACATTTAATTCTTTTTCTTAAATAAATAAAATGGCATTACTCGTCTTGTGTGACAAAGTTACATTCAACATAAAGCATATAATATGCCAATTATTTTAGTTCACTCTAGGTCGACAGGTTTCTCTTTAAAGACCTTATTACCTGTAAACATAGCTGAAACCAAGCCATTCCGTTCCTTAAGCTCTGTTACCACCACGCCTAATAAATGCACAATAACAGCTAATAGCAATAGAAAGAACACATAATAGTGTGTAGTGATAAAGGGTTTTCTAAAATCACGCATATCCTTATAGGCCGCGTCATTCACCCCTTCTTTTGAATAAGGTTGAATCACATCTATGCTGTTAACATCAACGGCAATCCATTCTTTTATTGTATTGCCAAATGGCGGCATATAGACATCGGTCCCCGCTAAGACCAGCCCTGTTATCGCTTGAATACTCATCAATAAAAATAACAATGCCACCATTAGCCGTGCGATTGGATTATGTCCAAGATAGGGTGCAGTAGGTTTGCCTGCTTTAAGAGCGGCAATATAATCCACTAATTGGGTTCGGTATTGTTTACCAAACGGCAATATCATCCGCCAGCGTGCAAAATGGCTACCCACAAAACCCCAAATAATCCGCCAAAGCAAGTTAGCAAAAAACACATAGCCTATATAAACATGAGTACTTTTTAACAGAATCTTACCATCACTAGGTACCCCTAATGCTTTGGCATTCAGAATCACTGTTCCCACAGCTATCAATCCCAACACGCACAGCACATTAACCCAATGAAAAATGCGGACTGTTTTATCCCAAACTAGATACGATATTAATTTTTGATTTGAATCTATCATTGCTTACTCCTTCATAGCTAATATCTTCATTACAACAGACAATTATTATCTAAACCTTAACAGTTATCATTGAGAGTAGGGATTATTTGACGAGCAAGATTGTCCTCGTTAATATCATGGTTCGACAATGGTGGATTATTTCCCGGTTTGGTCTTGATTATCAACTTACTAGGAAAAACTGTCCGTATATGTATAAGAATTACAGGGAAAATATTTTCCCGTTAATAACAAGTTATGAACCATAATAATGCCAAGTGAATTAGATAAATTAATAGAACTACTATCAATTGTGATAGAAGAAAATTTAGACTGTGATATTGCAGAAGGTCTTTGCAATGAAATAGACTGGAGCAAGATCATTGAAATAAAAAATGTTTATCCAAATCTATTTCATTATTGGAATGATCAAGATCATCGACAAGAATGTTCTGAATATAAAGCTATGCAAGATAGTGAATTAAAAAAATTGATTCAACATCTTAAAAAGAAGGAGTTTGTTAAAGCATGTCATATTTCATTCTTATCTGTAACACCAAATTCATAACAAAAAGTTCAAGTTTGCTCGCTATTGCTCGCGGGACCTGAGACTTCCCCCAAATTAATGGACACTAAAACCTAACGGAGAAAGTGTCATATGAAAAATACGAAACAAACGCACCAAGTCTATACAAAAAGT
>JBJPGE010000119.1:0-5250 GCA_048595465.1 Methylophagaceae bacterium | reverse complement strand
TAAATAGAGTCAGCCATTGCGGCGACAACACTACCTGCTGCGAACAGTAATAAACCTATAGTGATAACGCGTTTACGACCGATTCGATCAGATAGCATGCCAAAAGGAATTTGTAATAATGCTTGGGTTAAGCCATAGGCACCAATGGCTAGACCAATTAAAATAGGTGTTGCATGGCTATATTGATCAGCGGCGAGTGAGAACACCGGCAAGATCATAAATAAACCTAACATGCGGAGAGCAAAAATACTCGACAGTCCAGCAATGCTGCGTTTTTCTAATGGAGTAAGAGCTGAATTAATGTTTTGTTTTTGCGTCATTGTTACTTGAATAGTATATTGGTCTGTTGGCTTATTTTTATACGGAAGCTTGAGACCTTTGCACAACTTAGGTGCGAAGGAAAATAAGATAGAATTTACACTATTTTCACTAAAAATGAGAGGAATAGCTAGCTCTTGTTTGATTTTTTGGTGGGAATAGGGGGAATTATAGCTATTTTATCTCGTGGCTAAGTTGTGCAAAGGTTTCAACTAATGAAGTTCATAAGTATTCGTGGTGCGCGCACCCATAACTTAAAAAATATTGATGTAGATGTACCACGTGACTCGCTCACCGTTATCACGGGTCTATCGGGATCTGGAAAGTCTTCGCTTGCTTTTGACACGCTCTATGCCGAGGGCCAGCGGCGTTATGTTGAATCATTATCCGCTTATGCACGGCAGTTTTTATCGATGATGGAAAAGCCGGATGTGGATCATATTGAAGGTTTGTCACCCGCGATTTCGATAGAGCAAAAATCAACCTCACATAATCCGCGTTCAACTGTGGGCACCATTACTGAGATTTATGATTATCTGCGTTTATTGTTTGCTCGTGCAGGTGAGCCACGCTGCCCAACGCATGATCTACCGCTAGCAGCACAAACGGTCAGTGAAATGGTCGATACAGTGTTGGCAATGGAAGAAGGCACGCGAATGATGTTGCTGGCGCCTGTGGTGCAAGATCGTAAAGGTGAACATAAGGACATTTTGGCGAATTTGCAGGTACAAGGTTTTGTGCGGGCACGAGTCAATGGCAAAGTGGTTGAACTAGATAACCCACCTGAATTGGAATTACGTAAAAAGCATACCATTGAGGCAGTAGTTGATCGCTTTAAAGTCCGCCCAGATCTACAGCAACGATTAGCAGAATCATTTGAAACAGCTTTGCAAATGAGTGAAGGCGTAGCACGTGTGGTGGGCATGGATGACGGCGAAGATGACACATTATTTTCATCACGGTTTTCTTGCCCTAGTTGTGGTTATTCAATAGCTGAACTTGAGCCCAGAATGTTTTCGTTCAATAATCCTGCTGGTGCATGTGGCACCTGTGAAGGCTTGGGCATGAAGCAGTTTGTTGATCCGGCTCGCGTGGTGGCGCATCCCGAATTAAGCTTAACGGCGGGGGCCATTCGAGGCTGGGATCGTCGTAATGCCTATTATCATCAAATGATCAAGTCGCTGGCAGTACATTATGATTTTAATATGGATACGCCTTTTGATGAACTCTCCGAACAAGTTCGAAAAGTGGTTTTGTATGGTAGCGGACGAACAAAAATTGATTTTAATTACATAAGCGATCGCGGCAGAACGGTCGTCCGTGAACATGCTTTTGAAGGTATTATTCCGAATCTACAACGACGTTATCATGAAACAGAATCAAACAGCGTACGTGAAGACTTAGCAAAATATCACACGGTCAGAACGTGTCCTGATTGTAGTGGTGCACGGTTAAACCTAGAAGCGCGCCATGTATTTCTGAATCAAACTAATCTACCCGATGTGACCAGCTTGCCCATCGGTGAAGCAAAAATATTTTTTGACGAACTAACGCTACCAGGGAATCGAGGTGAAATTGCTAGCAAAATTGTGACTGAAGTTGCCAAGCGCTTAGAATTCTTAGTGAATGTGGGTTTAGATTATCTGACGCTTGCCCGTAGTGCTGAAACACTTTCAGGTGGTGAAGCGCAACGAATTAGATTGGCTAGCCAAATCGGTGCGGGGCTGGTGGGCGTTATGTATATTCTTGATGAGCCTTCTATTGGTTTACACCAACGTGATAATGAGCGCCTGTTGGGCACGCTAACGCGATTACGCGATTTAGGTAATACCGTGATCGTAGTAGAGCATGATGAAGATGCAATTCGCGCGGCTGATTATGTGTTGGATATTGGCCCTGGCGCGGGAGTACATGGCGGCGAAATTGTGGCTCGTGGTACACCAGAAGACATCATGAATAGCAAGGAATCGCTTACTGGCCAATATCTGTCAGGTAAGAAGAAAATTGAAGTGCCAACGAAGCGAGAAGCTTTTCATGAAGGCCGTGTTATTGGAGTGCGTGGTGCCTGTGGTAATAACTTGCAAGATGTTGATGTTGATATTCCTATTGGATTAATGACATGCATTACCGGTGTTTCAGGATCGGGGAAATCAACATTAATTAATGATACCTTGTTAAAAGTGACATCACGTGATTTGAACAGGGCTTCTGAAGAACCTGCACCTCATCGTGAAGTGTTGGGTTTAGGCCAACTGGATAAAGTGGTAGCGATTAATCAAAGTCCGATTGGGCGTACACCGCGATCAAATCCGGCTACATACACGGGCATTTTCACACCAGTAAGAGAATTATTTGCAGGCACACCAGAAGCGCGAGCACGTGGTTATACTCCGGGACGTTTTAGTTTTAATGTCAAAGGTGGTCGGTGTGAAGCATGTCAGGGAGACGGCTTAATAAAAGTAGAAATGCATTTCTTGCCTGATATTTATGTACCATGTGATGTGTGTAAGGGCCAACGTTATAACCGTGAAACATTGGATATTCGCTATAAAGGAAAAACGATTACCGAAGTATTAGATATGACGATTGAAGAAGCGAATGACTTCTTCACCAATATCCCGGTAGTGGCCAAAAAGATAGAAACATTAATGGATGTGGGATTAACTTATATCAAGCTAGGTCAAAATGCGACGACACTATCAGGTGGTGAAGCGCAGCGGGTGAAACTGGCAAAAGAGCTATCTAAGCGTGATACGGGGAAAACACTTTATTTACTAGATGAGCCGACTACCGGCTTACATTTCTTTGATATCGAGCAATTATTAAAAGTGTTACATCGCCTGCGTGATCGCGGCAACACCATTGTTGTTATCGAACATAATTTAGATGTGATCAAAACGGCAGATTGGGTGATTGATATGGGGCCAGAGGGCGGTTCAGGTGGCGGCATGGTAGTGGCTGTTGGTACGCCCGAAGAGGTGGCCAAAAATAAAAAATCGCATACAGGTCATTACTTGAAATCTTTATTAAAATGATAAGCCACGTCAAACATTGATAACAAAGATTGACATAAAAAGCGTGAATCCTTACTATTATCAAAAATAGAGGAGTTAACGACAATGAATCTTAGTTTAACACCGCAGCTAGAGCAGTTTATCCGAGAACGTGCAGAATCAGGTGATTATAATAATGCGAGTGAAGTTGTGCGGGAGGCGATTCGCGTTTTCAAACGTACAGAAGAAGAGTCTGCATTAAAACTTGAACGGCTAAGATCAGCTGTTCAATTAGGTGATGAATCTATGGCACGTGGCGATTCGATTGATCTTAGCTCAGACACAGAGCTGGATGCATTTTTTGACGCACTTTAAATTACTACGGCTTGCCAAAACCGCGAAGAAAGATCTACAGTTAATTTCTAACTATACCAAACGTGAATGGGGTGAAGCTCAAAAGCAGAAATACCTTAGCGTTATTCAACAATCTTTTAGGGATTTAGCGGTTTCAGATGTTTCAGGAAAGTCACGTAATGATGTTGCCAAGGGCTTATATTGTTATTCAATTCAAAAGCATCTTATCTTTTACCGAGAGACTAGGAATGAATTGATGATTTTACGTGTTATTCACCAACGAATGGATGTAAATCAGCACCTAAAACAATAATGTTAGAACAAGAAGTTAAATTACAGGTTCAGGGTGATAACAAATTTGATTTGAGGTCAATGACATGGCTGTATTCGCTTGCAGAGGGTGAATTTGAAACACAGCGATTGATAAGCACATATTACGATACGCCGGATCAATATCTAATGGCTCAAAGTTTGGGTTTACGGTTACGCAACAAGGCTGGACAGTGGTTGCAGACGGTGAAAACATCTGGCAGTGCTAAAAATGGTTTGCATCAACGGCAAGAGTGGGAATACGAATTAGAAAGTGAAGCTTTTGATTTGGTGAAATTAAAGCAAACACCGCTGAAAGAAATAATTGAAGACCAAACAAAATGGCCAACACTCACACCTCTTTTTACAACTGATTTTATTCGAGAAACGCTACAAATAACGCTAGCAGACAATACACAAATTGAATTCGCCTATGATTATGGCAAAGTCACTGCAAAGCAGTTAAGCACACCCATTCATGAAATAGAAATGGAATTAAAGACGGGTTCTGTAGAGCAATTAATGCAGTTTGCTGATAGGGTGGCAAAACAGTTAGATCTGAGCCCAAGTGACTGTAGCAAAGCACAGCTAGGTTACCAATTACTTACCTGAAGATAATCCACGGTTAGTTTCAAATCGCCAAGTACGAATAATGGTTAATGCATCATAACCATCGGGAAGGACATCATCAGGAATAGCCGCATAAGGCGCACCTAAACGAACAATCCGTACCGCCGCTTGATCTAAAATATCGTATCCAGATGACCGCGAGATTACGATGCCGTCTGGGCCTACACTGCCATCTGATTCAATATCAACACTGAGCATCAAGCTACCATTGATATCCTTTTTTTTGGCTTCTTGTGGATAATTCGTATTACCAATTCGTTCAACTTTCATTGCCCAAGACTTCATATAAGCTGCTGCTGCAAAAGCTTTGGTTGATGAGCTGATTTTCAGTCTTCTTGGGCGTTTACTCAATGCTTTAGTTGAAACGTCCAAAGCTTTTTGTAAATCAGCAAGATTATTTCTAGCTTGAAACATCATTTCTTGAGCTGATAATTTAGGTTTGGGTGTGACTACCTCTTCTGCATCAGGTTTGACTGTTTCGTCTGGATCAGGTGTTTGCTCAACTTTGCGATCAGCATGCTGTTGAGTAATGTTTTTTTCTTGTCGAGGCGGTTTCTTTTCTTGAACAACAGGATCGGGCTTGACGGGTTCAATTGGCGCTTCGACAACTTCAGGGATAATGGGATCGGGTGTTGTGGGCTCGATC
>JBJPGE010000118.1:0-5279 GCA_048595465.1 Methylophagaceae bacterium | reverse complement strand
ATTATTTTGTTGTTTAGGCGTAAATGTATATGCAAATAGGGGGTGTATCTACTCAGTGAGTTTAAGAAGAGCCTTTAATTAACTAATAAATAAGTAAAAAGTATGAAAATAGGTCTTTTGTGTTACTATCGGGGCGGGCTAACAAAAATATTTATGGGGATAAATATGTTTAAATTAAATACAATAATTGCAATTTCACTATTCGGTTTAACGGCTTGTGGTGGAGGCGGGGGCGGTTTTACAGAACGCCCTGTAGTTCTTGATGGTATTTTCAAAGACAGTAATGTCACTGGTTTATCTTTTGTATCTGGTGATCAGAAAGCTATAACAGATGCGGGTAAATTCAAGTACGAATCTGGTGAAAATGTTACTTTTTCATTGGGTGGAATAGATTTTGGCACTGCGCTAGCAAAACCTGTGATGACACCAATTGATCTGGTAACTGATGGAAAATTGAGTGATACCGAAGTTATCAATCGTGTTCGTCTTTTAATGATGCTAGATGAAGACAATACACCAAGTAACGGTATTGTTATTTCACCTAAAGTTCAGGCTAAGGCAGAAAGGTGGAGTGCTGTTGATTTTTCTGCTGTAGATTTTTTGAACGAAGTTAACGCAATTCAGTTAGAGGCAACGGCTGAAGATGGCGTTGCCCACACACTTCCTTCTTCTGATGATGCTATCGCGCATCTTAAAACAACGTTGTTATGTTCATCTGCGGGTGCATTTGTAGGAACTTATACTGGATCAGAGAGCGGCAATATCGCCTTTATGGTTGACCCTGTTTCAGGGGAGGTTAGCGGTGCTTCTTATGATTCAGCTAGCCAAGTGTCTTACGGGGTTAACAGCCTAACGGAAATTGATTACGAAAATGATTTTGATTTTGTTGCTGGGGAAGATTCTGCAAAAAAATTCACAGGTAGTCTTAGTTCAAGCGATGAGATGCAAGGCTCTTGGCTTAATGTCAGTAATAATACAAAGACGGGTAGTTTTTCAGGAGAGAGGATAGGCGGTAGTGGTAATGCAATTTATCGTTATACCGCAGTATTTACAGGCGATAATGGCAAAGGAGTTTACACTTTTGATGTAGCTAGTAATAATGCAGTTACTGGTCTTGCTTATAATGTTAGCAGTAAAGCCCAATCTGTTCTTACAGGTACTATAAATGATAACACGCTTGATGTAACAGCGGCTGATGGTACAGCAATTGATGGTTTGATTGATGAAACTACGCGTGCACTTACCGGTGTATGGGCAAATGTGTCGGTGTTGGATGCAGGTACATTTTCTGGTGGTGGCTGTAAGCTAAATTAAGATACAAATCATCGAAAAAAGGGGGAGGTGGATACTAAAAACAACAGTTTTACTATCCACCTCCCCCTTTTTTCGATGATTTGTACGAGAAACTAGATTTCTGAGAGCTATTTAAGTCATAAAGCCAAGATCATTCGTATTAAAGTTATCTAAGTTTGGAAATATTTCACTCAAATCACTGTCACTCATCCCCATCCACTTTGCTAAAGTTGCCCCATATTGATCTACTCCATACTTTGGGATAAATCGTCCTGTATTTTGAGCATCATCAGCACCATCTATGGTTAAATCGAGCAACTCACCGTGAATCTGACCACCTTTAACTGCACCGCCCATCACTAGATTATGCCCAGCCCATGCGTGATCTGTTCCATCATCGTTAGATGTGTAAGAACGCCCAAATTCACTGGCAGTGAAGGAGGTTACACTATTTTCTACACCAAGCTCCACGGTTGTTTTGTGGAAACTGCTGAGTGCATCATTGAGTTTTTTTAGGTTTTCCGCGTGTGAAGAGATTTGATCCCCATGAGAGTCCCAACCACCCATTGCTACAAAGAATATTTGACGTTTCATGCCTAAATTTTCACGTATTGAAATCATTTTAGCCGCCATTTTTAATTGTTTGGCTAGGTTGTTCCCATCGGGATATACAGTGTTGATTTCTTGAGCATTGGCGATTTCTTCTACCAATGCACTTATACGATCATCCGCATTTATATAGGTTTTTGCCATATGTTGTTCTAATAATGCAGATTTATTTGACTGTAAAATTTTATTCCAGGCACTGATTCGGCTGGCTCTCCATCTTGGCCATGTTTTGTTTTCGAAAGCCGCTATTTCTTCAACCCCTGTATTTGGATTTAGTACAAAATCCAATGGGTTTAAACCACGTTGCCAAACACTGTTACCTGCCAAGCTAAATAAAGCGGGCTCGGTTGGGTTGGTGTTTGCTGTGGTTAGCATATCCATCATTCTGCCACCCCAGCCAGGAGGGTGAACGCTAGCTTTAGCGGTTGATCCTGTTTCCCAAAACTCTTGCTGGTGGCTGTGTGAAAATAAATCAGCCGGTAAACGGGCACTTTCATTTTTGTATGTTGTGCGGTTCGTTGGCTCAATTAATGCACCAATACTTGCTGCTACAGTAAGATTGTCATTATTATAAAGTGCTTGTAAATCAGGCATTGATGCATGAAAAGCTTGCTGGTTGCCTTTTAAGGGATGAAGTGAATTACGCGCAAGCGCTAATCCAGAGCGTGCTTTTTTGTAATCATCATAAGCACTTTGTTCATAAGGCACGAGCATATTAAACGCATCGTTACCTCCGAATAAAAATACACAGACTAGGGACTTGTGGTCTGTCAATGCGCTGTAATCAGATGATGCTGCCATCGCCGATTGCATAAGCTGTAGTTTTCCTTGCGTTGCGAGAAAAGAGGTTGAGCCAACACCTACTGCTAGTTTTTTTAGAAAGGCTCTTCGCTGTTGCTTAGTTGAGTTTTTCATAATTTTTCTCCTAGCGTTGAATGAGATATTCAGGTGAACTGATAATCAGCATAATGGCTTCTTTGGCTTTTTCTAAATTTGCGTTATCGGCATAAATATAGCCATCTTTTAATTCTAAGTGTTCTTTTAGAATGCCCCTCAACGAATCTGACATTTCGTTGTTTAACAATGTGAGACTTAAATGATTGAGTAATTTGTCAGTATCTTTAGCCAATGTTGTTTCGTTACTGAGATTTAGTTTTGAATGCGCTTCTAATTTAGGAGTCGATACTTTGCTATCACTGAAAAATGTCACCATATAATGCAATAAGTTAGTGTTACTGGTGAGCGTGTTTTCGTTAATGGTTTGAAATTCTGGTGCAACTAAACCTTGATCATTCAATACACCATTGGGTGAAAAGTCAGGGCGAAAAAAGTTAAATACAGACTTTGCACCTAAAGGGCTTTGAGCGGTGTGCTTGCCAAAATTAGTAATTGAATCCCAAAAGATGAGATAAGGATAATTACCTTGTCCGCAGGTTTTTTCTGGTTCCCAGTAGTGGCCAACTTTTAGTGAATTTTGCATGTCAAAAGCACGCCAGAGATGGCTCATTCTTAATAGAGGTTCGCGTAATTTGCCAAAGCTGTCTGGTTTGTTTGTGGCCAGCGCTTCATCATCAAGCAATATGGCGGCAACGACTGCTGCCAAATCACCTTTTATATTTTCACCATTGTCGTTAAACACCGTTGCAACACGTTCTACATAAGCGGGTGATGGATTACTGGTGACAAGGCGTTGAATAAGTTGCTTGCTAATAAAGGGGGCAATATTAGGATGTTTGAAAATATTGTCGAGCGCAAATATTAAATCATCTTTTGCTGATTGTCCGCTGGGACTAATTTTATCTCCAAGGAGTTTTTTTGTTGATGTATCATGGTATTTTTCAACTGCAACTAATGGCAGGGAATGATCGGCGTTGCCAAAATAATCGTGCCAATCTATGTCGGAATAGTTCCAGCCTGTAAATACTTTGGCAAATTCTTCGATGGTTTTTTGGTTATAAGTTGGAATTGTATTTCCGCTACCATCTAACTTTTCTGATCCGTCTAAATTAAGCTCATGCACGCCAATTGTGAATAACTGCAATACTTCTCGTGCATAATTTTCGTCAGGGCGAACACCTTCTTCAGCATTCGCTTTTTGATTGCGTGTCATGCTCAAAAAATCTCCCATTGCTGGATGGAGAGTGACTTCCTCAAGCAAATCACGGTAATTACCAAAAGCGTGTTTGATTAATACATCGTAATAACTGGTGACCGCATATTGAAATCCGCTTAGTCCTAAACCATCTGAGTCAGAGATGACGAGAATCTCACTTAATGCAAAAGCAACACGTTGGCGAAGCTGGTCATCGCCATTTAAAGCCGTCTCCCACCAGATTTGATGACGGGGAAAAACAAATTCCCACGAGTCAGTAACAACATCACCATCGTTAGTTATGTTTGCACACATCTTTTTAGCGAGGGCATTAACTTTGGGAGCATGAAGGGTAGCTGGCATATTAAACTGATCGGTAAGCCACTTTTCATAAGTGCCTTTACTAATAAGGTTGTTGATACTGTCTGTTGTAGGTCCAAATGTAGAGCGATTTAAAAACTTGGAAGCATCAGATTTATTGCTAACTTGATGTGTTGAAGATAAGGTTGGTGGCGGATCTTGTTTATCATTTTTGTTGGAGTTTGTTGTTGATTCGCCACCTCCCCCGCAAGCGCTAAGAAAGAAAATGGTAACAAACGGCATTGCTACTTTGAGCATTTTGGACATGATAATATCCTATCTATAATTATTGTTGCAGCTACGCAATCTAGTTAAACAGTATTTACTTGCTTAACTTAACCCACACTTAATATATTTTTATTAAAAGTATTGAACCTATGACAGACATTCTTGAAAAAGTTTCAAAAAAACTTCATGAAAATAATTTATCTTTAGTATCAGCGGAGTCCTGCACGGGTGGCTGGGTGGCAAAACAACTCACAGATTTAGCAGGAAGCTCTGCTATTTTTGATCGAGGTTTTATTACTTATAGTAATCAGGCAAAGCAAGATATGCTGGGTGTTTCTCTTGAAACACTAGATAACTTTGGTGCAGTAAGCGAACAGGTTGTTATTGAAATGGTAGAGGGGGCGTTAGCAAATTCACAAGCAGATATAGCATTGTCAATCAGCGGAATTGCAGGGCCTGATGGTGGAACAGTAGAAAAACCTATAGGAACAGTTTGTTTCGGGTGGATGAAACGGGGAGAAAAGGCTTTAGCAAAAACTGTTTTAATTGAAGGAGATAGAGATAAAGTACGCAAGCAGGCTGTAAATATTTCACTGACAGAAATAATAAAATTAATATAATGTTTGCTTATTGTTCGCTTTTAAGTCTACAATAGAACAAACGACGAAACCGTATAAAACGAAGCATATAAAAAGTA
>JBJPGE010000117.1:0-5299 GCA_048595465.1 Methylophagaceae bacterium | reverse complement strand
CACCATGCAATCATTATCGGAACATAATAGATTTAAACTAAGGTGATGACCTTCAATATAAGGCTGAACGATCAGACAATCGAGCGCTGAGGACTGTTCTGATAACCACATTTCTAGTGTACTAGCATAGGAAAAATACAAGGTATTTTCGCATCCAGCACCATCTCTCGGCTTAACAATATAACCTGTGGTAGACGACATAAGATTATGCGACCAGTCACTTGCAAGACAGGTTTGGGGACTAGCTACATTATGTGAAGACAAATGCTGATAACAACGATATTTATCACTGCATAATTCAGATACCGCAGGTTGACTGGCTAAAAGTTGTTTATTGTTATCTAGAACAGATTGTTGAATCTTGCTGAGTGTATTGCTTGTTTCAGGGGCGATGGGTAGCACGGCATCGGCGTCATTTAATGCGAGAGCATAATAGCGTTGAAAGTCTTCAGTGCTGTGGATAGTGTGGCATTGATGGTAGTTTATAACATCAGGGAGAGGAATAAGACGGTCATCGCGAAGAATAATCAATTCAAGATCGGGCAATTGAAATAGATCATTTATTAATGCAACCAGCATATTATTACCTTCATGCGCTAAACTAGCGGGAAGGGGTTCATCGATGAGTGCGCCACTGGTAATATGTTCGTAAACAAATAATTTCATTGAAGGAGATATCTGGAATTAATACAGAAATTATACCCGTCATTGATATTATGGGGGGAAAGGTTGTTCACGCTAGTGGCGGTGACCGTTATCATTATCCTGTTTTACAATCGATACTAACGAATAGCAGTAACCCACACCATGTTATTAGAGATTTACTTGTCTGGTATCCATTTAACACACTGTATATTGCCGATTTAGATGCAATAGAAAACGGTGGGGATAATCAGATGTTTTATCGCTCATTAGTAGATGCTTTTCCTGATCTGATTTTTTGGATTGATGCAGGAATAAAAACGCATGAAGGCTGGTTAGAATTCAAAAGTTACCCGAGCATTCACCCTGTGATAGGAAGTGAAACATTGGATGGTAGTGAGTGGTTACTTGGCTCTGAAGTTAGGCATGGAGGAGTATTGTCATTAGACTTCAAGAAAGAACGATTTCTTGGCCAGCAGAAATTATTGGAACAGTCTGAGCGCTGGACAGAACAGGTTATTGTGATGGAGCTTGATAATGTTGGAGAGCGATCAGGACCGAATGTGGCGCATCTATTAGCATTGCAGAAACAGGCCGTACACAGTCAATTGATTGCAGCAGGTGGGATAAGGAATAGGCAGGATTTAATCTATTTAGCCGGGCAAGGGATAAATCAAGCTTTAGTTGCAAGTGCGCTGCATGATGGCTCGATTAAAAAAACTGATCTTTATATGAAATAAAATCACAGACAAAAAAATACCGCTCTTCCAATAGAAAGAGCGGTATTCGTCTTTAGCTAATTTAAAGCTTAGTTTGCAGCGAAAGGATGCTCACTAGCTTTGTATTGCGCTACAACGTCAGCCGCTTTTGGCTCACGAGCAACAGCACGTTTGATTGATTCTTTAACTGCACGATAGTTCCAATCTTGGATCTTTTGATCACTGTCCGCAGTTGGAGAGATGAAGACGCCAACACAGATAAAGCAATCATCAGCTTCAGCCATTGGGATCGTGCCATCTTCAACACATTCAGCAACAGCCATGGCAACGCCACGTTGTGCCGGGCCGAACATTTGAACGGCTTGCTTCATGTTTTTGATAGTAACTTTGTTAAACATTACTGTCGCTGGTTTAACCATTAAGTTAGGAGCAACAACGGCTAATAAACCGTTAACACCTGCTTTTTGGTCTGTCATAGTGCGGCAAAATGCATCTTCTGCTGCGCTACCACGAGGGCCCATAAGTAAATCAATGTGAGCAACGTTGTCTAGGTCTCCATCTTCAATTACTAAAGATTCACCTACTAATACGCGATCGATAACTGCCATAGTCTTATTTCCTGTTCCAAAAATATTAATAAAAAAACTCAAATTTTCCTCTTCACAATATTGCGAAGAGTGTATACGTATTCAAGGAACGCATGACCTGTTCAGCACGTTTTGCGGTAATCCGCATTGATGCTAAAATTCTGTTTTAAGGTAACTTTTGTTGAAATGCATAAACTAATAATGTCGCTGCGGTCAAATCTGCCGTAGTGCCAGGGTTTAGTTTTTCTTTCTTCAATTCGTTATCCCATCTAATGACTTCACTCTTGCTATCGCTCAAATTATTGTTTTCTTTAATTTTTTTAATTAAAGAATGAGCGCTAGTAGAAACTTTCTCTGAAACTGCCCGTCCTTTTTTGCGGGAAATAAGCGTATCAGGAATCTTTGATAGCATAATAAGATACGCGAAAGTAGTAGCCCATTCAACCGTTTCCCCACAATTTATTGACTTTGTCAAATTAGGTAATCCGATGCACCATATTGCATCATAATTATTTGTATATTGTCTGGCGATTGTGTCACGTTTTTCTGCGATCTTCATTGCCTGTTTTAGCGTGATAGTTGGCTGTTCATTTATATCCTGATTTTCTATTTCTCCCATGCCGCCCGCTTCTGCTATACGAATGGCTTGATAGCATTTTTCAGCATCATCAATGGTTAGATTATCTAATACATTTTCTAGGGCATTGGGTAGTTGCTCAAATGTTCGGCATTGGTGCATTGCTTTACATAGTGGTGCAAATAATAAAACAATGCCGAGGTTGGTATTACAGTCAACAACATCACGCGTTGCGCGGATAGACTGCAAAATAAGCGCACCAACCGATAGATTACGTTGAGCCATAATTGGGGCGATAGCGTGAGCGCTTTTGAGGAAGTCTTCCACTTCCATTTCATGATTACCGCTAAAGTTATTAACATTGCCGGGTTTAGGTGCTGAGACCTCTTGCCGGCATGCCCAAAACACGCATTCTTGGATTTGATCTATTGTTAGCATGTCATTGTATGTGGTGTAGCAAGACGGTTAGCTAATGCTTGCGCTAGATAGGTGGCAGCATTAATCCCCGTTGCTTGATATAAACCCTTCCATGCGGGCACACTATTCACTTCTAGTACGGTATAGCTGCCATCTTGCTGGCGGATTAAATCAACCCCAGCATAATCAGCTTGCACAGCTTGTGTCGCCTTAATAGCGAGTTGCTCCATTTCTGGAGTGACAGTGGTAGTAAAACATTCAGCACCTTGTGCAAAATTAGTTATCCAATGTTGCGAGCGACGTGACATAGCAGCACAGACCTGATTATCAATCACCATTAAGCGCCAATCTTGCCAGTGATCTGGTTCAAAAGGTTCGATATATTGCTGCATATAAAAAGCATCACCAACAGCTTGAATCTGGTCAAACTGCTCGAGCGTAGAAATCTTTTTAATACCTTTGCCCATACAGCCAAATAAAGGTTTGATAACTAGCGTCACACCTTTTTCAAATTGTGCCGCGGCGATATCTCTCGCAAGCTTTGGATTCTCACATGCCCATGTTTTTGGGGTATTCAAGCCTGCAAGATGGAGCCGAAGTGATGTGCGGGCCTTGTCAACGGTATGTTCAATGGCGCTGGCGGGGTTAAATACCGGTACATTGAGCTCAGCTAATGTATGTAGCACATCCATTCGCAATGTGATTTGCTCAAGGCTACCAGGAGCAATACCTCGTACCATAGCGGCATCGGGTAGTTGATTTTCAAAGCCCGGAATGAACATTCCTGTTGGAGAATCAAGGTCAATGATGCAGTCGGCTAAATCAATTGGCACAGCTGTAATACCTGTTAATCTGAGAGCATTCACTAACTGTTCGCTATGCCAGCCGTGGGTGTCGTTGAAAATTACTATTTTAGGTGAGGGCATGAATAATTATGATGCAAGTTTTTCTTTCTTTTGTAAGGATTTCAGAGCGGTCTTTGCAAAGCTTCCATAACAAAAATAAATCCCCGCCAAATAGATTAAAGAAATAACAAAGAAAACGACACCAAAAGTGATTAAGTTATCTAACGATATATCAGGTATAAATTCAAAGCTGGCTATTCCACCATAAAATAAAACTACAGCAATAAATAGGAGGAGTGAAATAATCCATGAAGAAAAAAAAGAATACCAAACTAATTTTGATTTTTCAGTTTTATTTGGAATTCTTTTATTATCTTCAACGAACCTAGAAACGGCAATAAATATTGAAGCAACGAGTGAGCCAATTGAGGTTCCGGCATTGCCATCAATATCTAACAGGGCTAACGCTACACCAAATACAACTAAAAATAAAAAATAAGCAATACTAAATAACTTAATATATTTGGAAATAACAATGCTTTCTGCCATTACAGTCCAAACGAAGTAGTCAACAACTCTGTATTCAATTCGCCAGCAGTAAAGCTTTTACCTGTATTAGCATTAGTCACCGTCACTTTTGCTGGGCTAAATAACATTGGGTCAACTTTGAAGAAGTCGAAATCATATGATTTAAATATTTCACCAAATGGGCGACCGTAATCAGACGAGGTGTTGCTGGGTAGTTTTTCTGCGAGGTCTTGTGCTTCATCATCTGTTGCATCGACGAATAGATGTACCATACCGCCGTAAAGAATGGCATCGTTAGTGCGACCCATACCAGTCATAAAGTCACCGCCTGGAGGTGAAACGGGCGTTACACCAAAACCATCAATGATTTTATCCATAGGGAAATGCAGAGTATGTGCTTTATGCATAGCCACTTCTAATACGCGGATAGCAATTTGCATAACGCCAGCAAGACTAGAAGTGGGTGTTAAGATAAACGTTAAATCTTCTGTTTTAATACCGCAATCTTTAGCTACTTTTTCAGCAATTTCAATGGGGGGGAATTTATCGGTTTCTAACACGATGACTGTTTTATCAGCGGTATCTTTGTAGCCGAATTCTTTTAATACTTCTTCTTTGCCTGCCAGCGCACGCCCAGGGCCACTGCCTAATGCGAAGAACTTTTCATGAGACAAGCTCCAACCGGCATATTGGCTGCCGAGACAGCTTAATACGGGTGTTTTGGCATGCACATTGACTGACCAAGGCCAGTTATCAAAACCGCTGTTGGTGCCCATTGTGATTGTTGCTAATCCACCCATGCAGATTTCACCAATTAAGCGACCAGCTTCTAAACCACCGTTGCATTTAATACCTGCATCGATAATGCGTGTGCCGTTGCTTAGTGTGCTGATTTCAAGTTGTAATGCTTGTGCATTAGCCACAAGGCTGTCAACTAAAGGTTGGCAAGCAGCGTTAACGCTGGTCCAGTTGGCTGATATAGAA
>JBJPGE010000116.1:0-5313 GCA_048595465.1 Methylophagaceae bacterium | reverse complement strand
CAAAATAGGGACTTTTTAAATTTACATACCAAAAATCTCATCCCATGCCAAAGGCTCGTTACCAATCATATCTAAGAAAGGCACCGGCTGATCATTAAGCATTAATTCGCCCGAGTTAAGGTTTGCTATAGACTCATAACGTTCTTCTTTTTCAACGGCAAAGCCCATCATGATCGGCATGGCGATGGCTTCTTCTAATGGTGTACCTACGAGCATATTTTTATCAATAGTAATGGCAAGATTACCTTGCACAGCCAGTGCAAGATCTTTCACTGTTTTCAGTGCAAAAAGTTGTTTTGCATCGGTGTAATTCAGGTCAAGATTAACCGCTGCATTACCAGTATCATTACTGATTTCTAGGATTGACTGAGTCTTAACACCTTGCTTAATCATATCGCCTAAAGCACGATAATAGGCCAGCATTGATGCCATTATTTCCTCAGAAGTGTCGTCGAGATCATCACTGCTAAGCATCGACATTTGAGACATATTCATTTCATGTTCAAGATCAATTAGTTTAATAACTGCCGTGCGTTCAATCCCGCTAATGCTACCGTTTATATGCACCTTAGAATCAGGAAAATTAAATCCTGCCTCGGGTGATTCAATATGCACTGTATCAATATCAAACGTAGCCGCTGCCTTCATTAGGCCTTGCTCTTGCTCAGCAGAAGAGACGATATAGAGATCATTGAAAACAACATCGGTACCTTCACCATCAGAGAATAAGAAGCGGGGAATGGTGATCGTGATTTTGCCATCAAGAATAGAGCTTTTATAAAACTCATCAACATCCATATCGATAATTGAAGGCGCCATAATGAAGGTAACATTAATATTGTCACCATCATTACCTTTCATTTTTATTTCACCCATATTCATCATACCGTTGATGATGGTTCCTTCAACATTACCCGTAAAATCGCCAGAGATACCATCAAAAGAAAACTCTAATTGTTCTTCACCTAAATCCTCACTGGTGAACTCTTCAATTTGTGCGGCATCAATAGAAAAGGGCGCAAGAGTGAAATCAGTATCAATCATATCGCCTGCACCGGTGGTCACACCTGAAACAAACGGTTCCACATCTCCAAACAATGACGTGATAATAGCTTGTACTTCTTCAGAAAATGAGGTTTGATCAAGCGTTGTCAGAATGTAGCTGGTGCCTGTTTTGATGCCATTAGGCGTCATCATCAATGGGCCGTGATAGATGGTGTGATTAAGACCGATGTGAATAATCGGTATTTCTTTCTTACCAAAAAAGGCGGGGTCGATGGTAATAACGGATTGTGCTGCACTTTTAGCAAAGCCTTTTTTGAATGATGTCTTTTCCATACTCATAAAAGGTGCTGCTTCGGCTGTTTGTTTGTTCGATTGCGCCAGCATTTCATCTAATACATTCTCAGTATTTTGAGAGGTGAACCACGTAGCACCCGCCCAAACTGCAGGTGCGAGAACAAGAATGGCAAGCAGTAGTTTTTTCATGTGTTTAGTCCTTAAACGGGTATTAAAAATAAGTGTTCAATAATAAAAAGAAGGGGAGGCTAAGTCCACCGACTAACGCAAAGTTCTGCTAAATAAATTGAGTGCCAACTGATAAGCTAACTGAGCTGTTTGAGCATCATAACGACCACCATCACCTTCATCACGCATAAACGCGTGGCCTGCATTAAACTCATGCCATGTGAAGGTAATATCAGTTTCGTTTAATTCTTTATAAATCTTAGCCAGCGCTTGCGTGGGGATATGGTTATCTTGCTTGCCCCAAATCATGCATAACTCGCCGTTAATATCATCCAAACGTTCCATGCTGTGTTGACCCGGTTGATTAGGAATCACCTGAATATGTAAATCAGTGCCATAAAAACACGCCGCACCTTTCACTTCGCTCTGCAAAGCAGCACGAAAAGCCAAATGCCCACCAATGCAAAACCCCATCGCACCGATATGACCATTACACCAGTCTTGATCGTTAGCAAACTCAATCATCGCCACATTATCGGTGTCATAACCCTGCACATCTTTAGCATGTTTATCCGCATTGCCTTTTTCACGGCCTGCATCGTCATAACCCAAAACCGTACCAATCGGGTTCAACTCATGAAACACCTCAGGCACTAACACAGCATAACCCTGACTCGCCATAAACTTAGCCGCACGTTCGATAGGCCCGGTTTGTTGAAAAATCTCAGAATAAAATAAAATAACAGGGTAGCTAGCATCAGCATCCACATCGGGGCGGTGAATATAAGTACGCATCACACCTGTTGGTGTATCAATATCTGCAAAATGGCTTTGTATGTTCATATTTTTCTCGTTGTGTGTTTATTGAGCGTTAATACTAAAATCTAAGTAAAATTTGCTTCCATTATCTCCACGATAACGTCTTCGGAGACTTGGGAAAGTTCATATTCTGAAGATGAATAAATTTCACCTTGCTTATTGCCCAGCGCAATACTTACAAAGTCAGGCGTATCATCATGGAGCAGGATAACGATCTTTTTATCTAAAGGAATACAATCAATGGTGACAGCATCTGCTTTAATGCCTTGCTTACGTAAGGTTTTATCCATTATTCCCATTAGAGTATCGATATGTTCAACTTTGCTATAGAACACATCATTCGCCCTAGCGACAATCTCTGATAAATTTTGTAGTTTACTATTCATTTTTAACGCTCAGAGCGATGACTTTATTTGAAAATTGATTTAATGGTATTAGACCAAATGGTCAAATGGTTAAAAAAACATTTAACAAACTTACCGTCGATGTGTTTATATTGCTTTTTAAGTGATTTCTTTACTTCCCAACTGCCTTTAAAGCCGTTTGGGAATACCACTAAATCACCCGCTTTAAACGAAACAACAGGGCTGCCATCTTCAGGTGTCATTTCACATTCACCCTCTAAAATAAGTGCTGTTTCTGTAGTAACGAATTCCCATGGGAATACCGATACTTCTTTTTGCCATGTTGGCCAGTTAGCCGTACCCAATTTTTTTAACAGTGCTTCACTTGGGTTGCTATCAACGGTAATTTTGTTCATGTTATTCCTAAAATTTTAGTGTGTAGCCCAAAATCAAAATGATGGAGGCTATTTTGTAATGATTTGAAAATAAAGCGTCGCCTTATCCTAGCGATGCTTTTCGGCCTTTATAATAGTCAACCAGACCATCGACTCTTTCTTGGTCGTATTTCTGTAGGCCCCTGAGCATCAGTTTTTTTATTCCTTTACCCACTGTTTCGCCATTAGATTTAACTGCAAATTCAAGTAAAACGATGGCTTTTTTACCTTGAACAGTGAGGCTGGTTGCAACAAGTTCTAATGCTGGATTGTGAATATCGATAGTATCAAGTTCAATAGACATATTGTTATAAACCACCATGGGTCTATCTGGATTGATCATCACATTGTGCTCCTCCATCAAAGGCACAATAAGATCGGGGAAGTTTTTGCCAGAAAATGCGACATAGCTTTTAGTGAATTCCGAGATCAGCTCTTTATCTTCAGAAATAGAACCACTATGTTCTACATCCAGATAGTGTTTCTCATTATCATCCGTGATGGTGAATTCACCGTTGTCTGCTGGGGGAAAGTGTAGCGGCACATTGTCGCCAACCATTCCAGAAAAGGTGAATGACATCTTTTGGCTAAGCCCGTATTTGTTCAAAATCAATGAAAA
Organism: Methylophagaceae bacterium; assembly: GCA_048595465.1. GTDB lineage: Bacteria > Pseudomonadota > Gammaproteobacteria > Nitrosococcales > Methylophagaceae. Next base: position 1,630 of record JBJPGE010000116.1, on the reverse strand, counting down.
TAAGAGGTCACCCGGAACACAGAAATTTTTATGGTCAGGGTCGTGCAGCGGATTAAAATCATCAGCAATCTGTTTTGCAAAGTTGCTAGCCTGTTGTTTTGAAATCAGGAACCGCGCGTCTTTTTCGATATAAAACTTTTCAATAAACATAGGCGTTAATAGATGAGAATTAAAGTGAATAAATTACGGTAAATTATAGCACCGCATCGTCTTAACATGTTTGCAATATAATAAAGATGAGTAAACCGTCATCATGTTATATTTTGCTGCAATGCGCTTTCTGTTATTATTCCCGTGTCCCACATTGAGTGGTGACGCATCGCACTAATAGCGATTAAGAATTTTAACTATTTTACTAACAACAGACAACGTAGGGATGTTATGCCAGAAATTATTATTGAAAAAAACGTAAGTGAAGAAAAATTAAAAGAATTAGGCGTTTCAAGCTGGAATATTTGGGACTGCCCAGTATCTGAATTTCGTCTTGATTTTGACGATAAAAGCGAACGCTCATATATTTTAGAAGGCGAAATTGTTGTCACTCCAGATGGTGGCGAGCCAGTGACAATTGTACCGGGTGATTACGTTATCTTCCCCGACGGTTTAAAAAGTGTTTGGCAAGTAACGAAAACATTGAAAAAGCATTACCAGCACTTCTAAAGTGATTAAGGCATCTTCGGGTGCCTTTTTTTATTAAATTAAATAACCATATTAAGAGAATAATAATGAGTGAAAATTCACCTACTACAAAAACATTTCAACAACGTGCTGATGAGTTTATTGCCGTTGCAAACGAGCAAGTGCCTGAGTGTTCGGTAGATGATGTTAATACATCAATTCTATTTTCTGCCGCGCGGTTTAATGCGTTTAGCGTAGCCCGTTCAGTTGATAGTGCTGAGAAGTTGCAAGCAGAGAAACAAGCAGCGTTAGAATACTTCACACAACGCTTCGCAGAGATGTTTGAACAAAATATAGATGAATATATTTCGCGTTTTGACCGCTATTCACAAAAATAATCTGATATTAAAAATTTAGAAAAATTAATCGAGTCTGACCCAATTGATTTAGGCTCAAACTGACTTTAGGTTTAAGACGTTACTTCAAGAGGAAAATATCATGAGTAAAGGACAAGACAGTAAAAAGAATGCTAAAAAGAAACCACTTTTAACTGCAAAAGAGAAGAAAGCCGCAAAGGCAGCCAAAAAATCTAAAGCAAAGGTTCTAGGTAATTAAGCGCCGGATGGCCTTAATGAGAAGTATATTTTAGCGGACGTTAAGCCAGCCACATAACGCCTCAAGAAGCGGTGACGTAGCCATCCGCTTCTTGAATTGTTAGGTGTTATCGCTTACTTAAACAGCAACAACTTTATTTGCACATGGGCCTTTTTGTCCTTCACCCACTTCAAACTCAACGGCCTGACCATCATTCAGTGATGCGTATCCGTCGGATTGAATTTCTGAATGATGAACAAACAGATCCTTGCTACCATCTTCAGGTGTAATAAAACCGAAACCTTTATCGGCATTGAACCATTTAACTGTACCTTTACTCATTATTGTTTTCTCTACTATTACGGTGAAAGACTATAAATATCACGATTCCAGTTCACCATTTGGGAATCAAGATAAC
>JBJPGE010000115.1:0-5319 GCA_048595465.1 Methylophagaceae bacterium | reverse complement strand
CACCGGTTGTATCTTGCGAGCCAACTGTTGTGACTTTAGGTTCACAATATGTGCCAGGGCGAACGCCTTCAATACCACAAGCTTTACCGACCATTTTCTGAGCTAAGGTAAACCCTTTACCCGTATCAGCAGGAGCAACAGGACGTAAAAACACATCAGAAGGTGCTAAACCCAATGTTTCACGTGCTTTATCTGTTAATCCACGACCAATAATAAGCGGAATACGGCCACCAGCACGCACTTCATCAGATAACGTTGTTGGGCGCATTTCAAATGTTGAAATCGTGTCACCCGCTTCATTGGTAATCTTACCTTCATAAGGATAAATGGTAATAACATCACCCGTATTTAAGCCAGACACATCACATTCAATCGGTAATGCACCAGAATCTTCAGCAGTGTTATAAAAAATCGGCGCGATATTGGTACCTAAAACAACACCACCTTGGCGTTTATTAGGTACAAAATCAATATCTCTGCCCATATGCCAAAGCACAGAGTTAATGGCTGATTTACGCGATGAACCTGTCCCCACAACATCACCCACATACGCTAATGGATGACCTTTTTTCTTTAACTCAGCAATATCATCTAAGGGCGTGTCCATTGTATTAATCAACATCGCTTTGGCATGCAAAGGAATATCAGGACGGCTCCACGCTTCAGTAGCTGGTGACAAATCATCTGTATTTGTTTCACCGGCTACTTTAAACACGGTTAAGGTTATGCTTTCTGGCAATGCAGGTTTAGCAGTGAACCAATCGGCATCTGCCCATGATTGCACAACACGTTTTGCATAATCATTTGTTGCTGATTTTTCAACTACATCATGATACGCATCATAAACTAGCAATGTGTGTGATAACGCTGTTTCCGCTGTCGCTGCTGTCATTTCATCATCTAACAAGTCGATCAATGGTTGGATATTGTAACCACCGCGCATCGTGCCTAATAACTCAGTCGCTTTAACCGCATCAATTAATGAGCAAGCCACATCGCCTTTTGCCACATCAGCTAAAAAACTCGCTTTAACATACGCCGCTTGATCAACACCCGGCGGCACACGGTGAATCAATAGTTCTAATAATTGTTCCGTAGGCTCTGTTTTAAGTAACTCAACCAACCCAGATACTTGCTCAGCATCTAATGGTAATGGTGGCAAACCTTGTTCCGCACGTTCTTCAACATGTTTTTGATAGTCATTCAGCACGCAATTTTCTCCAGTGTTCAAACTTTAATCGAACATTTTAACATGCTCTCCGAATAGAACTGTAGATCTGGTATAATTTCATCAATTATTTTGCTTAATTTTTTGGAGCTTTCGTGGAAGACAATCTTACTTCACTCACCGCCATATCCCCTGTTGATGGTCGCTATGCTGATAAAACAAAAGCCTTACGCCCTTATTTTAGTGAATATGGCTTATTGCGCGCACGTGTTGAAGTTGAGGTTCGCTGGTTACATCTACTTGGTGCTAATGATGATATAGCTGAAGTACCTAAACTGAGTAGTGAAGCTGAATTATTCTTAAACGAAATTGTATCTAATTTCTCAATTGAAGATGCGGCTGAAATTAAAGATATTGAACGCACCACTAATCATGATGTTAAAGCGGTTGAATATTTCATTAAACGTAAATTAAAAGCAAATGCTGAACTCGATGCAATAAGCGAGTTTGTTCACTTTGCTTGTACTTCAGAAGACATCAATAATACCTCTTATGGCATTATGCTTAAAAATGCGCGTGAAGATGTGATTTTACCTGAAATGGATACATTGATTGGTGCCATTCGTAAAATTGCCATTGAGCATGCTGAAACACCCATGATGTCGCGTACTCATGGCCAACCTGCCTCCCCTACCACTTTAGGCAAGGAAATGGCTAATGTTGTACACCGTTTAGAGCGCCAACGCACCCATGTTGCAGCGGTTCTATTTTACGGAAAAATGAATGGTGCGGTGGGTAACTACAATGCACATTTATCAGCGTATCCAAATGTTGACTGGCCAATGATGGCTGATGCCTTTGTTACTGGCTTAGGTTTGCAGTGGAACAAATATACAACACAAATCGAGCCTCATGATTATATGGCTGAATTATTCCAAGCCATGATGCGTTTCAATACCGTTTTAATCGATTTCTGTCGTGACATTTGGAGTTACATTTCTATTGGCCATTTCAAACAAAAAACAGTTAAAGGTGAAATTGGCTCTTCAACCATGCCGCATAAAGTTAACCCTATTGACTTCGAAAATGCTGAAGGCAACTTGGGATTAGCTAATGCGATGTTTGATCACTTAGCTATTAAACTACCTATTTCTCGCTGGCAGCGTGATTTAACAGATTCAACCGTTTTACGTAATGTCGGTGTTGGTTTTTCATATTCTATTTTAGCGTATAGCTCTGCATTGAAAGGTATTAGTAAATTGGATCCTAATCCTGAATCAATGGCTGCTGATTTGGATGCTAATTGGGAAGTGTTGGCAGAACCTATTCAAACTGTTATGCGTCGTTACGGCATTGAAAACCCATATGAGAAACTAAAAGACCTCACTCGTGGTCAACGTGTTAATGAACAAATATTACTCGAATTTATTGAAGGCTTAGAATTGCCTGAAGAAGCAAAAGTGAGCCTACGTAAACTCACTCCTGCTAACTACATTGGTAATGCAGCAGAGCAAGCTCGTAATTGTTAAATGGACTAGCTAAAATATGGAAGACTTCCCCAATAATAATCATAAATCAGAGCGTATTCGCTTTGATGGCAGGGAGGAAGCCATTGCCTTAGTTATTGAGCTAGCGCAGCAAGCTAAGCATCGTATTTGTATTTTAGGTCGCAATATTGACCACGTTCTTTTTGATAATCAAGAGTTTATTGAATGTGCTAGCCGTTTAGCACGACGGAGCCCGCGTTCAGAAATACAAATTATTGCTCAAAATACTAAAGCCAATATGCAACAAGGCCATCGCTTAATAGAGCTCGCACAACAATTATCGACAGCAATCCATATTCGTAACCCAGAGAAACAAGAACAAACCATTCAACATACTTTATTTATAGTGGATGACTTTGCTTATTTAACGTGCCCTCGTGCCACCCAATACAATGGTTTTGCAAACCGATATGATCGATTGGAAGTACGAGAGTTATATCTGCAATTTAATGATTTATGGCAACATAGCAAGGCAGATAGATCGGTCAGGAGATTAACAATATGAGAAACATCGTAGTTTGTATTTTTATCATTCTTTTTAGCAGTCAATTATTAGCAGAAAATAGAATTGAGACAATTCAGCTTAACCATCGGTTAGCCGGTGAGGTATTGCCTGAAGTTCAAGCTTTTTTACCCAAACAAGCTACAGCGCGTGCATTTAATGATTTTATTATTCTGCAAGCAGACTCAAAAACAATTAAGCAAATAAAACAACTTATTAGTCAGCTAGATACACCCATCCAACGACTAAAAATTAGTGTGGTAAGAACAGATAAACTATTATCTAACCAAGATGGTAGCCAAGTTTCAGGGGGTATCTCTGTTATAGATGGCGATGTTAGTGCTAGCGCATCTATTCAAAAATGGTCAACAAAAAACGCTAGGAATAAAGACCAATATTTTCAAGCGCAAGGCATTGCGAATTCACCTGTTTCAATCATAATGAGTGAAGGTATTCCGCAACAAGAACAATATTTAATACTAAGTTCAAGTGGTGATTTAGCGGTTCAAAATACCACTCACTATATTAATATAGATAATGGTTTCAAAGCCGTTGCTAGAGTATTACCAAACCATAATGTTACCGTTGACGTTCACCCCATGTTTGGACATTTATCCAATCAAACAGGCACGGTTGAAGCAAGCAGTATTGTAACGACTGTTTCTGGTGCCGAAGGCGAATGGATTTTGCTCGGAGAAACAAATAATGGGGAAAATATCGAACAATACGGTACAACAAGCTACCATAGCCACGAACAGCATCAACAAAATATCTACATTAAAGTAGAACAGTTACTGTAATCCCTATTTTTCCCCATCGTTTAAGAGCCTTTATGAATATAAAACAAGCCATTGTCGAACGCCGCAGTGTTAAACACTTTGATCCTGAACATATCATGACGGATGAGGAAGTAACCGATTTAATGGAGCATGCAATCTTATCTCCGACGGCATTTAATATACAGCACTGGCGCTTTATACAAGTTCAAGATAAAGACAAACGACAACAAATTCAAGATGCTAGCTGGGGACAGGTACAAGTCACGGAAGCATCACTATTATTAGTGTTGTGTGCCGATCTCAACGCCTGGGAAAAACAACCAGAGCGATACTGGCAGAATGCTCCTCAAGAAGTTCAGGATTTTTTATTGCCTGCAATTGAAAACTATTACACTAATCATCATCAAGCTCAGCGAGATGAATGTTTCCGTTCATCAAGTATTGCTGCAATGAATATCATGCTAATGGCCAAAGAATTAGGCTATGATAGTTGCCCAATGGATGGTTTTGACTTTGATAAAGTCGCTAAAATAATCAGTTTGCCACATGATCATATTATCACCATGATGCTCACTATTGGTAAGAAGACGGAAGATGCTAGACCTCGTGGAGGTCAGCTTGCTCTAGATGAAGTATTTCTAACAGACAGTTTCTAAATAAACAGCTAAATAGTAGGTGGCAGCGCCTCTTCTACTGCATTTCTACCTTTACGTTTCGCCATATATAACGCTCGGTCTGCACGCTGCAAGAAGCTATCAACCCCTTCTGAAGGGAAATATCGTGCAACACCAAATGACATTGTGATAGTGCCTAATGATTCACGGGTATCTTTACGTTGCATACGTTTTGCCGCAATTTCAGCACGTATATTTTCAGCTAAACTCTTAACATTATCAATGCTAGTGTTCAGTATTACAATAGCAAATTCTTCGCCACCGTATCGTGCAACAAGGTCTCGACCTTTTACAGCCCCTTTCAGCGTGTTAGCAACAACTCTTAATACTTGATCGCCCACTAAATGACCATGCTTGTCATTTACTTTCTTGAACAAATCCAAATCAGAGAAAATGATACACAGTTCTACATTATTACTATCGGCATCTCTGGTTGCTTTTTCTAACACTTCATCCAGCGCTTTCCGATTTGCTAGCTTTGTTAATGTATCTATTTTTGCTTCACGTCGAGCAACATCAAGGTCTTTCTTCAAATCTTGCATTTCGACCATCGTAGTATTTAAGCGTTCTGACAATAGCTCACTTGTCGAGACGGCCAAACGTGTTTCCGACAATACATCATCAACCATGCCTCGAACATCTTCTTGCT
>JBJPGE010000114.1:0-5321 GCA_048595465.1 Methylophagaceae bacterium | reverse complement strand
CTTTAATGCCTTTGATACGGTGACAACCGCCACCGCTATTATAGGTTCGCTTCAAACTCGAGTTGCCAACAATGCATCTATCAGTTTTGATGTTATAGCTCTTAATACAGATAAATCAGCCGTGGATGCTAGCTTTACAAAAGATGTGAAAATTGAATTACTTGCTAATATGGCAAGTGTCGCACTCGATGCTAATAGTTGCCCGGTAACTTCAACTGTTATAGCAACTTTAGCTGTTGCAGCGATTAGCAACGGGCGTTCAACAGTCACTATGCCTGTAACAAATAACGTTTGGAAAGAGGTCTATGTACGGATGAGTTACCAACCACCGGTTGGGCCACTTATTATCGCCTGTGCAATCGATAAATTCGCTATTCGACCTGCTGCATTTACACTCGTTGCCCAGCATAATAACTGGGAAACAGCGGGAAGCAGTCAAACAATCAATGATTCTGCACCTACTGAAAATACGACACATAAGGCGGGCCGTCCATTTTCATTACAGCTAAAGGCGATCGATTCAGCCGGCACAATCATGACGAATTATGATGATATTCCCATCCTAATAGATAGTTATCCAGCATTAGTTTCTCCTGCAGGAGGTATATTAGGGATGCTTAATTTAGGAACATTGACAAATTCCAATGGCGTAATTAGTAGTGATACGGCTCATTACTCTGAAGTAGGTGCTATTTCATTGAAAATGAATGATGAAGATTTTGCAGGGGTCGATGCCGCGGATGGAACCTCGATTACTAATCGCACTATTTCTTCACCAGAAATTACAATAGGTCGGTTCATTCCCGATCATTTCAAAGCCACTACCGTTAATAATGGTTCATTTGATGATGCCTGCACTAATTTTACCTACAGTGGACAACCCTTTACCTATCAAACGGCGCCAGAACTAAAAATAACGGCTTATAATTCCGCTTCTGCTATCACACAGAACTATTCGGGTAGTTTCGCTAAATTAACTCCGTCTGACTTTTCTGTCACTACCCCTACAAGTGATGCCGTAAAACTACAAGTCAATAATATCGACCTCATTAGCCTAAACTGGAATCCCGCTGCATCTTCATTAAACGATAATGCAGATGGTAGCCTAAACTTCACTTTCGGTACAGATTCTTATAATCATTTACATGATGCTAATAGCCTAGTTGCGCCTTATACCAATACTGTTAATCTCAGTTTTACTGCTATCACTGATAGTGACGGTGTAACAACACAAGCACTGCCTCATATTCTTCAAGCTACTGGCGGCTCGGTTCGGTTCGGGCGAATTGCTATCAACAATGCCCATGGTAGCGAATTAACCCCACTGTCTGTGGCAATAAAAATGGAATATTTTAATGGCATTGATTGGACAACTAATACCGCTGATCAATGCACAACGCTAATCTTGGCTTCTCAGCTTCAACTATCAAATCCTGAAACAGGAGGCGGTGGTTGGTTAGCAGGCAATACAACCATAACGATTGCTAGTGGAGCAACTGCAAGCACACTAACAAACAACAACCCTCTCGCGAATGGTAGTGCGTTATTGTCACTCTCAGCACCAGGGGAAGATAATCAAGGTTACGTTAATATAAGAAGCCAAATATCAGGCTCCTATAACTGGTTATTAGGTGATTACAATGGTAATGGTATCTATGATAATGAAGCTTCTGCACGAGCCAGTTTTGGTTTGTTCAAAGGTAGTGACACCATTATTTTCCGTCGTGAAATTTACTAGTTTCCAATAATGCTGCCGTCGTTTCACGAAGCATATTAATGGCCTGTTTTTTCCCTGAAAACCCTAAGTCTTTAGCCACATCTTTCCACGAATGCTGTTGTAGTACGGATTGAATACACACGCTTTTCTGTTGCAGGTTTAATTGTAAAAATTCAGGGCTACACACCTGCTGCCCTATCCAGTGCCACAACGCTACTTGGCTAAATTCATAACCACGTTGATCATATGCAAAAGATTTAACTTCTCGCTGTTCTTCTATTGCTAAAGTACGTTCAGTTGATTGTATTAACTGACAAATTTTAAGAACATTTTCCGTTGATAATGATTTAAATTGACTATGCAGCAAATGGAACCACTGTTGTTGAAAACCCTGTTTAGCAGCACTGATAATAGCCGTCCCCTCCGGGGAAACCGCTTGTAACATCATGACCGAATGGCTTCCGCTCACATCATCACGATGGATACCTAATCTCACAAATTCAAAGGTAGATTTCACCCAAAAATCTATTAAACCATCATCCATCGCAAAGCTGGTTCCGATCACATCAATCTCTTTTAACTGTGCCTGCTTCACACTATAATTTAGAAGTGCTTGACCAATATCTCGCTGTCGAATAGCGGGGTGAACAGCAATGCGTACTACACGCTGATATGTTAATAAACCTGCACCCTCAACTCCGGCATGAGCCAGCAGCGATTGTGGTAATAAATGCCCTTTTATCCGCCGCGTACCTTCATAGACAGCTTGTGAAAGTTTATTACCCAATTCGCCCTCATTAACCAACCAAACACTAGCCACAATATGTTCTCGATAACGAGCGACGATTAGCTTTATATCTTCACGATCGAACAACATTCTCAAATCGGAGGGTCGCGTTCGATAATGTGCCAGCACCATCAAACCAAATAATTCGACTAGGCTGTGTTCATCATCAAGTAACTGCCGGCAATCTACTTGTTCAATCTGACAATCATTCAATTCAGCATTGCTAATTAATTCATCGCTGACTGGCGAAGCATTCAATAATAGCGATTGAAAACTAAAGTCCTCCAACATATCATTCTCAGCCCAACGAATTGGAGTTTCCATCCTATAACGACGCCAATCAGGTGTTTGTTGATCAAGGATATTTTGAAAACGAACAGCAAAACCTCGCCCAGTACCTTCATAGCCATGTAAGGTTGTTGAAAAGACAATCCGTGAATATTTTTGCAATAGTTTTTCTAGAATAGATGCAGGAATAGCAGCCGCTTCATCTACCAGTAACAAGTCGGCTTTAAGATCCAATTCAATTAATGCATCGGGAGCAATAAAGCGTATTTCAGCATTTTGTAGTGTAATTAAACCTGCGTCATATTCAGCCTCAGGTAATAATCGATAAGCATGTTCAAATACCGTTTTAGCTACAGCCAAACTAGGTGCAGTGACTAAAATGGTTTGCTTACCTTCATTTAATAATTGGCCAGCAGCAATACCTAGTGATGCTGATTTTCCTCTGCCTCTATCAGCAGATAAAACCAGTGGTCTACGCCTGTGGCCATGTACAACATGTTTTATTGCGTCAACAGCCTTTCGTTGATCATCCGTCAAATAAATTTCATTTGATTGCGGCTGAGCTTCAATGGATGAAAGCTGAGGTAAGGTCTGCCCTTGTTGAGCAATGTGAAAATTAGCATGTTGCTGTGAAAATACTTCTGAAATACCTTTTAAACGCTGCAACCATACACTTGTTTCATCGGTATTTAACCACAAGATCAGCACGCCACCCTGTTTAATCGTGCCCATCATGGCACCTAAACTATCTGGGTTTAATTCTGTCAGCCCATCAAATATAACAGCATCAAACTCTTTGCCCAATTGTTGCTGGGCTTGTTTTTGGCTAATGACTAAATAACCGTCATCTATTTGATCTGATAAAGAAATAACCTTGCTGGGATCAAACTGTTTCAGCAATAGTGTCGATGATGCCTCACACCACTTTACATTACCTTCTAAAATTACACATTGCCGCTGTTGCATGGTTAATAGTGAGGTGGCAACTCGTGCTGTGAACCTGATTCTTGAGTCGCCGTTTGCATCGTATTAACCTGCACTTTCATTGTTTCCAGTGCTAATTCTAAATTTGTTATTTGCTGTTGCTGCTCCGTTACAACTTGATTAAGTTGCTCAAGTAAATCTTCTTGAAATGCGAGCTTCATTTGCAAATCATCTATCGCATTTTGCATAAAGTTCTCCTTAATCATCATACGATAAAGCAGGTGCCAACCAACGTTCGGCGATATCCATTGACCAACCCTTACGCTGAGCATAATCTTCAACTTGGTCTTTATCAATTTTACCTAGCCCAAAATAACGTGATTCTGGGTGAGCAAAATAAAAGCCGCTTACCGCAGCAGTGGGTAACATCGCATAACTTTCAGTGATGGTTATACCTACATTCTTTTCAGGTTCTAATAAATCCCATAACAATGCTTTTTCAGTGTGATCTGGACATGCAGGATAACCCGGTGCAGGGCGAATACCTTGGTATTTTTCATCGATTAATGCTTCATTGTCTAATTTCTCATCAGCAACATAACCCCAGACATCTTTACGTACTAACTCATGTAAACGCTCGGCAAAAGCTTCTGCCAAACGATCAGCCAAAGCTTTAAGCATGATGCTTTGATAATCATCGTGATCATCTTCAAAACGATCGATATGTTCATCAATACCAATGCCTGCTGTCACGGCAAAGCCGCCGATATAATCTTTTACACCACTGTCTTTAGGTGCAATAAAATCGGCTAATGCTGCATTAGGACGACCCGGCGGACGCTCACCTTGCTGGCGTAAACTATGCAATGTCATACGCACTTCACTGCGACTGTCATCGGTATACACTTCAATATCATCATCGTTAATGCTATTCGCTGGGAATAAGCCTATTACAGCACGTGCTGTTAACCATTTTTCATCAACAATTTTAGTTAACATTGCCTTAGCATCGTTGAATAAATGCGTGGCATGCTCGCCGACTATTTCATCTTCTAAAATTCGTGGATATTTCCCCGCCAACTCCCATGTTTGGAAAAAAGGCGTCCAATCGATTCGCTCAACTAAGTCTGCTAAAGGATAGTCATCAAACACTTGCACACCCAGCTTACTTGGAATCGTTGGGGAATATTCAGACCAATCGATTTTTGTCTTATTGGCTCGTGCATCTGCAATCGTAAGCTGACGACGTGTGCTTTTCCTTCCTTTATGTCGCGTGCGCTTAGTCTCATAATCTTCTTTTATTTTAGCAATAAAATCATCACGCTTATCCGGCGTAATCAAGTTCTGAGCGACCCCTACTGCACGAGAAGCATCTTTCACATAAATACTGGCACCATGATAGTTTTGGTCAATTTTAACGGCCGTGTGAATTAATGAAGTTGTCGCCCCACCAATCATCACGGGGATTTCAAAACCTAAGCGCTCCATCTCTTTTGCCACATGCACCATTTCATCAAGTGACGGCGTGATCAAGCCTGACAAACCAATAATATCGACATTTTCTTCTTTAGCTTTGGCAAGAATATCGGCACATGACACCATCAC
>JBJPGE010000113.1:0-5384 GCA_048595465.1 Methylophagaceae bacterium | reverse complement strand
CGGGGGATTAACACACGTTCATCAACATAAAAAGCTAAGCCTGCGAACCATGCTTCATGTGTTAAATAAGGCACTGGCACACGTTCAGTTATGCGACGATGAACTAATTCAGCAATGGCTTGTTTCTCAGCATGAGTTAAACGGGCATCTGCAAACAGTTCAGGAAATTCAGCAGCAGGTAAATGGAGACTGTGTAGGATTAATTGTAAAGCATCATTAAACGCATCCGCATTGCCGTGGCCATAGAATAAATCAGCACTATTAAATTGCGATATTGTCCAGCGAAGGACATCTCGCAATGTATGCAGTTCATCTATAATGGTGCGCTCAATAGTGGTCATTCAGCTTGAAATATCAACAAAATGACCTGCAATCGCAGCGGCAGAAGCCATAGCCGGACTGACAAGATGCGTGCGACCACCTAAACCTTGGCGGCCTTCAAAATTACGATTCGATGTTGAGGCGCAATGTTCGCCTGATTCTAGACGATCGGCATTCATGGCTAAACACATAGAGCAACCAGGATCGCGCCATTCAAAACCTGCTTCAATAAAGAGCTTGTCTAAGCCTTCTTGTTCAGCTTGCGCTTTGACTAAGCCTGAACCGGGTACGACTAAGGCCTGTTTTAAACTGCTTGCCACTTTACCACCTTTTATGGCCGCTGCAGCTTGACGCAAGTCTTCGATGCGAGAATTGGTACATGAGCCAATAAAGACGCGATCAAGTTGAATATCAGTAATCTTCTGATCGGCATTTAAGCCCATATAAGCTAATGCTTTCTCAATGCCATCACGTTTTACCAAATCGGATTCATTTACGGGGTTTGGAACCTTGTCATCTATAGCAACCACCATTTCGGGGGAGGTTCCCCATGTGACTTGAGGTTTAATATCGGCGGCATTTAAAATAATCGTCTTATCAAAAATAGCATTATCATCACTGTGTAATTCTTGCCAAGCAGTAACCGCTTTATCCCAGTTTTCACTTGAAGGTGCAAAAGGGCGACCTTTTAGATACTCTATAGTGGTGTTATCTACGGCGATAATACCGGCGCGTGAGCCTGCTTCAATGGTCATATTACATACAGTCATACGACCTTCCATACTCAGTGCTTGGATGGCTTCACCTGCAAATTCAATGGTATAACCTGTACCCCCTGCGGTACCTAATTCACCGATAATGGCTAATACAATATCTTTAGCTGTAACGCCATCTCTAACTTGACCGTCAACACGTACTAACATGTTTTTAGCTTTCTTCTGAATTAAACATTGAGTGACCATCACATGTTCAACTTCTGATGTGCCTATACCAAATGCTAAAGCACCAAATGCACCATGTGTTGATGTATGAGAATCACCACAAACAACCGTCATTCCTGGTAGTGTTGCGCCTTGTTCTGGTCCAACCACATGCACGATGCCTTGGCGTACATCGGATAAATCAAACTCGGTTACGCCAAAGTCTTTACAGTTTTTGTCTAGTGTTTCAACCTGAATACGTGAAATAGGGTCGATAATACCTTGCTCACGATTATTGGTGGGCACATTATGGTCAGGTGTAGCCAATATTGAATCAAGTCGGTGAGGCTGGCGGTTTGCTAGTCGTAAACCTTCAAATGCTTGAGGTGAAGTAACCTCATGCACAAGTTGGCGATCGATATACAATAATGTTGTGCCGTCATCATCTGTCCGCACAATATGCTGTTGCCATAATTTATCGTAAAGAGTTTTAGCTGTTGTCATGATTATCATAATTCAATTTTTAAAGTGTTAGAGAATTATACAGCGCTATGACTGTAATTACAGGCAAAAAAAAACGAGTAGCCCGGAGACTACTCGTTTTCTTAATGCTTTTAGGAAAAGTAGTTATTCCATATTAGCGTGACGGAATCTCATTTCTTCTTCAGTCAGGTCTCTTTCATGAATAATGTAAGAGATCATTGCTTCCAAGAAAATAAGTGTGGATAATTCAAACATAGAACCCATAGGCATGCCCTTGGTAAGAGCAAAACTATCATCAGCACCAATTTGAATTGTTTGGTCAGCTAAATTGCCAATCGTTGAGCTAGATTTTGAACAAATCAAAACCACTTTAGCGCCTTCAGATTTAGCTTTATCAGTGAACGAAACAAGTTGAGTTGTTTCACCAGAGCCAGAGATAACGATTAATAAATCGCCTTCACGGATGCTTGGTGTACTAATTTCACCTTGAACAAACACTTCATAACCACTATGCATCAATCTCATCCCTAGGAAGTTACCAACCAGTTTTGAGCGACCTGCACCTGTAATAAAGATGCGTTTGGCATCATCACACATTGAAACTAATGTAGCTTCGAGTGAATCATCAGTATCACCAAGGATATTAGTGATTTTATTTAAGAGTAGATCGCGATGCATTGTATTATTCCTTATGCTGCGTCAACTAGAGCGCGTAATTCTTTAGCTGAATCAGCTGGAGAATCTGCACCGTAGATAGCTGCACCAACAACAACAATGCTTGCACCAGCTTGAACTGTGCTTTGGATTGTGTCTTTGTTGATACCACCAGCAACAGAGATTTTAACATCTAAGCCAAGACCAGCGATTAACGCTAGATCAGCAAAAGGTGTTTGACCTGCAGCTTGTGCGTCAAGACCAGTGTGAACACCGATGATTTGTGCACCGTTACCAGCTGCTGCTGTAGCAACGGCTGCTTTATCTTCAACACCGATTAAGTCAACTTGAGCTTCAGCATTGTTAGCTTTAGAAGCATCGATAACGCCTTGGATTGTAGCCATATCAGCTGCACCCAAAACAGTAGTGATTTTACCACCAGCTTCGAAGAAAGGTGTTGATTCATAACCACCAGCATCCATTGTTTTAAGATCAACTAAGATTGTTTTAGTTGGGTGAGCAGCTACTAAAGCTTTAACAAGCTTAAGGCCGTTATATTTGATACAAGGTGTACCGATTTCTAAGATATCAACATAAGGTGCAACTGCTTCTGCTAAAGCCATTGTTGCGTCGAAATCTAGAGAATCTAGAGCCATTTGAATTTGAGCCATGTTTACATACTCCTAAAGTAGTAGATTATTTTTAGTACACGTTAATTACGCGACTAGGAACTATAATTCAGAAGCCAGTTCAATGTCAATTCATTGGCTGACTTTTGAGGGTATCAAGCCAATCATTACAGAATGATTGGCTTGATAAATTTTACTGCGCTATAAAAATGAAATTAAGCTTCAATTTCAGCTAAACGATTCGCAAGTAATTCTTCAAGTACAACTAATGCTTTTGCAAAACCGTCAATACCTTCAGCTAATTTTTCAGTAGCCATAGGATCTGCAGCATGCATTTTTTCAAATGTTGCTTTATCCATATCGATTTTAGCAATATCCATTGACGCAGCATTAGCAGCATCTAATTTTTGAGGTAAATCACCTTCAGTTGATTGCAATTCATCAAGCAATGCTGGAGCGATTGTTAGCAAGTCAACACCCGCTAGCTCAGTGATCTCACCTAAGTTACGGAAGCTTGCGCCCATTACTTCAGTGTTATAACCAAATTTTTTGTAGTAGTTGTAGATTTCAGTTACAGATACAACACCTGGATCTTCAGCTGCTGGATAAGAATCACGACCACTGTCTTTTTTGTACCAGTCAAGAATGCGGCCAACAAATGGTGAAATTAGCTGGATACCATTTTCAGCACAAGCAATCGCTTGGTGCAAACCAAAGACTAAAGTAAGGTTTGTGTGAATGCCTTCTTCTTCAAGTACCTTGGCAGCCATAATGCCTTCCCAAGTTGCAGCAACTTTGATCAGAATACGATCACGAGATACGCCTGCGGCTTCGTATTGAGCAATCAGGTCGCGGCCTTTCGCGATAGTTGCATCGGTATCATAAGATAAACGTGCATCAACTTCTGTAGAAACACGTTGAGGAACGATTTCAAGAATTTTCAAACCAAATGATACGGCTAAACGATCAAATGCCAATGTAACGACTTCAGCAGAAGATGCGCCAGCACCTGCAGTTTCACGAGCACCTTTAAGTGTGTCATCTACGATGCTTTGATATTCTGGCATTTGAGCCGCAGCTGTGATTAATGATGGGTTAGTTGTAGCGTCACGCGGAGTGAATTGTTCGATTGCACCGATGTTGCCTGTGTCAGCAACAACAACAGTCATGCTTTTAAGTTGGTCAAGTAAATTTGCCATGGTTAAAATACCTTCCTGAATATGGAGTTAAAAACGTATAGTAAATTCGCTATACAGTGAATTTACTTAAAATATAGTTTTGCGAATTAGCCGTTATTGCGGATATATTGCTCAACACTAGTTGCCGGCTTAGCGTTTGCTAGATTGCGAATATATGCTTCGACAGTTGTAACGGGTTTAGAATTTTCTTGAATATATGCATCAACGCTGGTTGCATTAGATGATGTGTTGGCAGATTGGCTACGGATGTAACGCTCAACACTTGTTAAACCATCTGAAGTATTACTAGATTGATCTGAATCTGATGAAAACAAACCGCCAAAAAAGCTGCAGATTGAAGCAAAAAAACCTTTGTTGCTCATGGTAATACCTCTATATTTTTAGTAAGCCTAGATCCTCAAATAAATATATTGAGAACACTATTAAATTATTTGATTATAAATTCTTGGTTGAACTAGTAAAAAAACGAGCGACACCCAAATTGGTGGTCGCCCGTTTCTTAAATTCTACTTTAGAGAAAACTCTAATTAAGAAGATTATGCCGCGTCAACTAATGCACGCAATTCTTTAGCTGAATCAGCTGGAGAATCTGCACCGTAGATTGCAGCACCAACAACAACGATTGTTGCGCCAGCTTGAACCGTGCTTTGGATAGTGTCTTTGTTGATACCACCAGCAACTGAAATACGAACACCAAGGTTCAAATCAGCAATCAGTTTTAAGTCAGCAAAAGGTGTTTGGCCAGCTGCTTGAGCATCAAGACCGGTGTGAACACCAATGATTTGTGCGCCGTTTGCAGCGGCTTCAGTTGCACATGCTGCTTTATCTTTAACACTGATTAAGTCAATTTGAGCTTCAGCATTGTTAGCATTAGCTGCTTTGATTACGCCGCCCATTGTCGCTTTATCAGAAGCGCCAAGAACAGTACAGATATCACCACCGGCTTCATAGAAAGGTGTTGATTCATATTCACCAGCATCCATAGTTTTAAGGTCAACAAGGATTAATTTGTTAGGGAATTTTGCTTTTAATGCTGTAACAAGTTCTAGACCGTTATATTTGATACAAGGTGTACCAATTTCTAAAATGTCAACATAAGGTGCTACTTGCTCAGCAAGTGCTACGGTTGCATCGAAATCTAGAGAATCTAGAGCCATTTGAATAAGTGCTTTTGCCAT
>JBJPGE010000112.1:0-5415 GCA_048595465.1 Methylophagaceae bacterium | reverse complement strand
GTTTAGGGGACCCGAATTAACTCTGAAATGAATTAATCAGGAGTCCCCTTTGGTTGATGACGGCTCCATTACAACAACTCAGTCGGGAAATAAAGCGAGTTGAATAAGGCTCTTTGGCGATCAAATATGGCAAAAATCGGGCAGGGGTATTCTATTAGGGTAGAATCGTAGCTAAATCTTCGTAAGAGACTGTCAGCATGAGTAAACGTATCGGGATTGTGATGGATCCCATTTCAGAAATCACTGTAAAAAAAGACAGCAGTTTTGCCATGTTATTAGCAGCGCAAGCAAAAGGGTGGTCGCTGTTCTATATGGAGCAGGATGATCTGTTTTTACAGAATGGCATGGTGTCTGCCAACATGAAGCCATTGTCGGTGAAAGATGATCCTAATGATTGGTATCAATTAGATGATGGGCTTGTTCAACCACTAGCCGAGCTTGATGTGATTTTAATGCGAAAAGATCCTCCGTTTGATATGGAGTATATTTACAGCACTTATCTATTAGAACAGGCACAAGTGGCAGGTGTGTTAGTCGTCAATAATCCACAAAGCCTGCGCGATGCGAACGAAAAGTTATTTACGGCATGGTTCCCACAATGTTGCCCTAAAACATTGGTCACCCGCAAAGCCGAATTGATCCGTGATTTTCAGCAGCAACATCACGATATTATTCTCAAGCCATTAGATGGAATGGGCGGTGCATCTATTTTTCGCGTTAAAGAAAACGATCCCAATTTCAGCGTAATTATTGAAACACTCACTAATCACGGCAAAACATCCATTATGGTTCAGCAATTTATCCCTGAAATAGTCGATGGTGATAAACGCATTTTAATGATTAATGGTGAACCTGTGCCTTATGCGCTGGCACGCATTCCTGCCAAAGGTGAAACACGAGGCAACCTCGCCGCTGGTGGCCGTGCACAAGGTCAAGAGCTCACCGAACATGATCGCTGGATCTGCGAACAAGTTGGCCCAACGTTACGTGAAAAAGGCTTATTATTTGTTGGTTTAGATGTGATTGGTGACTATCTCACTGAGATCAATGTCACCAGCCCAACCTGCATTCGTGAACTTGATTCACAGTTTGACCTAAATATAGCCGGTGATTTAATGAACAGCATTGAACAACAACTCGCATCACGCTAGTATAACTGCTGGAAATTAACTATAAATCAAGGATCAGGCAACAATGAAGTCATTAGAATTCAATGGTAGTGGAACTGAATATTTTAAGATTTGGATCGTCAATATTCTATTAACTATCGTAACGTTAGGTATTTACCATCCCTGGGCAAAAGTACGTACTAAGCGTTATTTTTACGGCAATACCGAATTAGATAATGCCAATTTTGAGTATCACGCAACAGGTAAACAACTGTTCATTAGCTATCTTATTGCTATGGTGATTTTTGCTATTTATGTTGGTTTAGGACAAGTATTTCCTATCGTAGGTGGTATTTTAGCTGTCGTGTTCTTCCTTGCCTTTCCATGGATTATTTGGCGCAGCCTTAAATTCAATCTTCGTATGACAAGTTATCGCAATGTGCGCTTTGGATTTAATGCTGGTGTAGGTGGTTCATATGCGACATTTTTAGCTTACCCTATTGGAATGATGCTCGCCTTAGGTATAATTGCCGCTCTGATTATGGGTGTAATTGGCTCAGTTATGGACATGCAGGCTGCTGCAGGTATTTTAATGGGGCTCTTTCTTTTGTTTGCTTACCCTGCATTTCTTGCCATGTTTAACAAAATATCAAGTAGCTATTTAACGAACGGCGCACATTTTGGACAAGGCCAGTTTGCAGCTGATCTTGAATTTAAACCCTTCTTTATGATTATGTTAAAAGGCTTAGGATTAGGTTTATTGCTTACTATTTTGGCCGTTATTCTTATTGGAGTATTGGCTTATTTTGTTATTGGAATGGAGCAAATGACGGCGCTTAATAGCCAAATGGAATCGATGAAACAAGGTGCAGAGCCTGATGCATTATTCTTTGCACTTATTGGTTCTGTTTATGCTTTCTTAATTCCGGTTAGTCTCTATGTTGTGGCTTATTTTAAAGCACGCCATCGTACTTATCTATTAAATGAAACCACGTTGGATAATTCAATTACTTTTGAATCAACATTGCGTGCCAATAAATTTTTCACGATCAGTTTAACTAATCTATTAATGATAATCTTTACACTAGGTTTAGCCTACCCTTGGGCAGCTGTTCGTATGTTCCGCTATTCAACTGAAAGTATTGATGTCGGAACGGCTGAAGGCTTCGATGGTTATATGAGTAAAGCCGGCAATGAAGGTGCGCTAGGTGAAGAATTAGGTGAGGCCTTTGATATTGATGTAGGTGGCATTGCCTTTTAATGATTGATGGCAAGCTCTATTTAGCAGGGCGTTCTGATTTTAGCCCTGCTAAACTTTATATTCAGGCCGGTGGATTTCAAGTTCATGCTGATAATTCACCGATTCTTACCGGATCAATTGATGAGCTGCGCATTGCTGATCGTCTAGGTAATATTGCCCGAAAAATAACACTAGCTGATGGCTCAGTCTTTGAAACAAAAGATAATGATGCCATTGATTCCGCCTTTGCAAATAGTAATCAATCATCGGGGTTTATGGGCTTTGTTCATGTGCTAGAGCGTAATATGGCACTAGCTATTTTTAGCATTTTCATTACTGTTGGTGTTGTGTTTTCTAGCTTCAAATGGGGCTTACCTGCTGCCAGTCATGTTGTCGCTCACGCATTGCCAGATGCAGCTAATCAGGCCATGTCAGCTGATGTTCTTGAGTTTCTTGATGAACATTTTCTTGAAGAAACTCAGTTAGATGAAAAACAGCAAAGCCAGCTCCGCCAGCATTTCTTTGATGCTATTGTGCCACTTTATCAGGCAGAAGACATGCCTGAATTCAAGTTGCATTTTCGACTCTGGCCCTTAGGTGAGGATAGTATTCCTAACGCTTTAGCCTTGCCTTCTGGCGATATTGTCGTCACCGATCGATTTATCGAGCTTGCTCAAACGCAGGATGAAATTGACATTGTTTTACTCCATGAAATGGGCCACGTAGTTGAACGTCATTCTCTAGAGCGCGTTATAGAAGGGAGTGCGATCGTTATCGTTGTATCAATGGCATTTGGTGATGTTAGCTGGCTAGCTGATATGGGCGTTGGTCTGGGTTCCTTCTTGATCAGTAGTTTTTATTCCCGCGGCCATGAAGCCGAAGCCGATCGCTTTGCCTATGAACATAGTTTGCAAGCGGGAATTAATCCAGCCAGCTTAGGTCTTATCTTGAATAGAATGGAGCAAGACATGCTTTTCGATGACCGTGATAGTCGCTCTGATGATGAAATGAATAACAAAAAATCTAAACCCGATCGGGGAGAGATCTCCCAAAATGAGAATAATAGTGAAGGTTTGTCAGGTTACTTCTCTACTCACCCTAGTTCAGCTGACCGGGCTGCTATGGGGAAACGCTACCAAGCTTGCTTTGAACAAGGCTTAACCTTTTGTCCTATGATTGAACAACAATAATTTATATCTAATAATGAAAATATTTCCGCTCATCCTCGTCTGTTTTACTCTTTTTTTAAGTGCCTGTGATTCTGAACCTCGTGCTCGCCAAGCAAAATTTTATGCCTTTGGCACTGAGATTGATATTAGCCTCTATGATGTTGATGAAGAAACTGCCGACAACACCATTGACGTATTAGAGAAAACGTTCTCAAATATTAATAATACATGGCACGCATGGCAGCCTAGTACGCTGACACGCATTAATGAGGCTATTGCATCAGGACAAAGCATTGCCATAGAAGAAGACGTTGCTCAGCTGATTAATTTGGCTTCATCATTTGCTAAAGACAGCCAACATTTATTTAACCCTGCTGCTGGCAAGTTATTTGAACTCTGGGGTTTTCATCAAGATAATTGGTTTGAATCTCACCCACCTCCGAACGAAGCAGATATAAATAACTGGCTAGCCAGTGCGCCTACTATGGAAGATATTCATATTGAAAATGGCGAACTCACCAGCTGTGATCCAACCGTTAAATTGGGGTTTGGTGCGTTTGCGAAAGGCTATGCTGTCGACAAAGCTATTGCTGCATTGCAGCAACATGGAATTAGCGATGCCATTGTAAATATCGGTGGTGATCTGCGCGCTATTGGCTCGCATGGCAAGCGGCCTTGGGTCATTGGTATTCGTCATCCCCGTCAAGAAGGCATGATCGCCTCAATTGCATTACATGGTGATGAAAGTGTATTCACTTCTGGCGATTATGAACGATTCTTCCTCTATGAAGGCAAGCGTTACCCTCACATTATTGATCCAAGAACAGCTTATCCAGCCGACCAAGCTATGTCTGTTACTGTTTTACACAGCAATGCTTCACTCGCGGATGCAGCCGCAACCGCTTTATTCGTTGCCGGTGATAATTGGCCTGAAATTGCAGCATCAATGGGGATTACTCATGTTATGTTAGTTAAAGCTAATGGCCAAATTGAAATGTCTCCCCAAATGGTTGACCGAATTCAATTAATCAATAACCATAAACCCGTTATAATTCGTAGTGACGAGTCATTAACCTAAAATATTATGGCAAGTAGAACAACTAATACCGACCGGCTTATATTTACGCTACTATTTTCAGTCATCATTCATTTGGTCATTGTCTTAGGCATAAGCTTTAATGTCACTTCACCTCCGACCAATACGCCACTTGTTAATTTAGATATAACACTAGTAAAGCAACAAACAGAAGAAGCGCCTGAACAAGCTGATTTTTATGCACAGGCTAATAATGAAGGCGGCGGCGAAACAGAAGAAGCGATGCCCGACCCCACACCCAATATAGCTGATTCTTCTTCAAGTGATGTACCTGATTCTGATAGCGATGTGCCTTTTACGCCGCCTATTCCCGCGCCCATTACTCAAACGCAACCTCTACAAACCGTTGAGCCACCAACACCCGATCCCATTATCCCTGAAGTTGTCGAAGCGCCAATTGAACCCGTCAAGCCCGATCCTGTTGTTCAAGAAAAGAAACCGTCTCAACAAGAAAAAATCGTCACACAACAACATGCGCAGCGCAAAGTTGAACAAACACCTGAGCCAGACGAAACAGTAAAGCCTGATGCAGAGGCAGTAACACCTAAGCCCAAATTATCAGCCCAAGAAATGATGTTTCAGGCTCGAAATAATATTGCCGATTTACAAAAAGCACTGGACGTTTCCACTAAAGCATTGAGTAAGCGCCCAAGAAGACTGCAAATAACCTCATCAACTAAAGCCTTTGCGGCAGCGGCTTACATGAAGTCTTGGGCAATGAAAGTTGAACGAATTGGCAATACAAATTACCCTCAAGAAGCCAAAAAAAAGGATATCAATGGTAGCTTGATGCTCAGTGTT
>JBJPGE010000111.1:0-5514 GCA_048595465.1 Methylophagaceae bacterium | reverse complement strand
TTGTTTCTGCCGCACATGGTGATGCAGAAATTCAAGCAACATTAGATGCTGCTGAGAAAGTATTCGCAACACTTTAAATGATTCAAAAAGCATTACCTATTTTAGCCACAGTATTATGGTTATCTTTAATCATAATGCTAGCTTTGGTATGGCGAATAAAAATACGCTTTGGAATAAATGGTATTGTCATACCTTATTTGATTTTACTGCTATCACTTTATGTGTTTAATTGTACTCCACCAATATTCCGCCGCATCCATCATTGGTTCACATTGCCAACCTTATTAATTTCATGCAGTGTTAGCTATTATTTCGCTTTCCATGGTGGCGAGCAAGGCGGTGTTGGTGCTTATTTATTAAGTTATGGTGCTATTGCAGCTTATCTTATTTTTATCAGCCTATTTTTATTCGCTTTAGGGATTAGAATGTTTTGGGGTAAATTATGAATACACTCTACTGGCACGATTATGAAACCTTTGGCATCGATCCTCGTTATGATCGCCCATCACAATTTGCAGGTATCCGCACCGATGAAGATTTAAATATCATTGGTGAACCACTGATGATTTATTGTAAACAAGCGGGCGATAGTTTGCCGCATCCACAAGCCTGTTTAGTCACTGGTATTACACCGCAAGAAGCGAATGAAAAAGGGGTTAATGAGGCTGAATTTATTAAACAAATTCATGATGAGTTTACTGTGCCTAATACCTGTGGCGTAGGGTATAACAGTTTACGGTTCGATGATGAATTCACCCGTTTCACCTTATACCGAAACTTTTATGATGCCTATGCCCGTGAATGGCAAAATGGTAATAGCCGCTGGGATATTATTGATATGGCGCGTTTAACGCGTGCTTTGCGTCCTGAAGGCATCAACTGGCCTGATCGTGAAGATGGCAAACCTAGCTTTCGATTAGAGGCATTAACAGCGGCAAATAATATCGAACATCAAGGTGCACATGATGCGCTTGTCGACGTCTATGCCACTATTGCATTAGCTAAACTGATTAAAACAGCACAACCAAAATTATATGATTTTGTATACCAAAACCGTCGTAAGCAAGCTATTTCACCATTATTAAACTTACGCGATCGAACACCGGTTATTCATGTTTCTAGAATGTACCCTAGTGAATATTGCGGTACAGCATTGGTCGTCCCAATTGCCAAAGATCCCACTAATAATAACGGCATTATTGTTTATGATCTTCGTCATAGCCCTGAGGCATTAATTAATGAAGATGCCGATACCATTCGAGAATGGTTGTTCACCCGTACCGCTGACCTGCCCGAAGGTGTAACAAGACCCGCATTAAAAACATTACATATTAATAAATGTCCTGTTGTTGTTCCCGAGAGTACGCTTAATGACGCAGCGGCAGCACGACTTGATATAGACCGAGAGCTACATTACAAACACCTTCAGCAACTTAATGCCGCAGGAGATCTAAGCCAAAAACTCAATGATATTTTCAGCAAGCAAGATTATGAACCTATTGATGATCCCGATGCGGCACTTTATGGCGGTGGGTTTTTCAGCGAGAATGATAAACGTAAAATGGATCTTATCCGTAGCGCTGATCCTGATCATTTAGCAACAATGTCTGTACCTTTTGATGATCAACGCCTACCCGAAATGCTCTTCCGTTATCGTGCCCGCAATTGGCCTGAAAGCTTATCAGTGGATGAACAATTGCAATGGCTACAATATCGCCAACAACGCTTAAATTCAGATAATCCCAAAATTCTGTCATTTGAGCATTTTTTAAATGAAATTGAAATTTGTCAAAGTGAGCTAGCAATCGAAAAACAACAGATTTTAGATACACTGAAATCCTATGGCGAGCAGCTAAAAACCGGACTTACTTCACATTAATTTAAAATAATCGTCTCGAATGCTAGCACCCTGTACCAAAGTACAATATATATCCTATCTCCAATAACGTAATATGAAGCTTGAATCTTGAAAAAGCCAAGCTTGATGTGAATCAATGTGCGGAAAATTACAGGTCTTATGGATGTAAGTAAGATGGCTGGATTACTCTTGACGATAATATTTATCTAAAACTTTTTAAATAATAACGACGAGAATAAATTATGAAAAAACTACTAATTGTTTTATTTAGTGTGTTCGCAATGGCTAATGCCAATGCAGCAGTACTATCTTTTGACGACCTTAACCTCACAAGTGACTATCAAGCTATGCCTGATTTAAATTACGGTGGTTTTACATGGGATAGCCGTTGGTTTGCTGGGAACACCTCAACTCATGCTAACTATGCCAACTCAGCTACATCCGGTACTCAATACCTATCAAATGGCGATAATGTAAACAATCTAACTGTTTCAGCTGCTACGGCATTTGATTTTGATGGTGCTTGGTTTGGCGCTCCAGGTGGGCAAGTCAGCCATCCTAACCCTGCAGAATGGATAAATATCACTGCATACGATAGTTTAAATAACCTGATTGGTTCAACAGGCCAAATTTCATTGACCAACTTAATGACTTTCGTGGCCGCTGGTTTCCAAAATGTATCAAGCCTTGTAATCTCTCGAGGAAACGGCTGGTTCACAATGGATGACTTCACTTATGATGGCAATGTTTCAGCTGTTCCTGTACCTGCTGCATTATTCTTGTTTGCACCTGCATTATTAGGTTTCTTAGGTTTGCGTCGTAAAGCTACAACAGTCGCTTAGATCTCGACCAAACTAAAAGTAACAAATACAAAAGCCGTGATGATTATTCATCACGGCTTTTTTTGTGTCTCCATATTCTGCCTCACCCTATTTAAAATATTCAGTTAAAATAGTCGGGTGACTGATTCTTCTCCCATCATCCTTTCAACACTTAATGCACGTTATATGCATACCGCTTTTGGTTTGCGTTATCTGCAAGCTAATTTAGCTGGGCTAAAAAAGCAGTCTAAAATTCTAGAATTCACTATTCAACAACTCCCCATTAATATTGTTGAACAACTGCTTATAAATGAACCCAAGATCATTGGTTTTAGCGTCTATATTTGGAATGTAAGCGAAACCCATAAAGTCGTCGCTATGTTAAAACAGATAGCACCTGACGTAATTATTATTTTGGGTGGCCCCGAAGTTGGACACTATCCTGATATACCTGCGGTGGCTGACTTAGCAGACTATATTGTTTCTGGCCCAGGTGAAGTTAGCTTGCCAGAATTATGTCGGCAAATACTAGCGGGGAATAAACCCGAACAAAAATTTATTGAAGGAAAAACCATTCCACTCAATGAACTTGTATTGCCTTATCAATTTTATACTGATGAAGATATTCGTAATCGGTTAATCTATGTAGAAGCCTCGCGTGGTTGCCCCTTCAAATGTGAGTTTTGTTTATCGGCTCTAGATAAAACCGTCACGGCGTTTCCACTTGAATCTTTCTTTGGAGAAATGCAAAACCTATTGCAACGTGGTGTCCGTAATTTTAAATTTATCGATCGCACATTTAACCTTAAAATCAGTGCTAGTGTATCCATTTTAGAGTTTTTTTTAGAACGAATGACCGATGACTTATATTTACACTTTGAAGTCGTGCCAGATAATTTACCCGATAAACTCAAAGTTGTTTTACAACGCTTCCCTGCTAATAGTTTGCAATTTGAGATTGGTGTACAAACTTTTGATTCTAATATTCAGGCCTTAATTAGTCGTAAACAAAATAATGACAAAACGAAAGCGAATATTGTTTGGCTGAGAGCAAATACGGGAGCTCATTTACATACTGATCTGATTTTTGGCTTACCTAGCGACACCTTAGAAAATTTTGGTCATAGTTTCAACCAGCTTATCGCCCTTAACCCACATGAAATCCAAATGGGCATATTGAAACGCCTACGTGGAGCACCACTTAATCGCCACAATGAAAATTACCAGCTTCGCTATAACCCTGAAGCACCCTATAATATTCTGACGACTAAAGATATTAGCTTCACGGAAATGCAGCGTGTCAATCGATTTGCTCGCTATTGGGATATGATTGGAAATTCAGGTCGTTTTTCTAATACCCTCCCCTTAATCTTGGAGCAGCAACCATTTGAACGTTTTATGCAGTTATCTGATGCACTTCACTTGCTCGCTGGTAGCTCATGGAAAATAGCATTAAAACGTTTATTTGAATTTATTTACGAAATTTTAACTCAGAATTTCCGATTAGATAATGAGTCAGTTAAGCATGCTTTAACACTTGATTATGCAAGGACTAAGCTCAAAGGCCTGCCAAATTACGAGCAAAAAAATAGTGTCCCAAAACAAAAGAAGCAAGGTGTCGCGAATAAACGACAATTAATGCATTAATAACTCACTAGGATCAAGATAAAACATTTTCTTCCAGCCCTGCGTTGAGCTATCAATTTTCCAAATATAAGGTAATAAAGTGACAATTGAATAGTGTACATGTGGCGGTTTTCCTTTTGCATTGCCACTATCGCCTACCAAACCAATCTGTTCACCACTATTCACCCATTGCCAACGCTTGACCGCTGAATATTCTAAGTGGGCATAATAATGCAGCCGCCATTTCGGACCTATGCTTAGAATCACCTTTCCACCACGAGCAAGCTCACCCGTGTATAAGATAATTGCTGGGCTAGATGAAACCAATGCCTTGCCTTTATCCGCAAATATGTCTATCCCTTTATGTACACCTGAGACGCCCCAAGGTTCATACCAAAATGATTGTTCATTCCAGTCTTTTGATGTGGCTGATTCAACAGGAATATGCAGTTGTTCAGGAATTAAAAGTCCTACGGCTAAAACAATAACGGTAAGAGTGAGAAAAGCTCTTTTTATACTCATAGCCTCTTATTCGTATTCGGCAGCACTTTTCTCTAATGCTACACATTCAGGCGTATCCGTTGCTCCATCCATTAATTGCGGGCAACTTAGCGAAGATAAACTAGCCATACAAGCTGATGCTTGTTGACGTAGATCCTCATATTCTTTGATGCTTTCATTACTAAACTCTGTCGCCATTGCAGCACACATTCCATCCATAGATGACAGTACCATTGATTTCATATCGGCTGACATTTCTTGCCCTTCTAGCTCAGTCAATGCGCATGACTTTATCTTTTCACATAACTGTAGAGATTGTTGATCAATGGTGTCGGCTGATGCTATTTGAATAGCACTTAAAAATAACAGAGCTATGATATGTTTCATATTTTCACCTATTTTATGTATTAAACAATTAATTTACTTAAGGTTCTAAATTTTGGATGTTTCGCATCAGATAACCATTCGAACAATACTGATTCTGTATTAGTAATAATCACTCCCGCTTGGCGAAGCCGTTGAAGCGCATTATCTTGATTTTGTTGGGTTCGTGAGCAAATAGCATCTTCCACGACAAATACTTCGAAACCTTGTGCCAGCAATGCCAGCGCCGTTTGCAACACACAAATATGTGCCTCCATGCCTGTTAAAATAACTTGTCGTCGATGACTGGCACGTAGTGATGACATAAATTCATCTACCTCAGCA
>JBJPGE010000110.1:0-5530 GCA_048595465.1 Methylophagaceae bacterium | reverse complement strand
GAAATAATAGGCACTTCAAAATCAAGATGTTTCAATTCTTTTTCAATATTATACAAACCAAACTCATTCAATTCATATAATACTAATTGGGTGGGTTCTAACTTGATTATTTGCCGACATAATTCACTACCAATCGAACCGCCCGCTCCAGTTACCATCACCGCTTTATTTGTAATATTGGCATGTAGTAAATCATACTGCGGCTCCACCGAATCTCGCCCAAGCAAGTCGGCTATATCAACTTCACGGATATCAGCAACCGTCACTTTACCTTCTGCCAAATCTACCAAATCAGGTAACGTCCTGACATGTACCGGATAGGGCTCCAAGCATTGAATGATTTTATGTCGCTGGTTTCTTGAAATAGAAGGCATCGCTAACAGCACATCGCGCACATAAAACTTCTCAATCACATGACTTAGTTCGCTAAATGAATAAACATTCAGTCCATTAATTTGCTGTTTATGTAAGCTTGGAGAGTCATCTATAAACGCTACTGGATTTAACTGGTGAGAGACTTTGAGGGCTGCAGCCATTTGAGCACCAGAACTACCCGCACCATAAATAATGACTGGAGGAATTCGACGTCTGTTGGCATTGTTTATCGTATTTTTAGCGATACTTTCAGCAAACCACCACCTAGCCACCATCCGACTACCACCGGCAAACAACATTAAAATTAATGCGTTGATTCCATACACTGTTCTAGGAACTTGTTCTACACCTGCCAATAAAACAACAACTGCAAATAGCAATGCATATAAAAAGGTTGCTTTTATAATAGTCCACAAAGCCTGCATGCCAATATAACGCACTATGGCACGATAAAGTCCTGCTTTTATGAATATTGGAATAGCAATGAGGGGGGCTAGCAAAAAAATCCACAGCTGCTTTTGTGGCGGCCAGTAAAACACACCATATCTTAATGAAAAAGCCAGCCATAACGCTGCAATAATGGCAACAAAATCTACTATCAGTGTGATAATACGTTTTAGGTTTCTTGGTCGCGATAAAAACCAGTTTGAGATTTTTGATAAAAACGACTGCATAACAAGAAATAAAGCCTTAAGGAGTAAAAGTCCATTCTACCTTAGACCGAAGAATAGATGCTTAATCTTTTAATGCTATTGAGAAAAATGGTACGCCCGACAGGATTCGAACCTGTTACCCTCGGCTTAGAAGGCCGATGCTCTATCCAAATGAGCTACGGGCGCATTATGGTGATTATCGAAGGATTATACTAGAATACTTAGAAAGAAATGGTCGGGGTAGAGAGATTCGAACTCCCGACCCTCTGGTCCCAAACCAGATGCGCTACCAGACTGCGCTATACCCCGACGTTTCCTCGATATTTTTGGGATAGACTTCCTCGAAGAAAGGCGAAATCATACGCCGATGACCGCAAACAGTCAATCATCACACAGATATTTTTTGCTGTAATCTGCTCAACATGCGAATATAGCGTCTTTTTATTATTTGAGATAATCCATGAGCGCACAAATCATAGATGGTAAAGCGATTGCAGCAGAGTTAAAGCAAGATCTTAAAAAAGCTACAGATGCACGCTTAGCAGCGGGAAAACGTCGCCCCGGTTTAGCGGTTGTGCTTATTGGCGGCGATCCTGCATCAAAAGTGTATGTCGGCAGTAAACGTCGTAGCTGCAAAGAAATTGGTTTTAAATCCGACGCCTATGACTTACCCGAAACAACCACCGAAGATGAATTGCTCAATCTTATCGATACGCTAAACAACGATAATGAAATTGATGGCATTTTAGTACAACTACCACTGCCCGATCACATCAACACTGAAAATGTTATTGAGCGCATAGCACCTGATAAAGATGTTGATGGTTTTCACCCTTATAATATGGGTCGGCTAGTTCAACGTAATCCTCAACATCGGCCTTGTACACCTAAAGGTATTATGACCATGCTGCGCAAATCAGGTGTTGATTTGCGCGGACTAGAAGCCGTTATTGTCGGTGTTTCCAATATTGTTGGTCGCCCAATGGCATTAGAATTATTGCTGGCAGCATGTACTACAACATCATGCCATCGTATGACTAAAGATTTAGAATTTCATGTGCGCCGCGCGGATTTATTGGTTGTTGCTGTGGGCAAAGCTAATTTTATCCCCGGTGAGTGGATTAAAGAAGGCGCAATTATTATTGATGTGGGCATTAATCGTCTTGAAGATGGTTCTTTGTGCGGTGATGTTGATTTCGAAGGTGCTAAAGAAAAAGCAGCATGGATTACGCCTGTTCCCGGTGGTGTTGGCCCAATGACCGTAGCTACATTACTTGAAAATACGCTTTACGCGGCAGAGTTACACGACTGATAAATTAAATTGGTCATTCTCAAATTATGAAAATGACCAGATATTTTATAACTTACGCCAAGTAGTCTTACCCGCATTATCTTCTAATACAATTCCCGTGGCGGTAAGCTCATCTCGCACTTGATCGGCTTTAGCCCAGTCTTTATCTGCACGAGCTGTGTTGCGCTGCTCAATAAGTGCTTCAATCTTAGCCACTTCACTATCATCATTACTACCAAGCAAGAAATTTTCAGCTGCTTGTTGAAATAAACCTAATACAGTTCCAAATGAAACTAATAATCCGGCCAAATATTGAGCTTGTGCAACATCAGAGTTCTCACTAGCTTTATTCAATGCCTGACGCACATCAGCCAGCACCGATAACGCTAATGCTGTATTAAAATCATCATCCATAGCATCAGCAAAACGGACTCCAAATTCTTTATCGTCTTGCCAAATAATATCAGCTTGTGGCTCAACATCACGTAATGAAGTGTAGTAACGTGTTAAGGCAGATTTCGCTTGATCTAATGATTCATCAGAATAATTCAATGGGCTGCGATAATGACTGGTCAAAATAAAATAGCGCACGACTTCCGGAGAATATTTCTTTAGAACTTCACGCACAGTAAAGAAATTCCCTAATGATTTAGACATTTTTTCATCATCAATTCGCACAAAACCATTATGCATCCAATAATTGACTGACTGGCAACCATGCGCACCTTCTGATTGAGCAATTTCATTTTCATGATGCGGAAACTGTAAATCTTGACCGCCACCATGAATATCAAAATGCTCGCCTAAACATGTCGCCGACATTGCTGAACATTCGATATGCCAACCGGGGCGACCTTGTCCCCACGGAGAATCCCACGCAGGTTCTTCTGGCTTAGCTGCTTTCCACAATACAAAATCCAATGGATCATTTTTCGCTTCGTTAACAGCGACACGTTCACCGGCTCGCAATTCATCAATATTACGACCCGATAATTTGCCATAGCCATCAAACTCACTCACATCGTAATAGACATCGCCGTTATCAGATGCGTAAGCAAAACCTTTGTTAATCAATGTTTCAATCATCGCAATGATCTCAGCCATTGATTCAGTCGCTTTCGGTTCAAGCGTCGGCCTGATAACACTCAAAGCATCCGCATCTTGATTCATTTCATCAATAAAGCGTTCTGTTAATGATTGAATATTTTCATCATTTTCATTCGCTCGAGCAATAATCTTGTCATCAATATCGGTGATATTTCGAATATAAGTCACTTCATAACCACTAGCACGCAAATAACGTGTCACCACATCAAAAACGACCATTACTCGCGCATGTCCCACATGACATAGGTCGTAAACAGTCATTCCACAAACATATAGTTTCACTTTACCCGGTTCAATAGGGGTGAAAACTTCTTTTTGTTTGCTCAGACTATTGTGGATCTGCAACATGTTTCGCTCACTTAACTTTTAATTAATTCGGTGTATTTTACGGCATTTTGTTAGGAAATGTGGCAGAAGACGCTCGTTACCGTTATTATGTCGTCTTTAAATTTATCTTGGTCGAAACGCTGATGAAATTCTTTTTACGCCTGTTCATACCATTATTATTTTCAACCTTATCATTTATTGTCCACGCTGAAGGAGACAACACCTTGCCACAAGTAAAATTAGAAACATCTCTCGGTGATATCATCATCGAACTTAATTCAGATAAAGCGCCTAACACGGTTGCCAATTTCATTAGCTATGTTGAAAGTGGTTTTTATGACGGCACTATTTTTCACCGTGTTATCGAAAACTTTATGATCCAGGGGGGTGGTTTCACAGAAGACTTTATTCAGAAGTCACCTAATGATGCAATTAAAAATGAAGCAAATAATGGCTTAAGCAACGTAAAAGGTTCGGTTGCAATGGCACGTACAGGTGACCCACACTCGGCAACTGCTCAGTTTTTTATTAATACCGTTGATAATGATTTCCTTGATTTCAAATCAGACAAACAAGATGCAACGTGGGGCTACGCTGTATTTGGTGAAGTAATTGAAGGCGCGGATACAATTGATACTATTCGTGTAGTTGCTACCAGTAACAAAAATGGTCACGGTGATGTGCCAAATGAAAACGTAATCATCATTAAAGCCAGTATTGTAGAATAAACGGTTAATACTCCACCCTAGCAAGGCACTACTGCTAGGGTGGAACAGCTGCCATGTCCACACTATTCATTTCCGATCTCCACCTTAACCCTAATGAACCAGCGCTTATCAAGCTCGCTGTCGATTTTCTCAAAACCAAAGCCATACACTGCAAAGAACTCTATATTTTGGGAGATTTATTCAATATTTGGTTGGGTGATGATCTTATAGTTGAAGAATTTACACCTGTAATTGAACAACTACAACATCTTCATCAGCAAGGCGTGAAAACCTATTTAATGGTCGGCAATCGTGATTTTCTGATGGGTAAAGACTTTGCTAATTTGATTGGCGCAAAATTGCTTGATGACACGCATGTAATTGATCTTTACGGCACCAGAACACTGCTATTGCATGGCGACACTTTATGCACCGATGATGTGAGTTACCAACGCTACCGTTTATGGTCTCGAAATAAAGTTATACAGTGGTTATTTAAACATCTTCCTTTAAAACTTCGCCAAAATATTGCTGACAAAATCAAACAAAAAAGTAGCCAACAAAAACAAACTAAATCAGCCTATATTATGGATGTGAATGCAGACGAAGTCGCACGCATTATGAACAAGTTTGGCGTAACACAACTTATTCACGGCCATACACACCGCCCTGATGTCCATGCTCTAGAAGTGTCAGGCAAACCCGCTACAAGAATAGTCTTAGGTGACTGGCATAGCGAAGTGAGTTATCTGCAATGCAGTGAACACCAACAGCAATTAGTTGATCCTCGCGTTTCTAATTAAGAATCAGCTAACGCCTTTTCATCCAAAATTTGTCTTAATCGTTTAGGTGGAATGTATCCAGGAAGCGACTCGCCACTATCTAAAAATAATGCTGGAGTGCCATTAACACCTAATTTCCCACCTAATTTATATTGTGCTGCCACAGGGCTTTCACAATGTTTAGAATTAACTTGCCTGCCGTTCTTAGCGTCAGTCATTGCTTGTTTGCGATCTTCAGAACACCACACATCCTCAGCTTTATCATATGCCTCAGAATCTATCCCTGCA
>JBJPGE010000109.1:0-5562 GCA_048595465.1 Methylophagaceae bacterium | reverse complement strand
CGGCCCTTGACCCAAACTATTCACATAGTTTGAGTCAATGCTATTGCCAGGGCCACTGCTAGGATTAAAAATAAGGCTAACTTCAACATTATCTATAGCTGTCGCAGCAATTAATTTAGACCACATATCCGGTCCAAAACTGCAGCAAGGATTGCTATATGCAGGTACAAGAAGCTGTACGGATTGTGCTTGTACATTGCTTGAAATAAATACTAGTAACGTAAATGCTATTCTAACTATTGATTTGTTCATTTTTATTAATCCCTTAATATTTTCACACATAATAAATTAGTGGCAGCTTTCACTGCCCACTATTTTTATTCCACATAATTAAATTCATCATAAACATCGTAATTAGTAGCGGAGATATCGCCACCACGTCCTGTCCAGTTAGTATGGAAGAATTCACCGCGAGGTTTATCTAAACGTTCATAAGTGTGGGCACCAAAATAATCACGCTGCGCTTGCAATAAATTAGCAGGCAAGCGCTCACTACGATAACCATCATAAAATGTTAATGCACTACTAAACGTAGGTGCTGGTATACCAATTTCAATTGATGCTACAACAGCTTTACGCCAGCCGGGTAAGGCTTTAGTAATTGCATCAATAAAGAACTGATCTAATAATAAGTTTTCTATGTTTGCATTTTTATCAAATGCATCGCGAATATTGGCTAAAAATTGACTACGAATAATACAGCCGCCGCGCCACATTAATGCAATACCGCCATAGTTCAACTCCCACCCGTAGGTTGCTGCTGCATCACGCATTAACATGTAACCTTGTGCATAAGAGATAATCTTTGAAGCATAAAGTGCATCACGAATCGCATCAATCATTTCAGCTTTATCGCCAGTAAACTCATTAGCTAGTTTGGGCAATACTTTCGAAGCCGTTACGCGTTCATCTTTTCGTGCTGACAGACAACGGGCAAATACTGCTTCACCTACTAAAGTTAATGGAATACCTAGATCTAAGGCATTCATAGCCATCCATTTACCTGTGCCTTTTTGGCCTGCAGTATCAAGAATATGATCAATTAATAAGCTGCCATCATCTTCTTTAACCGCTAAAATATCACGTGTAATTTCAATTAAGTATGAATCTAAAACACCTTCATTCCATGTGCCAAATACTTGCTGGATCTCATCGCCTGACATGCCCAAACCTTCACGCATCATTTGGTAGGCTTCACAAATTAGCTGCATATCGCCATATTCAATACCGTTATGTACCATTTTCACATAATGGCCAGCACCATCATTACCTACCCAGTCACAGCATGATTCATCATTAACATGTGCAGAAATAGCTTGAAAAATAGGTTTCACAGCTTCCCACGCGCCTTTATTTCCACCCGGCATAATTGATGGCCCGAAACGTGCGCCTTCTTCACCACCTGATACGCCCGTGCCTATAAATAAAATACCTTTTTCTTTTAGCGCTTGCGTACGACGATTACTGTCAGTATAAAGTGAATTACCACCATCAATAATAATATCGCCAAGTTCTAAATAGGTAACCAACTGATCAATAAATTTATCTACAACAGGTCCCGCTTTCACCATCAACATAACGCGGCGTGGGGCTTTTAGACTTTCAACAAAATCTTTTAAATGATGAAAACCTATGACATTGGTTCCTTTTGCAGAACCTTCTAGAAACTCATCTACTTTACTGGTAGTTCGGTTGTGCACAGCAACTGTAAAACCATGGTCATTCATATTTAGAACAAGATTTTGTCCCATTACAGCTAATCCGATCAACCCGATATCTGCGACTGCTACTTTATCTACTTCACTCATTTATCTACACACCTTAATATATTCACCTTCGGCTTCACGGCTTGAGCCGACTATAAGCCTACATTTTCCCGTGGTAATATTGCGTTCCACGGCACCTGATACTTCTATTGTTTCACCTAGCTTTGCTTGTCCGACATAAGTGTGTGTAAATGAAAGGACATAGGGTGTCATTTCATCATCTACCACGTAATGTGCAGGAAAATCAAAAGCACGGTGATCATCAACCACCGTTGTTTTTATCGTTCGCATTCCTTGCTTTCTATACTGATTTGTATCAAATTCTATTTCATCGGCCAAACACACCATGCCAATATCAAACTTTGTGCCTTCTATTGCCGCTTTGTTCAATTTGCGACTTTCGTGCCAAGTAAATTCATCCAAACTTAACTCGGCTTCCCGACGGTTATAATTGTCAATCATCAACGTCCTACCTAACGTATCCAATACTCCGTCAGCCAAGGCATGACTTAGTGCTTGCCGAGTTTTATGAAATTCTCCCCTTCCATAAACCACTAAATCTATATCCGATTTTTTATGTTGTTGATTAATCAACATTGAACCTGTCAGCCCTAAATTGTGGCGTTCAACCCCATAACGCACCAAAATAGGGATTAATTTGTGCAATTTAACTTCAATCTCGTCCTGTGGTTCTCGTTGCAAAACATCTTGCAACCGTTGCTCAGGACGATGATGCTCAACAATATCTGATACTTCAACGGCATGAAATACTGCATCAACCTGTACTGATTTATAACAATACTTTGGATAATTCTGTTGCAATAATAAGTTCGCGTCCTCGGTATCTATTTTCCCCCAAACGCCATCGTTTAAAACATAGCGCAAAAAGCAGGCTACCTTTCCTTCATGAGCTTGGTAACTCACCACCGCAAAGATTAATCCTTCTTTCGTTTGGATAAAATCTTTAGGTAAATATGGGAAGGAAATATCTCTCATTGCAATGGAACATTATATACCTAATCGATGGTTTGGTGTTATTCCTACAGTTGCCGTCTGGCCCAAAGCCACAACCCGGTTAATGACAATATAATGAGTAATATACCAATCAGATCTAATAAGTAAGTGCCTGCAATTTTAATGACTCGCCCATTGTGTAGGTCTAAAACAAAACGTTCAACAGTGATGCCCTTGCCATGAAAATATATTGCTAGCTCTTCTTCAACACTTTCAGGCATATTTAAAGGGATACTCCAACCCACTCCTTGCAATGAAATACGTTCCCATTGATCCAATAAAAAATCACTTCGCCATAAACCATCTCGCGTTTGTACGATAGGTTCGCCATGGAATAAACCTATATTTTGGATATTAGGTGGCACACCTGCTGCTGCTCCCATTCGTTCAATAAACTCACCGTCATGATTAAGCAAAACTAGTGCATCATCGGTTGCTAAAACCATTAAGTCATCTAACATTATCCCACCTAAAATAGCACGTTCTATATGGGTAACAGGCTTTGCATCAACAAATATTTCCGTTCCAAATTGTGAAATAGTTCTATGCCCTAGCAAATACACTGCATCAGGCTCAACATTACCAATATTGTAATGCTTGAGTAGCCAATTCCATGTTAAATAGCGGTTATCTAATTCTAGATCAGAACTATGATTTAACATTATTCCCGTTATTGACAATAATAAAACAAACAGGGCAATAATTGGCCCGATCTTACGATGAAGGTTTCGTGAAAAACTCATGAACAAATGCTCTAGTGATTTTTAGCTAGATATAATGCCAGTCTCACCACTTTTGTCATAGCCCTAACGGACAAGGTTGCCCCTGAAATACCGTCAATATGACGATCTAGCTGATCGTCATCAAGTTCTGCTTGTTTGAATTGCTTGGTAAATGCGGGGTACCGGATCTCATCACCTCGACTTTCTCGAAAAGCCAATACCTTCACCCTTTCCACTTTATTATCAGCAATCACAATACCAAAGGTAATCGGTTCAGTCTTGCCAATTTCTTCCAATACCCAAGCACTGCGTTGCTCATCCTGCCAATAGCGTATTCTAAGTCCTACATAATTATGACCAAGAATATCTGCAACATCTTGGCGCACATCACCTCGCATCCAGATTACTTTGCTTTTAGGTATCTTGCTATTAAATGCTTCCGCTAAAAAATCTTGATCGGTTTGATAAACACCGCGCGCAGACACAGAAAAGGCGATAAAGAACAACATTACGCCTAACAATAATTTTATTGTTATATGTAAATTATATTTGTTCAAAATCACCTTATCCAATTGTTTTATCTTCATATTTATGGGAAAAAATTCTAACATTAGAACTGATAACCAAGCCCGACATTAACGCCATCAAGTTCCATTTTACCTTTTGGTGCACCTTGATCTTGATAGTCAAGCTTAACCACCACATCTTTATGCGGCCACCAGTTAATACCTAAGTCAATTTGCTCGTATTCAGTATCAATTGAATTGCCTGCAGCATTATCCCACTCGTTATAACGTGCAAATATACCAAAATTATCACTGAACTTGTAAGAAGGCTCAACATACCAACCTGTTTGCTCATCCGCGCCGATAGATTTAGGTCCATCGCCGTCTAAGTCCCATGTTGCATATAGTGCACGAAGACCAAAACTACCTCGTGCAAATACAGCATGTGTTTCAAATAATGTCGCACTTCCCGCCGTTGAATCTAGGCTTTGGGTAATGTCCTCTTGATATTGAAGTGTTGCCGCTATTTCAAGACCCGGAACACCAGTCCATTTTAAACGACCGGTATATGCAAAATCATCGGCTACAGCTTTTGAAACCTTCTGGCGACCACTTCTAATTTTATAACTACTACCAGCAGAAGTATTTAACCCAGAGGTTGCAGCAACATCGTAGCTAAAGCCTTCTGCTATCTCACCGCTAAACATGGCTCCTGCAGCCCACCATGTGGCAGGAACAATATTTTTCTCTACAGGGTTACGCTCAGCGCCATAGAACGTTGCTGGCTCATGCGTTTCGTTAATGATACCTACAGGTGTTAAAAACAAACCACCTTTTACACGATGTTGTTGATTAATATCATATTCAATATAGGCTTGTTCTAGCTCTATTTCACCTGATTTTCCATCACCTGCAATGCTGTGTTCTAACTCTAATTCAGAGAAGAAACGTAAATCATCATTAAACTCATGACCAAAGAATAAAACAAAACGATGGAAATCTATTTCGTCTTTGTCAGATGTACCATTTTGGTCATCTAAGTTATTGTAATGTAGCTCACCATAGCCACCAATTGTTGTTCTGTTTGCAGCAATCGTCGCTGCTTGGACCGCTTCTTCTGTTGCATCAGCTACAGCTTCAGCTGTTTCACTGGCTTCTTTAGCCATATTTTCAGCAGAGTCTACTTGAGATTTTAAACCTTCATTTTCAGATTTTAGTATCTTATTTTGTTGCTGCACATCAGATAACTGTTCTTGAATCTGTTGAAGCTTTTCCCAAATTTCTTCATTTGTTGGCGCTGCTGCTTGTGCAGCTGAAGCTGCCACCATTAGGCTGGCCGCTAGCATTGTTCTTTTAAAAATCATTACATATCCTTAATCATCACAAATTGATGTTGAGGAGTATACTTATATTTTAATCTAAATGCAAATCATTATCAATTAGATTAAATTGTAGTCAATTATCTTTGCACTTTTTCCTCTTCTATACAGATCCCACCAAAGCTTTGCTTTCATCTTCCACTGATTTTTATTTGCCATATCAACGCAATTATCA
>JBJPGE010000108.1:0-5562 GCA_048595465.1 Methylophagaceae bacterium | reverse complement strand
ATGAGAAACTAGAACGGCAATATGTTGTTATGCCGATGAGACTCTAGGCTAAAAACCATGGCCGGTGGATGGTCTAAAGATGGTGCAGTACAAGACCAAATAGATGCCAGTGTAGAAGATGCCGTTAAACTAGCACGAAGCCAGTTGCCCAAAGGTGAAAGCCTAAAATTCTGTGAAGAATGTGATACTAAAATCCCCGAAGCTCGCCGCAAAGCCATTATTGGTGTTCGTTTGTGTGTAAATTGTCAGAGTGAGTTTGATCAGCAACAAGCAAAAGAAGGCGGCTTTAATCGCCGTGGTAGCAAAGGCAGTCAGTTAAGATAAAACAGCTATCCCTGCTTATTCCTCGTTCTATTCACGCTTAGAAGTAACCACATCGAAACTTGGAATATCAGTATTGTTAATGACAGTCAATACAAACCCGATAAAAACAAAAAAGAAGGGTGAGGCCAGAAAGCTAGCAGAAATAGGGTGTTCCATCCCAAGTTCCTGAACTTTAAAATAAAGAGCCACGGCACACAGAACCGCCAATAAAAAACATATCTTTGCTATGATGCCCGATGATTTTTGAAGCATACTTTTTCTTTTTTTCATTTTTCAATCGCTGCCTAATATATATTCAAAATACTTGAAAATATAACCGTTAATGTTTCAATTCACCCATAACCACCTTGTCTTCACTCACTTTTTGTACTACACCTGAATAATAATCATCTCTAAATTCATCGATGACTTTTTTAGCATGAAGCTCATCAACACCACTGCCTAACAAGATCTCTTCTGTTAGTCTCAAGCTAGTTTCTAAGGTTTCAGACACAGTGGTAGTTGCACCTTGACTAACTAAATCTGCACAATGATGCCTGTCTTTGGCGCGTGCATGGATAGGTACGTCAGGGTAATATTGACGGACTAACGGCACTAAACTATCAAAGTTATCAGGATCATCTAAAGCTATAACAATCATTTTTGCCTGCTCAGCGCCCGCTGCTTGTAAGACTTTTACGTTACTGGCATCACCAAAAAAAACAGGGAATCCTTTATCGCGTGCTTTTTTCACCCTAGATTGGCTTAAATCAATCGCCACATAGGCCACATCTGCAGCGCTTAATATTGCGCCAATCCTTGCACCAACACGACCAAAGCCAGCTAAAATAATATGGCCTGCATTTTCATCGACAAATTCAGTATATAGCTCATTCTCTGACTCTTTTGGCGTATAAAATTTCTGCAATAGTACATTGACCAATTTCACTGAAAAGGGAGTTAGCCCCATAGTGAGCGCAATAATTA
Organism: Methylophagaceae bacterium; assembly: GCA_048595465.1. Taxonomy (GTDB): domain Bacteria; phylum Pseudomonadota; class Gammaproteobacteria; order Nitrosococcales; family Methylophagaceae. The sequence continues at coordinate 4,272 of JBJPGE010000108.1, read as the reverse complement.
AAGTCAGCATTTGTGCTAATTGGTCATCTAACACGCCCGCTAGTGCTGCAAAACCAAACATTACAAAACCAAATTCACCACTTTGGGAAAGCAGTACGGCGGCTTGTGCTGATATATCATGGCGAGTGCCACTGAATATTGCCAACCAATAGACTATAAATGATTTTATCAACATCAACCCGACAGTTAGCCCAATGATAATGAAAAAATTCTCAATTAATAAACCGAAATCAACACCCATGCCTACGGTCATGAAAAACAGCCCCAATAAAATGCCCCTAAAGGGTAAAATATCAGCTTCAATTTGATGTCTAAATTGTGAATCTGCCAGCATCAGACCTGCTAAAAAGGCACCTAAGGCCATAGATAAGCCAACCGATTCCATCAGCCACGCCACGCCCAAAACTAATAATACAGCTGCAGCAATAAATACTTCGGGATCTCGGCTTGCCACCACTTTGCTTAACAAGGGATTCAGCAAATAGTGACCGGCAACAAGCAAAGCTACAATGGCACCTATTGCATAAACAAAATTATGGCTTTCTGTCGCCGCGCTGCCATCATTGCCTGCCATTACTGATATCAAGGCTAACAAGGGTACGACAGCAAGATCTTGCATCAGTAGGATTGAAAAAACACGTCGGCCCATTGGGGTCGATATTCCGCCACGTTCGGAGAGCAACTGCAAACAAAATGCAGTGGATGAAAGTGCTAAGCCAAAGCCAACAATAATTGCGCTTTGCTGGCTAACGCCTAACCAAACAGCGATGCCATAAAGCACTCCCGCCGTAATCAACAATTGGCCTAATCCTAAACCTATGACTAAATGGCGCATTTGCCATAATTTTTCTGGTTTGAGTTCTATACCCAAAATGAAGAGTAAGAAGATCACTCCGAATTCGCCTAAGTGACGAATTTCATCAACTTCAGTGATAACTCCTAAGCCCCAAGGACCAAGAATAGCGCCGGCTGTTAAATAACCTAAAATAGCACCCAAACGGATCGCATGAAAAATAGGCACTATGACAACAGTTGCCAATAACAACGCAAGAATATCTAATAAATAGTGAGCACCTACTTCTTCCATTATGCGCCTATATTAAACAGGTTTATATTGAACTATCATTTTGCGCCAATGCTAGATCAAGCCCTTTTTGATAGGCATCAATAACCTGATCTTCTTTGTCATTCTCGGCTAAGACCTTAGCTAGAACTTGATATGTCTCCCCTCTTTCACCATATTCAATACTTGTGAGTAAATATTCTTCTGCCTTTGCCCAAAGTTTATTGGCTACCGCTAGGCGACCCAATGTTAATAATAACCATGGATTATCCTGCCGATCTTTTAGCCATTTTTCAGCTTTGGCTAACTGTGGCAAAGAGTCATCTTGCACAATTTTTCCATAATGATAAATGAGCTGATCACTCCAGTTTTTATTTAAAAACTCTTCAATCAATGTTTGTGCTTGATCAGATAAATTGTGCTGCTCTAGACCTAGAATATAAACCGAAAGCATCTCTTCAGATTTTTTGACTTTTGTTGGTGCTTGCTGCCAAAGTGATTGCATTGTTGCCCAATCACCTCGTTCTAGTGCGGCTAGCATTTGACCTGTTGCGGCGTCTACAGACAGTGCTTTTACTTCAGAAGAAGGCAGTACATGACGTTTACGCAAATCTGGCAACACATCTTGTACACTCTCCCATTGATTCAAGTCAGCATATAATTTCTGCAACAACTGAAGAACATAGGGGTGTTTTGGTGCCACCTCGCGTAAATGTTGTAATGTTGCAAGGGCCTGCTCTTTTTGATCGGCTGCTAGTTGAAGCTCTGCTTGCACCACGCCCACCGCCACATCTGCCCCTTCTGTCGTTTCATGTGCTAAGCGTAAGTAGTCATCACGCCGTTCAGAAGCATTTTGTTTTTGCGCTGCTCTTGCTGCTGCTAAATAATGCAATAAAGGTGTTTCACTATTGCCAGCATGACGCGCTAATAATCGTTCAGCTTCTGCCCAACGCCCTTCTTCTAGGGTAATCAAACCACGAGTTAGTGCCTGACCTGCACGCTTGTGGCGACGAGAACTTTGCCAATTTGCAATTTTTTGTGGCGTACGTTTTGCGAACACTAAGGTTCTCAGCAATAAATACCCAACAAGCAATAGCAGTAAAAAAGCCACAACAAAAACGATTAGCGAGGTTTCAAGACTCCAGTTACCGTATTTTAAAAGCACAAAACCTGGCTCAAATTCCGCCACCCAGATCATTCCTGCGCCTACTATCAGCGCTAATGCAATGATAATTAGAAGCTTCATTACAACTCACCTTTTTGCTGCAACCAGACTAGGGATGCAGATATATCTGGCAGATCCGTCGTAATGGTTTCTGACTGCATTGCGGTGACCGTTTGCAATAAGGCATCACGTTCTTCACCAATAAAATATTTCTGCAACCATTGCTCGGCCGACGCTAAGCTCTCATGGAAAACGGCTTCTTTGCGTGACAACAATGCCAGCCGTGCTGATTCTAATTTTAACTGTAGGTTTTGGTACAAGAAATAGCGCTGTTCAGGAACAATAATAGCCGATGAACCGTCTTGCTGATGGCGAATCACCACCAATGACCGCACTTGTTGCCATACGTTTGATGCCGCAACCTGCCAATTTTCAGCCACCTCAGCATCGGTATCTGAATCAGCAGATTGCCCCGCTGTAATTTCTGGCCCCGTTAATACTTTTATTGTATCAACACTATCAATGGCACTTTGTAGTTGAGCGGCTAAACCGTCAATATCTACTTTAGCCACGGATGCTAACGCTAATTGTTCATCGGCAAGCAACGATCTAAGTTGATATAAGCGCGGATCGGCAAGCTCTTTTAGCTGCTGATCTGCCAAGATCAATGCTGTTCGAGCATTTTCTACATCACCCGCCAGCAAAATGCGTTGGTTTGCCATCTGCAATAAGAATTGAACCTCAGATAATAGCCATTTTTGCTTAACATCATCACTGGTGAGTTCTTGCATCTCAGCAATTTCAGTTATTTTATCTGCCAAAGCAACATCCACATCGATCAGCGTATTAAGTTGTTGTTGTGCCGCCTCAGTTTCCTTTGCTACCGCAGTTTTAAACTGTGAAACATCATTTTCTAACGCACCTGTTTTATTGCTTTCTACTTGGGCGCTAAGCGTTGCTAATGTTGACTGTTGCTTCATCGCTTCTTGATAAGCAAACCAAGCCATACCCGCTAGTAAGGCCAGTAAAATAATAATGGCAAACCATAATAAGGCCTGTTTCGCCGGCTTAGCCACGGTCACAGCTTCATCTTCCACCATAACACCTTCTACTACATCCTGTTGCTGCTCATCATTTTCTGCCATTAGTTTGTCCCACCTTTCTGTATTTGCTGCATTAATGCATTATCACTCGCATCTTCTGCCACATCAATATGTTTAAAGCCTTGCCCTATAGCATACTGCTTGATGCGGTTACTCACAACAATCAAATGCTTATTTTTAATCTCTTTCTCATCAAGAAGCTGGCATAAATTAACCAAACTATTCACGCTAGAAATAATGATTCGCTGCGCCGATAGGGCTTGTTTCAGCATCTCTTGCGTTGGCGAGGGTAATGCACGCTGATAAACCTCAAGATAACGTGTTATCGCACCTCTTTCTGTCAACGTATCCGCCAGCAATTCTCGTCCATTCTGCCCACGTACAATTAGGATTTGTTTACCATCAACATCTGTTAACTCAGGCATTGCCAATAAACTTTCCGTCCCCGCTGGGGCTCGGGCTTGCAACACCTGTTCAAATCCATACTCTTTCATGCATTTTGCTGTGCTGGCACCTACCGCAATATTGGTCACATCATTTGCCAGTTGATTTTTATACTTGCCGCCAAAATACATCACCGCATTTCGACTCACAAAAATAATCATATCTTGCTGATCTAAGCCAGCAAACACACCAACATCAATCGGTACAATATCGAGCGTAGGGAAAGCAATCACCTCACCCCCCGCATTAGCTATCATTTCACACAAACTATGTGCTTGATGCTCAGGCCGTGTAACCAAGACCTTTAAACCATCGAGAGATGATTTAGTTGCCATAAACATCCGCTAAAATTTTATCTGCACCTTGTGCTAACAAATCTTCTGCAAGCGCAATGCCCAATGCTTCAGCATCTTCTGCTTTGCCCGTCACTTCTGCTCGCAACATTTCAGTGCCATCAGGTCGGCCAACTAATCCTCGTAACCAAATATTGCCGTCAT
>JBJPGE010000107.1:0-5583 GCA_048595465.1 Methylophagaceae bacterium | reverse complement strand
GAACTTCGTTCACATATTCCAGAACTTGATAAAAACAAAGAATATCTTATCCTCTGTGCCGCAGGCATCCGCGCAGCAGCTGCAACCTTATTACTCAGACAAAAAGATATTAAAGCTCGTTATATCGAAGGTGGCATCAAACATTGGCCTTTCAATACAGCTGATGGACTTGATCTTGAATTGATCCTTTTTGATTTTTGCCCTTATGCACAACGTGGTGTAATTTCGTTACAGCAGAATAAAATACCTCACAAGTTAACCTACCTCGATCCAGATAATTTACCCGACTGGTTTGCAGAGGTTTCGCCTTTTGGCAAAGTACCCATATTACGTGTTGATGGTAAAACCACTATTTTTGAATCATCTGTAATCAATGAGTTAATCGCACTTGTTTCAACATCACAAATGTTACCTGCAGACCCGGTTGAACGCAGTGTATGCAGAAGCTGGACAGAATTTGGCTCAACCCTGCTCGGACAAATTACAGGTATGCTAAGTGTGGCTGATGAAGATGAATTCATTAGTAAAAGAACCTATTTTCATGAAAATTTACAACGCCTCGAAGAGCAGTTGGATGGACGAGGTCCCTTTTTTGCTGGCAACGAGTTTTCTTTAGTAGATTCTACCTACGCTCCTCTCTTTATGCGTATACGCCACCTAAATAAAAAAGTACCTTTGTTTAACAATGAAAATTTTCCATTGGTCACCCAATGGGCGGATAAACTACTAGCCTTAGACTCCGTACAAGAATCCTCTCCAGAAAGTTTTGACAGTATTTATGATAGATTTATTCAAAGACGTGGAAAAGATGGCTGGCTGGGTAAGAAATGTGCGTAACAATCTGTATTTATATTTAAATAACTAAATATAAATAGCTAAATAGAGGACAAAATATAAATCCCCCCTCGAGAAAACAGTTTTGTTGTTTAAACCTAACCCATAATGTGAGGATTACAATCGAGTAAAAAACATGGAGGATAATTAATAAATACTGTATTTTTCCAAGAGGTGGTGTTGCTAAAAAAATGGTTTATTTTATGATACCAAAAGCCTGTAAAAATGAATTATGCCAATTAAAAATGAAAAGCTAGTACCATTTTTATTGGATTTAATATCTTCTAAGAGACTATATTTAAATGGACAGCTACACAGAATTGTTACAGATTATGGGAATGGGCTATAAAAACCTCTTTTAAGATTGCTTTTACTTACCACACCCCTTCTTTTTCGATGTTTTATAAATAATTATTACGTTATTCGAAGCTTTCCTGCTTCATATTTATCTGAATTGCACCACGATAATCACGTTTAATAGATTCTTGACTTGTTTTAGGTGGATTAATCGTTGGAGAGACTTTATTGGCTACCATCCATAGCACATAGAAGACGATGGACACTGTAACCAAACGTATCAGTAGTAATTTTATTTTATGAAGCACTTTTCTAGCCCAGCTGTGTCGTATTTTACTTTGTTTTTTATATTAATCTTTTTCTTCAATCCAATTCATTTGGATAGATTCTAGAATTTTTTCATTGGATTTTTCTGGATCATCTTCAAAGCTTTCAAGCTGGCATACCCAAGTATGTAAATCTGTAAAACGTACGTATTGTGGGTCTACATCAGGGTGCGCTTCATCTAATTCGATGGCTAGGTCTAGGGTGTCTGTCCATTTGTATTTCATTAGTGATTCTCCGACACCATATTTATGGTGTACTTTGGCATTTCCAGCACTAAATCTTCTGTGCCTACTTTTGCCTGACAGCTTAAGCGCGAATCTGGGTCTACGCCCCATGCTTTATCTAAATAATCTTCTTCTAAATCTGTTGCTTCTTCTAACGAGTCAAAACCTTCACGCACGTAAATATGACAGGTTGTGCAGGCGCAGGATTTTTCACAGGCGTGTTCTATGTCGATATGATTAGCTAAACCTGCATCACAAAGCGTTGTGCCTGTCTCTACTTCAAACGCTGCTCCATCTGGGCAAAGTTCTTCGTGCGGTAAGAATATAATTTGTGGCATCTCGATCTTTCTCGTTATTTATCTGTTTGTGCAAAGTCTGAAACTCTCTGACCTTGCATGGCTGTTTTTACATTGTCGTCCATTCGACGCGCTACGTAAAATTCAGCTACTTTTTCCATGTTTTTTATTGCCGATTTTACTTCGGCAGAATCTTCGCTGCTGTCTTTGATATTTTGTAGTTGCTCGCGTGCTTCTAACAATATTTTGATTTCATCATCATTCAACATAGTATCTGCATCAGACTTCATCGCGGAGTCTAAAGCTTCTAAGGTTCTATCGGCTTCTACTTTTTGCTCGCGTAAGCGACGTGCTTCCATGTCCACTTTAGCATTATCCATTGAGTCACGGATCATACCTTCAATTTCATTATCGCTTAAACCGTAAGATGGCTTAACGTCTATATTTGATTTCGCACCCGTGGTTTCTTCTATCGCCTCTACATTGAGCAGACCATCGGCATCCACCTGAAACGTAACTTTTATGCGTGCTGCACCCGCTACCATCGGAGGTATGCCTTTGAGTGCAAACTTAGCCAGTGAACGATTCTCTTCAACCGTTTCGCGTTCACCTTGCAAAATATGCACCGTCATTGCAGTTTGATCATCTTTAAAGGTGGTGAATTCTTGTGCGCGAGTTATCGGGATAGTGGTATTGCGTGCAATCACTTTTTCGACCAAACCACCATAAGTTTCTAGCCCAAGCGATAGAGGAATCACATCTAGTAAGAGCATTTCAGCATCGGGTTTATTACCCGCTAAAACATCGGCCTGCAACGCCGCACCGATAGCGACTACTTTATCTGGGTCAATATTTACCAGCGGTGGCTTATCAAAAAACGCACCTACTTTTTCACGCACCGTTGGCATACGGGTTGAACCGCCTACCATCACCACATCGTGTACTTGTTCCTTGTTTAAATCCGCATCGCGTAATGCACGACGACAGGCTAATAATGTTTTCTTTACCAGTGGCTCGACCATTTCATTGAATTGATCACGTGAAAGCGTGCCTTGCCAATTTTCTAAGCTCACCGTAACGTCTATATTATCGGTTAACGCTTCTTTTACGCGACGTGCTTCACTCATGGCATGATGGGTTAAATCACTGCTCGATTCTTTTAAAATCCATTCTGCAATTTTGTGATCAAAGTCATCACCACCAAGTGCCGAATCACCACCCGTTGCCATTACCTCAAACACGCCTTTGTTTAATTTAAGAATAGAAATATCGAAAGTTCCACCGCCTAAATCATAAACCGCTATAATGCGTTCCTGCTGTTGTAAAGAATGTTCTTCTTTTTGATCTAAGCCGTAAGCTACTGCCGCCGCGGTTGGCTCATTTAATAGACGGAAAACATTCAAGTCAGCCAGTCGCGCTGCATCTTTTGTTGCTTGGCGTTGTGCATCATCAAAATAGGCTGGAACAGTAATCACCACGCCTTTTAATTCACCACCTAAAGCATCTTCAGCACGGTATTTTAAGGTTTTTAGGATTTCTGCCGAAACTTCAATCGCCGTGACATTACCAGCAACGGTTTTAATTTGAGGGACAGCTGAATCACTCTCCGCAAAATTATACGGTAATGCACCACCGAGAGTTTTAATATCGCCAACACCACGACCGAGCAAACGCTTTGCCGATGAAATTGTGTTATCAATATCATCCAGCTGTGTATTTTTAGCCGATGTGCCTACGTCTGTTTGACCATTTTTAAGATAGCGCACCACGGAAGGCATGAGTGACTCGCCCTGCCCGTCTGCCAGCGTTTCTGCCACACCTTCTGCGCCACTAAGCACACTTGCGACTAATGAATTGGTTGTGCCCAAGTCAATGCCGGCCGCAAGTTGTTTCGCTTGCGGTTCGGTTGGTGCTGTTTCATCGGGTTCTGATATTTGAAATAATGCCATAGGGTTATTGTACGAAACTTAGAAAAGTTCGTCTTCTAGTTTTTCAGTGATACTTCGTGACTCTTGACAGAGGCGTTCAAAAAACTTCATTTTTAGAACGACATCTTTTGCACATTCAAGTTTACCTTCTTCCATTTTTTCCACAAAATCATCTTTTAAAGCATCTGCTTCGCCACTAATTTCTTGGGCAATATCATCAATTCTTGCTAGTGGATCTTGTGCCGAACCAACTTCTTCAAGCGCTTCACGTATTTCCATTTGATGCATGAGAAATGCGCCGTCGTGAGTGGTATCAATTTCATCATCAAAATCAACGCCTTTGAGTTTTAGGAGATAGCGCGCACGTAAGCGTGAAGACTTTAGCGTTTCATTAGCTTCATTAATTAAGCCAGTGGTTTGCATGGCGACAAGACGTTCTTTGTCATCGGCATTGATAAAACGATCTGGGTGGTATTTTGCTTGGAGTTCACGAAAGGCTGAACCCAGTTTTGAGAAATCTATTTCAAATGCTTCTGGCAAATTGAATAGCTCAAAATAGCTTTGTTTAAAATCGAGCATTTAGGGCTTATCCAAATATAATAAATACAAAACAGCGAAAAACAGGGGGGGTGGACTTCATAAGTTGCCTAAAAAATACTTTTATACAGTGAAACTCTCACCACAACCACATGAATCAGATTCATTTGGGTTGTTGAATTTAAAACCTTCGTTTAAGCCTTCTTTGGTGTAATCCATTTCTGTGCCATCAAGGTACACAAGGCTTTTTGGGTCGATAATGATTTTGATACCATGATCTTCAAATACAGTATCGGACTCTTCAATCTCATCAGCAAACTCAACCACATACGCCATACCCGAACAGCCGTAGGTTTTTGTACCCAAGCGCAAGCCAACACCTTTTCCGCGATCTGCTAAAAAAGCGCTAACACGTGTCGCTGCTGCATCTGTGAATGTGATTGCCATGGTTTTTTCTCTTTACTGCTTAGACTGAAAATCTTCTATGGCTGCTTTGATTGCATCTTCTGCTAATACAGAACAATGCACTTTTACAGGAGGAAGTTCTAGCTCTTCTGCAATATCGGTATTTTTAATCGCTTTAACTTCATCAAGTGATTTACCTTTTACCCACTCAGTCAAAAGTGAAGATGATGCAATCGCAGAACCACAGCCGTATGTTTTAAACTTTGCATCTTCGATAATGCCGTCATCACCAACTTTAATTTGTAACTTCATTACATCGCCACAAGCTGGAGCGCCGACCATGCCTGTTCCTACGTCTGTTGCATCTTTATCCATTGCACCCACATTACGTGGATTTTCGTAATGGTCGATTACTTTTTCGCTGTATGCCATGCTTTTACCCTTCTAAGTCTTTGAGACTTTAATTAATCTGTTATTGAAACGTATATTATTAATGTGTGGCCCATTCGACTGTACTCAAGTCTATGCCGTCTTTAAACATATCCCAAAGTGGCGAAAGGTCACGTAATTTTTCTACTGCCGCGCGTGTTTGTTCAATCGCGTAATCCACTTCTTCCATCGTTGTGAAACGACCGATAGTGAAGCGTAATGAACTGTGTGCTAATTCGTCGTTACGCCCTAGCGCGCGCAATACATAACTTGGTTCTAACGATGCGCTGGTACAAGCCGAACCTG
>JBJPGE010000106.1:0-5839 GCA_048595465.1 Methylophagaceae bacterium | reverse complement strand
GTTCAAGCCTATCTAAACTTTGCATTTGCTGACGGATTTTAGCTTGTGGCTGTGGCAAGCGTTGTTTTAAGTGTTTAAGATGTCGACTATCAGTTTGGATCCGATGACTCATTAACACCGTCAAGCGGCGGAAATTGTTCTGTATTCTTGTTAATAACGTCACCGCATCTGGCACCGCAATTTCCGCTGCGGCTGAAGGGGTTGGCGCACGTACATCGGCAACAAAATCAGCAATGGTGAAATCCACTTCATGACCCACTGCACTGATAATTGGAATTTCGCTAGCAAAGATAGCGCGTGCAACAGCTTCATCATTAAAGCTCCACAAATCTTCTAATGAACCGCCACCACGGCTAACAATAAGCACATCACATTCTTGCCGCTCATCCGCCAGCATAATGGCATCAGCAATTTGGATTGCAGAATCACCACCCTGTACTGCTACGGGATAGAGAATGACATTCGCCGCAGGAAAACGTCGATTGAGCACCGTTAAAATATCATGGACAGCCGCACCATCAGGTGATGACACCACACCAATACTCTGTGGCAATGGGGGTAGATCTTTTTTATGGGCTTGATCAAATAAGCCTTCTTCACCTAAACGATGTTTCAAAGCGTCATAAGCACGTTGCAAGGCGCCACTGCCCGCCTCTTCCATATGCTCAACAACTAGCTGAAATTCCCCACGTCCTTCATATAATGTCACTCGAACACGAAGTAAAACCTGCATGCCATTTTTAGGTGTAAATCGTACATTACGATTTTTATTCCTAAACATGGCACATCGAACCTGCGCGGCTTCGTCTTTTAACGTGAAATACATATGACCCGAAGCTGGCATCGCTAAATTAGATATTTCACCCTCCACCCAAATCAAAGGAAATGAGCCTTCTAATACACCTCGTGCTTCACGTACTAAGCGTGAAACAGCATAGACCTCTTTAACTGGGCGTGATGCTAATGTCGAATTACTATCTAATGCCATAAATGTCTCTAAAAGAACTATAACTACCTAGATCATCCTTAAAAATTACCAGTTTAAGGCAGAAAATGTGAGTTCACACGCGTGAATGACCATTTTCGAACGAAGAAATGGTAAGTTTTAAGGATAATGTAGTTAGTTATTATGTTATAATTGACGGGATAATACTACAAGTACTATCAGGATCCTGCCCATGAGAATTGCTCAAGAAGCACTTACCTTCGACGATGTTTTGTTACTCCCCGCCTATTCTAACGTAATGCCGCGCGATGTGAGCTTAACAACCAAACTTACCCGAGATATTAACATCAATATTCCACTGCTCTCTGCAGCTATGGATACGGTGACAGAAAGTCGCTTGGCGATTGCGATTGCTCAAGAAGGCGGTCTAGGTATTCTGCACAAAAATATGACTGTTGAAGAACAAGCCGCTGAAGTGCGTAAAGTAAAGCGCTTTGAAAGTGGTGTAGTTCGCGATCCTATTACTGTTTCACCTTCAGCCACTATCGGTGAAGTGATTGAGTTAACACGTGCCAATAAATTTTCCGGCATGCCTGTTGTTGATGGTAATGACCTTGTTGGTATCGTAACCAGTCGTGACTTACGTTTTGAAACGCATTTTGATAATCCTGTTTCATCGGTTATGACCACAAAAGAAGATTTGGTCACCGTAAAAGAAAATGCTGGCAAAAAAGAAGTATTGAATTTATTACACACCAACCGTATTGAAAAAGTATTAGTTGTTGATGATAATTTCCATCTTCAAGGCATGATCACTGTTAAAGATATTCAGAAATCAACTGAGAATCCACTAGCATCAAAAGATGACCAACAACGTTTACGCGTAGGTGCTGCAACCGGCATCGGTGCTGAAAGCCAAGAACGTGTTAAAGCGCTTGTTGAAGCCGGTGTAGATGTGATTGTTGTTGACACCGCACACGGTCATTCACAGGGCGTATTAGATCAAGTTAAATGGGTGAAAAGTAATTTCCCTCAAGTACAAGTTATTGGTGGCAACATCGCTACTGGTGCGGCCGCAACAGCCTTAGTTGAAGCTGGTGCAGATGCAGTCAAAGTCGGTATTGGTCCTGGTTCAATTTGTACAACACGTATCGTAGCCGGTGTGGGCGCACCACAAATTACTGCAATCAGTAATGTTGCCAAAGCACTCGAAGGTACAGGTGTACCATTAATTGCCGACGGTGGAATTCGTTTTTCAGGTGATGTTGCTAAAGCCATCGTAGCCGGTGCACATACTATTATGTTGGGCGGCATGTTTGCGGGCACAGAAGAAGCGCCCGGCGAAGTTGAATTATTCCAAGGCCGTGCTTATAAATCATACCGCGGTATGGGGTCATTAGGCGCTATGCAACAAAAACAAGGTTCAAGCGATCGTTATTTCCAAGAATCTAGTGAAGCTGACAAATTAGTGCCTGAAGGCATTGAAGGCCGTGTTCCTTTCAAAGGCAACCTAGCACCTGTTATTCACCAACTATTAGGCGGTGTACGTTCTAGTATGGGCTACACAGGCAGTGCAAACATTGAAGAAATGCGTACTAAACCTGAATTCGTTCGTGTTACCTCAGCCGGCATGAGCGAGAGCCATGTTCATGATGTTACGATTACAAAAGAAGCACCAAACTACCGCGTAAGCTAGCACGAGTAATTCCCGAGATATTTTATCGGGAATCTATGGCTCCCCACTAAAAATAGACGGGGATGACGGTTATTTTATTTCAGAGATTTTTATGAGCCACAATATCCACGACCACCGAATTCTTATTCTTGATTTTGGTTCACAATATACCCAGCTTATCGCACGTCGTATTCGTGAAGCAGGTGTTTATTGTGAATTAAGAGATCCCGAAATTACTGAAGCAGAAGTGAAAGAATTTAATCCTAAAGGAATCATTCTTTCTGGCGGCCCTGATTCAACTATTGGTAGTGAAGCACCTGTTGCTCCTCAATTTGTATTTGAATTAAGTATTCCCGTATTAGGAATTTGCTACGGCATGCAAACCATGGCAATGCAATTAGGTGGACAGGTTGAATCATCTGAGCATCGCGAATTCGGTTATGCTCAAATTCGGGCTCGCGGCCATTCAAATTTATTACGCGACATTCAAGACCACACAACTGAAGAAGGCTTTGGTTTATTGGATGTATGGATGAGCCACGGCGACCGCGTTGCTGAAATTCCTGAAGGCTTTAAAGTGATTGCCAGCACAGACAGCGCACCTATTGCTGGTATGGCAGATGAACAACGCAAATTCTATGGGGTGCAATTTCACCCAGAAGTCACACACACAGCACAAGGCCAACGTATTATCGAACGTTTCCTCACGGCAATATGTGAATGTGAAACATTGTGGACATCAGCCCAAATCATTGAAGACAGCATTAAAACAATCCATGAACAGGTCGGTGGTGATGATGTTTTACTCGGTTTATCAGGTGGTGTTGATTCCTCTGTAGTAGCCGCATTACTAGATCGCGCCATTGGCAAACAATTAACCTGTGTTTTTGTCGATAACGGCCTGCTTCGTCAAAATGAAGGCGATGATGTTATGGCTATGTTTGCAAAGAACATGGGCATTAAAGTTATCCGCGTCGATGCTGAACAGCGTTTCTTGGATGAACTTGCTGGTGAAAATGATCCAGAAAAGAAACGCCGTATTATTGGCCGTGTTTTTGTGGAAATTTTTGAAGAAGAATCCAATAAACTAAATAATGTTAAATGGTTAGCACAAGGCACAATCTACCCTGACGTAATTGAATCTGCCGCGGCCAAAACAGGTAAAGCACAAGTAATCAAAACACACCACAATGTAGGTGGTTTACCAGACCATATGAAACTTGAATTACTTGAACCTTTACGTGAATTGTTTAAAGATGAAGTCCGTAAACTCGGTGTTGAATTAGGCTTACCTCGTGACATGGTGTACCGTCATCCTTTCCCCGGCCCTGGTTTAGGCGTGCGTATCTTAGGCGAAGTTAAAAAAGAGTTTGCTGATTTATTACGTAAAGCCGATAAGATTTTTATCGATGAGCTTTATGCTCACGATCTTTATGATAAAACCAGCCAAGCCTTCACCGTATTCCTACCCGTTAAATCAGTAGGTGTAATGGGTGACGGTCGTCGTTATGATTATGTTGTTTCACTGCGAGCCGTAGAAACGATTGATTTTATGACCGCACGCTGGGCGCACCTTCCCTATGATTTTCTTGGCTTAGTATCTAATCGTATTATCAATGAAGTTGAAGGTATCTCACGCGTAACTTACGATATTTCTGGCAAACCACCAGCAACAATCGAGTGGGAATAGAACAACATAATTTTATAATTAGTGGTCGCGTTCAAGGCGTAGGCTACCGCTATTCATCTCGTAATTATGCCCAAAGTCTAGATTTAGTTGGTTGGGTAAAAAACCGTGTAGATGGTAAAGTGGAAATGATTGCCGAAGGTGATAAAATCATCCTAGAACAATTATTAGCTTGGTTAAAACAAGGACCACGTTTTGCAGACGTAACTAATGTTGAAGTTACGCAGCAATCTGCAACGGGTGAGTTTACTGACTTTAGTATTCGTTAAAAAAGAAAGAGGATTTTCATGGCCTATAATCGATTCACACTAACAAGCTTTTTAATTCGATTAGTTTTCGCTCTTATTCTAGTTTATGCCAGCTATAATCCTAGCGGTTATAGCTTGTTCCATTGGGCGAAAGATACGCTATTTGCCGAACCTCGCATTTTCACCCCTCCTTTTGCTATGGCCTGTGTTGTATTACTCATTGGCTGGACAGTTTACCTTCGAGCTACTTTACGCTCACTCGGTCCATTTGGTTTGGCATTAGTCGCTGCTTTCTTTGCCATTATCGTTTGGTGGTTAATTGATCTAGGTCTAATTGGTATGGACAGCCGCTCCATCATGACTTATATTTTATTGTTCCTACTTGCCGCTGTGCTAGCCACTGGCATGTCTTGGTCACATATTCGCCGTAGAATTTCTGGGCAGGCAGATGTTGATGAGATAGATGAATAACCAATTAGCCCGAATTCTAGATAATTAGGAAGTTCTAAGTGCTCTTCTTCCTGTGCGACGGAACCAGCCTAACAAAAGAACCGACGGTGTAAATAACAAAATGCTCGCAGGAAGTGGTACAGCAGACATTGCATTTACTGCATTAAATTGCTGATCCCAATAATCAGCTAGGGAATCATAAGGGTTCGGCAAGTTGTCATTTGTAATGTAGATATAACCTGCTTGACGCGCTAAAGCTAGCTCAAAAATACTCGGATCCCAGACCTCTTGATTAAAGATAATATGTGCGAAGTGTGAGTTATCAAAATCACTTTGCCAGCTCGGAGCGGTATAGTTGTTAATATATTCATCTGCTGAATTTTCAAAGGTCACTATAACGTCAGCAGAATTTGCATAATCAGTGACTGTGTATTGTGTTTGACCCGATGGATTATTGGTAAAGCTAGTCCCTGGGTTTGATATAACTAATGCTGAAGAATCATAGCTTTTAACTGTATCTTTGATCTCGTTATAATAGCCTACATTAGCTAGATTATTTGATGTTTCATCAAAAAAGATACCATCAACTATCCCTGGATAAAGTGTGTCGTAGTATTTATTAATATCACTTTTAACATCACTAATATTACGTAAAGAAAATGTAGTGGGAATATAACCGTAAACCTTGCCACCCCCATTTTTAAAATCAATTAACGGCCCTTGACCCAAACTATTCACATAGTTTGAGTCAATGCTATTGCCAGGGCCACTGCTAGGATTAAAAATAAGGCTAACTTCAACATTATCTATAGCTGTCGCAGCAATTAATTTAG
>JBJPGE010000105.1:0-5841 GCA_048595465.1 Methylophagaceae bacterium | reverse complement strand
GCCCTGTTGAAATACACATTGAACTAAGCCATTCAGGTAATTTCATCAATGCCATCGCCAACGTTATTGCATGTGATAAATTAGATGATACACCTGAAAAAACACCTTATTATTTGAGACTCGCTTTTAGTCATATGAGTGAACATGACCGTAATTTACTGGTGAAACACACTTTATCTCGCCAGGCTCAGGCGCTGCGTATTTCCCAAGAATAAGTTTAAGTGTATTTCCGCCTAGTAAATGCATAATACATCACTGGAATAACCAATAGCGTCAATACCGTTGACACTAAAATACCAAACAATAATGCTACCGCTAAGCCATTGAATATTGGATCGTCTAGAATAAATAACGCGCCTAACATCGCTGCCGCAGCAGTCAATATAATCGGTTTTGCACGCACTGCCGCTGCACGAATTACCGCTTCCTCCAACTTCATTCCTGATGCCAACGCTTGATTAATAAAATCCACCAGCAGAATCGAATTTCGCACGATAATTCCCGCCATTGCAATCATGCCTATCATTGATGTTGCAGTAAATTGTGCACCTAATAAAGCATGACCAGGCATTACACCAATAATAGTTAATGGAATCGGTGCCATAATAACCAACGGTATTAAATATGAACGGAACTGCGCTACCACTAATAAATATATCAAGATAATACCCACGCCATAGGCTAAACCCATATCGCGAAATGTTTCATAGGTTACCTGCCATTCACCATCCCATTTAATACTATCGTTCACAGGTAAAATGGGTGCATTGATAAAGAATTGTTCTATCGTTGTACTTTGTAATCGGTCATAAATATCAAACATGCCATATAAAGGGCTGTCTAAGTCTCCAGCCATATCGGCCGTTACAAAAACAACCGGCAATAAATCCTTATGGTAAATAGTTTGCTCACGTTGAGAATCTACCACCTCAACTACATCACCAATCGCTATCAAGTTGCCCGATGTATTTCTAAGGCGTAATTTCAATACTGCCGATAAATCACGCTGCTCACTCACTGGGAATTCTAAGCGTAATGGCACCGCATATTTGACAGCTGAGTCATGCAAATAACCAACATCTTCACCCGCCAATGCCATGCGTACTGCTGCTACCACTTGTGATTGTGATAATCCTAATAGTGCTGCTTTTTGTTGATCTATTTTTATTATTTTACGTGGTGCAGCAAATTCAACCGTATCGTCAATATCTACCACATCATCGGCCTGCTCAAACACGCTGCGAACTTGTTTAGCTACGGCAAGCTGGCTATCATAATCTAGGCCATAGATTTCAGCCACAATCGGTGACTGCACTGGCGGGCCCGGCGGCACTTCAACAATTTTGACATTGCCGTTCCAGCGCTCACCAATTTTCTGCAATGCTTGTCGTGTCGAACTTGCAATCTCATGACTCTTACGATCACGTAGCTTCTTATCCATTAAATTAACTTGAATATCAGCGACTTCTGAGCCTTCACGCAAATAATACTGTCTGACCAAACCATTAAAATTAATTGGTGAAGCGGTGCCCACATAAGCCTGATAATCTGTTACTTCTGGCACGGTTGATAGATACGCACCCAATTCCCTCATTAATCCTGCCGTGTGCTCTAAGCTCGTGCCTTCGGGCATATCGACCACAACTTGAAACTCAGATTTATTATCAAACGGTAGCATTTTTAACACCACCAACTTCATCGTACCCAGCCCAACTGAGCCTGCAATAAGCACAATCATGACGAGTAATAACACCCATCGCCATAATCGTGCTGCACGGCTCACTACGAATACACCAATCACTCGATGAAAGAATCGATACATAGCATTATCTTGTGATGCTTCAGATGAAGGAGTTATAGAGTGGTTTTGATTGGCCATCATTTTTAACACCATCCACGGCGTTAAAATATAGGCAACCAATAGTGACAACAGCATTCCCATGCTGGCATTGATCGGGATAGGCCCCATATAAGGCCCCATCAAACCCGTTACGAATGCCATCGGTAATAAAGCAGCAATCACGGCGAATGTTGCTAGAATAGTCGGCCCGCCTACTTCATCAACAGCAAGTGGAATCGCCTCTTTTAACGATTTTCCGCCTATTTTCTGATGGCGATGAATATTCTCGACCACTACAATGGCATCATCAACCAAAATACCAATTGAAAATATAAGTGCAAATAATGACACTCGATTAAGCGTAAAACCCCAAGCCCATGATGCAAACAGCATTAACATGAGAGTAACCACTACAGCTACACCTACAATAATCGCTTCTCGCCAGCCTAATGCCAGCAGGACTAAAAGCACCACTGCAATCGTCACAAATACCAATTTCTTGATCAATGTTTTTGCTTTATTGTCAGCTGTTTCGCCATAGTTTCGGGTAACGGTAACTTCCACACCGTCTGGCACTACGATACCTTTTAAATCATTAAACCGAGCGATCACCGAATCAGCAATATCGACTGCATTTGTTCCTGGCTGTTTAGCAATAGCCAAGGTTACGGCTGGAAACTCTCCTTGAACACTAAAGCCTTTCTGCTCTGCCGCAGGGCCCGTGCCTAACCATGAATATTGCGTAGGCTGATCAGCCCCTGACAGCACCGTGGCAACATCACGCAAATAAACGGGGGCTTTATTTTTAACGCCAATGACTAGTGATGATATTTCTTCAATGGTGGTCAAAAACACGCCAGCTTGAACAGATGATTCTTGATTTTGTTGAACTAATACACCTGCTTCTGCCGAGCTATTGGCGGCTAATAAAGCCTGTTTTAATTCTTCAAGATCAATGTCATAACCAGCCAATCGTTGTGGGTCTAATTGAATACGCACCACATTCTCCGGCCCACCAATAGTGTAGATATCACGCGTGCCCGGCACACGTTTTAGCTCAGCTTCAACCGCATGGGCTACTTTTTGTAATTCATGTGCACCACGTTGTGGATCGGCAGTCCAAAGCGTCAAACTAACGATGGGCACATCATCAATGCCTTTAGGTTTAATAATAGGTTGTGCCACACCCAATTGAGTTGGTAACCAGTCACTATTAGAATAAATTTTGTTATATAACCTAACAATCGCTGAAGTTGATTCTTCACCCACTTCAAATTGTGCGGTTAATATCGCCATGCCCGGTTTAGAAACAGAATATACATGTTCTATACCTTCTATTTCAGAAACGATTTGTTCTGCCGGCGTAGAAATCAAACGTTCTACTTCACCTGCCGACGCACCTGGGTAGGCAATAAAAATATTAGCAAAAGTCACATCAATTTGCGGTTCTTCTTCGCGCGGTGTGACCATAATTGCAAATAGTCCAAGTAACAAGCCAATTAACGCCAACAAAGGCGTCAGTTCAGTATCTTGAAAAGCTTTAGCAATGCGTCCAGAAATGCCTAAGCGCTGATCACTCATAATGCAGACCTAGATGAATTTAGCTTCAAAAGCTTTGCTGCTTCTAAAGGATCTGAAACAACCTCTTCTCCGACATTTAAACCCGCTAATACTTCCCGCTGCTCATTTTCTAATATACGTCCTAGCCTGACTTGTCTAAAGAGAAGTTTACCTTTATCGCCTAATACATATACGCCAGCCACCTCACTGCGTTGAACAATGGTTGATTGAGGAATGACTCTGACCTGTTCTTCACCTATTGAAAAACGTAACTTACCATAACTACCTGGATAAATATTTTGAACTGCTTTAGGTAAATCAACACGTATCTTAAAAGTATGACTAGCAATATCGGCATAAGGAATAACAGTTACTTCGCCACCCTTAATATGACGTCCATCTAACGAAGTAAATTCAGGGCTAGCAGATGCTCGAATAGCACTTATTAAATACTGAGGTATATTTACTACTGCGCGTAATTGCTCCAAAGAAACACCCGTCATTAAATGCTGACCGGGGCTCACCATTTCACCTAATTCAATCAAGCGCTCAGTAACCACACCACTATAAGGCGCAATTATTTGAGTATAAGATAATCGGACTTTAGCTTCTGCTAATTGAGCCTGACGCGATTTTGATTGTGCCTGTATTGCTTGAACACGTGCATTTGCCGCACTCAAATTAGCATTAGCACTATCTAATGCTGCTTGGGCAATCAGCTTACGAGCAAATAAACTTTTAACCCGTTTTGCTTCTGATCGCGCTTCTTTTTGGCGTGCAACTGCTTCACGACTTTGTGCTTTATCAGCTAATATATTTGCTTCAACCTGAGCAACGCGTGCCTGAAACTCGGCTGCTTCAAACTTCATGATAACGGCATCTTGAGGCACAACATCATTAACGTCGAAGTTAATCTCAATCACCTGAGCAGAGATTCGAGATGACACTGTCGAATGATTTACCGCCTCGACTACGGCATCAAATACTTCATATTGTGGGAATGTCTTTTCAGTAACGGCGACACTATCTAATTGTTCATCAGCGTAAACAAAACCAAAATATAGAGCCAGAAACAACCCTAACAATATTTGCTTATATTTCATGGTTAAATCCTGTTTTTATTTTTCAATTTAATAATATTATCAGCCAGTATATTAGAAAATGCTAATTAACGAAATGTTTTTTGCTAAGATTATGTTATCAACAATAAATAGATTAGTATTGCATTATCAATAAATAACGACCTTGAAGGATAATCATGGATAGTAAGTTTAATAGCTGGGTATGGAAAATTAATGGTGTAATTATATTGATCGCAGGCATTGCAACTATTTTTATTGTCGGGTTTTCTGCATACGAAATGTTTCTACGGTATCCCTCAAACCCTCCAGAAGAAATTATAAATTTAGCTGAAGATCCAGAAGGCATTGAAAAATGGACTTTGAATAGAGGTGAACCGATTCAAGGGACAAATACGCTTATGTTGTCTTTGACCTCTGAAAATGATGAAGTAGAGTCCGACACTTTCAATATGTTCTCTGATAGCAGATATTCTTCTTCTATAGCCAAAAATATTCTTTTTTTAGATATGAGCAATAACCAATCAATATGGTTATTTAACTCTACCTCGCAATTAATATTGCTTTCAGAACAGTTTCCATATGGTTATCAAACATATGAAAAAAATCCTGTCACTAAAATACTTTTTCATCATGTGGTGAATAAGGACTCTAACAATGACGGTGTATTAAATTATCAGGATTCTGCATCATTAGCAATAACAAAACCAGACGGCACAGACTATACGGTTATTATTGAAGAATTTGAGCGGATTATTGCAAGAAATATGGTGGGAGAAAACCAAGTTATGATTGTTTTTCAGAATAATGGTATTGGTTACTCAATGCTCTTTGATATTTCTACTTTTAAAGAAATCAGTATTAATGAGCTTCCAAAAGTGAATAATTCATAGCAAATGTCTTGCATAATTCGCCAAGCAATTATTGCTTATATTGGCTCTTTAGTAGCCTTGCTAAAAGAACTTTTTGAAATCGAAGAAGACTTTGTCTTTGATGAAAATAAGCAACGTCGAGGTTTAGAATTGTTACTTACCAGCGATAATGATTACATCATGGTCGCAGAGCATGATTCTGAAGTTATTGCCATGTGTACAGTTATCACCATAACCTCCACTGCAGAAGGTGGTCATGTCGGCCTCATTGAAGATATGGTGGTTCAGAAAGCGTATGCATGTAAAGGCATTGGTCGAAAATTACTTTCAGCCGTTGAACTCTGGGCTAAAGAACAGGGATTAACACGTCTTCAATTATTGGCTGATCGCAACAATCAACATGCATTAACATTTTATGACAAAATGGACTGGCAGCAAACGCAGTTAATCGGCTTAAGAAAGTTTATTTAAATATGAAACAATATTTAGC
>JBJPGE010000104.1:0-5858 GCA_048595465.1 Methylophagaceae bacterium | reverse complement strand
TTCTTCCTTACTTTAAGGTGATTGCATTACTTATTGGACCTTTTCTTGTGACTCTCCGTAGACATTTACGGTCAAAGAATAAGTAACACAGGGCTAAAGGGGACGCTACCCTTTAATTGAAAAATGTTAGTTTTTATAGCTTAATCGCTGCCGCTGGGCATTCATTTCTTTTGCTCGCACAAAAGAAACGAACCAAAGAAAAGTGCACCCGGCATTATTGCTATTCCTCAAAAACAAGTCTATTTCACGGAGCAGGTAAAAACTCGCTACGCTCAAACACTTACCTGCTTTATCCGTAAAATAAACTCATTTTTAAGGGCAATAAAAACGGGATCCAACACCAGTTTAGCCTGAGAACTTATCCGCTCAATCCCAACTCACTCTGAGCTTGGGGATAATTAATTTCTAAACTTCTTTATTTTTTGTTTTGCGTCGCAATCCCATAAAGCCTAAAAGAGCTGGGGCAAACATAAATAGTGCAGCAGGCACAGGTACCGCCGAAACATTCGTTATTTCAATAGTGGCAATACTAGTAAAATTATCAAAATTAAACCTACCTGTATCAATTCCCGAAGTATTCAGAAATGAAGCAAATGCCAAACCATTTACTAATGTCACTACACCATTTTCATCGGCACCCTGATTAGGACCTGATTGACCTGGGGCAATACCAAATAATGGATTACCTGCCGAGGTGGCAAAATCATTCACTTCTGTGCCGGCATCATAAACTCTAAAAACATCAAAACTGAATGAAGAAACTGAGCCGGTTAACACACTTGAAATATCAAAGGCCAGAGGATCGCCATTACCAATAAAAAAATCGGAACTAGGCAAAAGCATAGATGCGTAAGAGAAGTAATTTTGGCTACCGTCCTCGCTCACCGTAAATTGGCTATCTACAGTTTGACCGGGGGCGATAGGACCCGCGCCAATAGTACCATCGACACCTGATCCTTGAAAACTAGCGCTGAGTGGTGCCGTATTTCCATCTTCAGCCAAGCGTTCTAGACTGGCACTCGCGGCACTACCCGTACTAAAGGTGTCAAAGCCACCATCGTGAAACCCAACCCAAACGGGGGTAAGATAAGTACCCGTCATAGGTGCATTATTCGTTATTCTTACTTCAATTTCAGCAGCATTAACGACTGAGCTTGCTAGTGCTAATGCCAGCCCCAGTACCAACACACTTTTATTTTTATCATATTTCATTGAGTTATTCCCTTGTATATCTAGTTAAGAACGTAGGTGAATTTTACCGACGTTATATACCAATACGTTTGCTAAGAGAAAAACGATACTTTATTTTTTAAGAACACCTATATTTTAGGTTTATCTTGTACGTAGCATCACCGCACCCATAAAAACACCTACCAGCCCAACTGAAAGCCCGGGCAGAATATGTTGCATTAAGATATGGTGAGGATCATACATACAAGCAAATTGCATAACTAGTGCCGGCACTGCTCCTGCTGCCAAACCTAGCAATAATCCTGTACTTTTTGAATACAGCGGCCATTGCTTTCTAGACCAGAATAATGCAACCAATAGTGGCGGTAAGGAATACATAAATGTTTGGTAATAGCAAAACTCCCGCTTTCCCGCCATTGATGGTTCCAAAGCTGGTTGTATCAATCCAAACAAATAAAAGCTCACCCAAATAGCTAGCAGAATTAATGGCCAAGCTAAGCGTTGAGCTATCGGCCTTGAAGAAGGAATAGATAAATCAAAAGCGGTATAAACTAAAAACATTACACTTACTACGCCGATAAGACTCTCGGATAAAAACTGTGGCGAAGATAATAGTTCATGGCCAATGCCACTGCGGTAAGGTCCCGTTAGATAAGCTACCAATGCAGCAAAAATAAAGGTACCAACAAGCCAAATTAGTGTGGTTTGACGTATTTTGGTGAATTTGACAGCCTGTACATCGTCCACCAATGTACTAATAAATTGTTCACGATCAATCATCAGAATTAACCTCACCACATTGCCATTGTTTGTGAAGAACCTTTAAACCCCTTCTTAATCGTCCTTTGACTGCACTTTCTTTAATCCCGATCAATTGAGCCACTTCATTAGTGGTCATTCCAAGGTATTTAGTTAATGTTACTGTCTCTCGCTGCTCATATGATAATTTACTCATTAAGCGACCTCCATCAATTATTCGATCCAAATCTACAGGATCTTGGCTGCTTTGATCAAGTTCCGATAATTTAAAAGTAGTATGCCTAACGATTTCATTCTGCCGCAGTATATCAATAGTTTTATATCTAACTATAGTAAACATCCAAGGGCGGAAGGCACGCTCAGGATCGAAAGTATGCCTAGCTCGGTGCACCGCTAGAAGGCTCTCCTGAACATAATCTTCTATCATAGATAATTGACCAAAGCTCACCCGCAAATAAGACTCAATAACAGACCCCAATTCTGTTAAAAGTTGATGATATGCTGCGGCATCCCCTGCCTGACTTTGTTTCATCAAAGAAAGCCATCGCTGCTCATCATTTTGTCGCAGAGCAGATTGCTCGCTTGATCTCATGCCCACTCCACTATAAATTCAACGAAATAATGTGGTTTGACGATTTAAGCATTCAAAAGTTACGTTATTTGGAATAGATTTATCACCCAGGTAAATAAGTTTTTAACGAAGCAAGGGAAATCGCATCCAGCATTTTACTATTCCTCAAAATAATCTCGCTTCAACTTATCCTATCCCTGGAATCAGCATCATTGATCTGTTCTAGATGTATGAAACTTGATTTACAGTCTCAAATATAGCAATCGCACATGCGGATGCCACATTGATCGAAGAATTTTCTCCCAGCATGGGAATATGAATCGTTTCATCTGACAAGGCTAATAATTGAGAATTCACACCTTCATTCTCAGCCCCCAAAATCAAACATACTTTATCGTTGCTCGACAGTGATAATTTTCTGATATCTGTACTTGATGACGTTATTTCCAAACTGATAACTTTATAGCCTTTGGACTTCAGTGCATCTACAACATCAACACCACTCTCATCATATTCATATGGGACAAATTTCTCCGTTGCACGAGAAGTTCGCATCATTTTACGGTTGGGTGGCACAGGTGTTGTGCCTGTTAGATAGATCTTTTCAATGCCAAAGGCATCAGCAAGCCTAAAGATGCTACCTACATTGCCGGGGGATTCAAAATCATTGAGTAGCAAACTAATCGGATGTTTGACTGGTTTTGTCTCGTGATCGCTATGATTTAGCTGTACGTTTTTCATTTTATCTTACTCATATAGCAGTGATTATAACGACTTAACACTATTAATCTGTTTTTACGATTATTATAATCTAAACAAGTTGTTTTACATGTTATACGTTCGTTTATAAAATATAGTCAGAACAAGCAAACCTTGTTTTATATTTTTATTTGGAGAATTAACTTATGAGTAAACAGAAATTAACAACGGCAACAGGTTCACCTGTCGCAGACGATAATAACAGTATCAGTGCAGGAGAGCACGGCTCGTTAACGTTTGATAACCACTATGCTTTTGAGAAATTAGCACACTTCAACCGTGAGCGAATTCCGGAACGTGTTGTTCACGCTAGAGGGACTGGTAGTTATGGTACTTTTACAGTGAGTAAATCACTTAAAGACATCACTATTGCTAACTTTTTACAAAAAGTAGGACAGCAAACCAAGGTCTTTGCTCGTTTTTCAACTGTGGGCGGTGGACAAGACTCTAGTGACTTTGCACGTGATCCCCGTGGATTTGCACTCAAATTCTATACGGATGAAGGTAACTATGACATGGTGGGTAATAATACACCTGTCTTCTTTTTGCGTGATGCCATCAAGTTTCCTGATTTCATTCATTCACAGAAAAAGAACCCTAGAACTAATTTGCCTGATCCGGCTGCAATCTACGAATTGTGGGCTAATCACCCACAATCGTTACACCAAATTACTGTATTGATGTCCGATCGTGGTATTCCAGCTTCATACCGTAATATGCATGGATTTAGTTCACATACCTATAGTTTCTGGAATGAAAAAGGTGAGCGTTCTTGGTTCAAATGGCATTTTAAAACCAATCAAGGGATTAAAACCTTAACTAATGATGAGGCGGCAATGGCCTCGCCAACCGGTGCTCAGCAAGATTTGGTTAATGCGATTGATCGCGGAGACTACCCTAGCTGGACGGCTAAAATACAAGTAATGACCGAAGCGCAAGCACAGGAATATAAAATAAACCCTTTCGATCTTACTAAAGTTTGGCCTCATGCTGACTTTCCTTTAATTGAAGTTGGTCAGCTTGAATTAAACCGTAATGTTGATAACTATTTTGCTGAAACGGAACAAGCATGCTTTGCACCAAGTAATCTTGTACCTGGAATAGGTATATCTCCAGACAAAATGTTACAAGGCCGGTTATTAGCGTATCAAGATGCACATCGTTATCGTGTAGGGGCCAATGCAAATCAACTCCCCGTTAACGCTGCTAAATGTCCCGTAAATCATTATCAACGCGATGGCGCGATGGCAGGCTGCCCTGTGCATGGTCAAAGTGATATTCAAAGTTCAGCGGTTAATTATTACCCGAATGATCAGGTTAATGAAGGAGCACCTGCACCCGAATCATCCGTTACAGAACCACCTATGCCCATTTTAGAAAATGCATGGATCAAACGATATAGTACCGACGATGACGATCATTATGGTCAAGCAGGTGATTTGTTCCGTCTTATGAGTGCATCTCAGAAAACTCAACTCACTACGACCATTGCAGAAGGTCTAGTGCAAGCAACAGAGTCGGTACAACAGCGAATGCTGAAACAATTTGGCAAAGCTGATATCGACTATGCGGCTAGAATTAAAGCCATTATGGAAACACTTTAATTTAACAAGTGCCTACGAAGGAAACAACTAACCCTTTGCTAACGAGGAAGGGTTAGTTGTTGTTGGGTGCCAATTTAGAACAAGCCAACAATTTCACCCTCATCATTAATATCAATGCGCTCGGCGGTAGGGACTTTAGGTAAACCCGGCATCGTCATGATATCACCACATAGGGCCACCACAAATTCTGCGCCACGTGATAAGCGTACATCTCGCACAGTGATGGTATGACCTGATACCGCACCTAGTCGTGAGGCATCACCACTAAACGAATACGGTGTTTTTGCCATGCAAACGGGTACATTGCTATGTGCTTCACTAAATTTGGCTAATTTGTTTAACGCCTTTTTCTCGATGGTGACATCTTTGGCACCATAAATTTTAGTGGCAACCGCAGTAATTTTTTCGACTAAGGAATCATTATCGTCATAAAGGAACTGACATTCTGCCAACTCTTCATCCAACATAGCCACAACACTGTGAGCCAAGTCTTCAGCACCTGCACCGCCATCAGCCCAATGTTTAGCAACAACGGCTTTGGCACCCAATGATTCAACTGTTGTTTTTATCAATTCAATTTCAGCATCGGTATCTTGAATAAAGTGATTAATCGCCACTATGCACGGTAAGCCAAACTGATCTTGCATATTGCTTAGGTGGCGCTTTAGATTTTCCATGCCCTTTTCAAGTGCAGATAAGTCTTCATTGGCTAATTCTTTTACATTAGCGCCACCATGATATTTGAGTGCTTTAACGGTGGCCACAATTACGGCCATATCGGGCTTAATACCCGCTTTACGGCATTTAATATCAATAAACTTCTCAGCACCTAGGTCAGCACCAAAGCCTGCTTCTGTGACCACATAGTCACTCATCTTCAATGCCATCTTCGTTGCAATGACTGAATTACAGCCGTGTGCAATATTGGCAAACGGGCCACCATGAACAAAGGCAGGGTTATTCTCTAAGGTTTG
>JBJPGE010000103.1:0-5954 GCA_048595465.1 Methylophagaceae bacterium | reverse complement strand
AAAATAAGAGTGGTTGATAGTGAAGGCCCAACAGCAAACAGCGGTATTTCTAGTATTCTGTATAAAGCGATTCAACAGCAAATAGGCTTGGGTAATCAAGTTCTATTATTTATTAATCGCCGTGGCTTTGCTCCTGTTTTAATGTGCCATGATTGTAATTGGCAAGCGACATGTACCTCTTGTGACGCCAAAATGATTGTGCATCAGTCTCGTAATATTTTAATGTGCCATCACTGTGGTTTGATTCATCGTTTAATTAAAAATTGCCCTACATGCAAAACCACAGAATTAAAAACCTATGGTGTAGGTACGCAGCAGTTAGAACAAACACTACAAAACTATTTCCCTGAGACGCCTGTTATTCGAATTGATCGAGACTCGACTCAAAAGGTGAATGCTTTTGCTGAAATTATTGATGATATTCAGCAAGGAGGTGCCAAGATATTGGTCGGCACACAAATGTTAGCCAAAGGCCATGATTTTCATAATGTCACCTTGGTAGGTGTGCTGGATGCCGATCAAGGGTTGTTTAGTGCAGATTTTAGAGCCACAGAAACGTTGGCTCAATTAATTACTCAAGTGACAGGTAGAGCAGGCCGTGGTGAAAAACCCGGCGAAGTCTTTATTCAAACCAGTCAACCACAAAATGAGTTTTGGAAAGATTTGATAGGGCAGGATTATAATTTTATTGCTCAAAAAATATTAGAACAACGTAATAATATGGGGTTGCCACCGGCGGGATCGTTATGTGTTATTCGTGCTGAAGATAAACAACAGGAACTGGCCATGCAGTTTTTAAGTGAGGTGTTGGCCTTATTCAACAATATTAATCAGCAGCAGGTAGCGGTATTAGGGCCTGTACCTGCCATAATGGAAAAGCGTGCAGGGCGTTATCGAGCACAATTATTATTATCATCAGAGCAGCGAAAACCATTACATCAATTGTTAGATCGTGCGATCGAAGCTATTTCAAAATTAAAGCTAGCTCGAAAAGTAAGATGGTCGATTGATATTGATCCGGTGGACTTGATGTGATAGCGAAGGTTGTAGTTTGATAGTTACTTTACTAGGTTTTGACTTTAAAGTTCAGTAAGGATTTTATTTCTCATTATTAACAAGTTTATAATTAAAAATAGAAAAATAGGGGACATCAATTCAAATGGAAGCAAACACATGGTTAATGGTTATTTTTGCTATATATGTGGTTATTTTAGCTGTGTACTCAATAATATATTTTTGGTTATATACTAAAGATAGTTCTCGCTTTTTATTTAATGAAAAGGCTATGGAAAAGCAGTATTCCTATCTTACCGAGAAGTTAGATAAGACCGTTTCTGATTTCACAAAACATGATCCGGCTCTTTCCGAAGTTTTAGATTATTTAAAAAAACGGAATAATTTCAAAAGAATTGAAAAAAATGGATATTACTTAAATCAAAAAATCATTTTTATTTTACTAATGTAGTCTATACAGCACCACATGCTGCAACAATCGTAACCACTTTAAAAGTACGGGATGAAAAAAAAGAAATTATTTTTGATTGTAGCTGGAACGGATTGGACGGGCTAGATATAAAAATTTCGAATCATATTTCTGATACAAAGGATTTAATCGACGATTTACGTCATAAATTAAGCACATCTGAAAATCAATATCCTGACTTTTGGTCGTATTTTGATTTTTTATATTTTAGTGTAATTACTCAAACTACAGTTGGATATGGTGATATTCTTCCCAATTCTACTTTGATACGAAAAATCGTAATCAGTCAAATAATGATTGGTTACTTGTTATTTGTTGTCATTATTAATATTTCTTTTCGCTCGCAAATATAAAAATAAACAATTAACAGTCATATTGTAGATAGGTTAAAATATCCTCAATCCCTTATTCCCGTAGGTTTCCAAACTTGAAAGTTAAACTAATCAATATACTCCATCAGGTGTTGTCTGATTTAATTTCACAAGGCGCACTTCCTGAAATGGCTGTGCCTGAGATTCAAATTGAACGCACTAAAGATAAAGCGCATGGTGACTTTGCGTGTAATATAGCCATGATGCTGGCCCGACCGGCCAAAATTAATCCCCGTCAAATTGCGACATCAATTGTTGATGCTTTTCCTGATGTTGGTTTTATTACTAAAGTCGAAATCGCAGGCCCTGGTTTTATTAATTTCACGCTGTCAGCGGATTCAGCCCAACAAATTGTTAAAGAGGTATTGATTGCCGGCAAGAAATTTGGTTACAGTGAAATAGGAAAAGGCAAACGAGCACAAGTTGAGTTTGTCTCTGCTAATCCAACAGGACCATTGCATGTAGGACATGGTCGTGGTGCGGCTTATGGATCGGTTGTCAGTAGCTTGCTTGCAGAAGTGGGTTTTGACGTCCACCGTGAATATTATGTCAATGATGCGGGACGCCAAATGGATATTTTGGCTGCCAGTGTGTGGTTACGTTATTTGACTGCTTGTGGCGAACAATTTACCTTCCCGAGTAATGCTTACAAAGGTAATTACGTTTTAGATATTGCCGAATCATTAAAAGCAGAATTGGGTAATGATTTTTGTCGTGCTAGCGCTGATGTATTTGCCAGTGTGCCTGATGATGAGCCACAAGGCGGTGATAAAGAACTCCATATTGATGCTTTAATTGTGAATGCTAAAACCTTATTGGGTGAAGCGGGTTATCGTAAAGTATTTGATCTAGGTTTAAACTCAATTATTGCTGGAATTAAAGAAGATCTTATCGATTTCGGTACAGATTACGATGAGTGGTTCTCTGAACGATTATTGATGGAATCAGGCGATGTAGATAAAGCGATTGAGCAATTAAAAGCATCGAAAGTATTGTATGAGAAAGAAGGTGCATGGTGGTTTAAATCAACGGATTATGGTGATGAAAAAGATCGCGTTGTGGTACGAGATAATGGCCAAACAACTTATTTTGCATCGGATATTGCTTACCACTTAAATAAATTTAATCGCGGTTTTGATACAGTGATTGATGTGTGGGGCAGCGATCATCATGGTTATATTCCTCGTGTAAGAGCCTCATTAACCGCAATGGGTCAAGATGAAGCGCGCCTTAAAGTATTATTAGTTCAATTTGCAGTGTTATACCGTGGTAGTGAAAAAGTGGCGATGTCGACACGCAGTGGTCAATTTGTCACTTTGAAAGAATTGCGTGAAGAAATTGGCAAAGATGCCGCTCGTTTCTTTTATGTATTACGTGGCGCGGATCAACATATGGATTTTGATCTTGAATTAGCCAAATCTCAAAGTAATGATAACCCTGTTTATTATGTGCAATATGCTTATGCGCGCGTATGCAGTGTATTTAGACAGTTGGAAGAACGTGATTTAGCTTGGGATAAAGCTGTGGGTGAGCAAAATCTAAATCGTTTAACAGAAGATCATGAGCAGGCATTGCTAACCGCTTTATCACGTTATTCAGAAATTATTGAAACAGCGGCGTTAACGTATACACCGCATATTTTGGCGCATTATTTAATGGATTTAGCCCGTGATTTCCACACGTATTACAATGCACATCACTTTATTGTCGATGATGTTGAATTAAGCCAAGCGCGCTTAACGTTGATAACGGCAGTAAAACAAGTAATTGAAAACGGTTTAACAGTGATGGGTGTTTCGGCGCCGGAGAGCATGTAATGGCGGCAAGAAAAAATTCACGCAATAAAGCAAAAGAAAAATCATTACCTTGGGGACCGATGTTACTGAGCTTTGCTGTTGGTGCTTTTGCTATGTTTCTTTTGCATTTAAAAGACAATGTACCAGCAGAACAGCCTAGAGCAGTTGCGGCAGAAGAGCAAAAGACGAGTAAGCAGGTTGAACCCACCTTTGATTTTTATACGGTATTACCAGAAATGGAAGTGGTGGTGAACACTCCCGAACAACCGACGACGGCTAGTTCACCACCTAAAAAAGAATCAGAATCCTCACCAGAAGAAAAAGTGAGCTATTTGATTCAAGTGGGCTCCTTTAGAAATGCGTCAGATGCAGATGGCTTTAAGGCAAAACTGGCGCTTTTAGGTATAGAATCTAAAGTGTATGCAGTAACAATCGATAATAAAGATACTTGGCATCGCGTTCAGATTGGCCCTATAAACGGTCGAGAAAAAGCGGATGCGCTGCAGGCACAGTTAAAACAAAATGAGATTAAATCATTATTAATGCGTGCTAAGCGTGGATAGTCTGTAACGATTGGAGTATGCTCAAACTATACAGATAATAAAGCTGAGTATTTATGTCGGGTATTACTGAAAAAACCTATTCAGAAACAGAAATTACTGAGAAATTGAGTGTTGAACTGCCTCATTGGTATTTCGAGAACGGTTGGATTAGGCGGAAGTATAAGACCAACAGTTGGAAAGGAACGCTAATGGTTGTGAATACCGTTGGCCATTTAGCTGAAGCGGCTTGGCATCACCCTGATATATCGGCTTCTTATGCCTTTGTTATTGTAAAATTAACCACACATAGCGCTAAAGGCATTACCGATAAAGATTTTGAATTAGCAAAAAAAATAGAACAGGTTGTGCAATGGCGGCCGGGTGAAGAAGATGGCAGTCCATTTGAAGGCACGCCTTCAGATCCACGATTTAAATACATTAAATACGATTAAGGGAACCCAATATGACAGAAATGATAGAACCTGGAATTTGGCAAGAGGTGCCAAGTCCATTTTGCGGTATTGCCTCTGATGATTTAACGATTAAAGTTGAAGGTAATACAGTATCTATTCTTGAAAATGGCGATACAGTCACTAAAAAAGGTTTTGAAACACCCATAACGGATACCTCACCACGGATAAAAGGTAAAGAAGCCTCTTTAAGTGAAGCCGTTACCCAAATTGTTAATTTGCTACGCAATAGCAAGCAAACGGTTATAGGTGGAATGGCTACCGATTTAAATGGTGCTCGCTCAGCAATGGCTCTCGCAGATAAAAGTCGAGCGACCGTTGATAATATGGATTCAGAAGCTGGCTTTAGAAACACATTAGTGTTGCAAGATACTGGCTGGATGTTGACCACATTAACCGAAGTAAGAAATCGGGTTGATTTATTGCTGGTGGTAGGCAGTGATATTGAAGCTGAATACCCACGCTTTTTTGAAAGGATGGTGTGGAATAAAGAAAGCATGTTTGACCAAGAAATAGAATCACGTCAAGTGGTTTACCTAGGCAAGGCACCTTCAGGTGATGCATCAACTTCACCAAAAGGCAAAAAAGCGCAAGTATTAGCGTGTGATGATGCGGATTTACCAGAAGTAGTGTCAGTGCTTCGTGCGCTAGTAAAAGGTAAAGGAATCCAAGCTGAGACTGTGGGCGGTATTGCTGTCAGTGATTTGGCAGTGTTAGCTGAACAACTAAAACAAGCTAAATATTCCGTGGTGACATGGGCGGCTGGCGATTTAGATTTTGACCATGCTGAAGCGACAGTGCAAACGGTGTGTGAAATGGTAAAAGAACTGAATGAAGATACCCGTTCAAGTGGTTTACCTTTGGGTGGAAAAGATGGTGGCATCACAGTTAATCAAGTGTCAGCTTGGCAATCGGGTTTCCCTATGCGCACCAATTTTAATCAAGGTTATCCTGATTACGACCCCTATCTCTGTGACACAAATCGAATGTTAGCCGAAGGTGAGGTTGATACTTTAGTATGGATTTCTAGTTTTAATAGTGATCGCACACCACCCAAATCAAATGCCACAACAGTTGTGTTGGGTCGTTCAGGCATGACATTTGATCAGGAGCCCGAAGTCTTTATTCCAGTAGGCACACCAGGAATAGATCATGTCGGCCGAGCTTTTCGTGCTGATGGCGTGGTGTCTATACCATTAAGAAAATTACGTGACAGCGGATTGCCAAGTACATTTGATGTGCTGACCGCTGTTGAAGCAGAATTGTAGGGAGCTACCAGATAATGTTAACAA
>JBJPGE010000102.1:0-6010 GCA_048595465.1 Methylophagaceae bacterium | reverse complement strand
CCCTTGCAGGAAAACGTGGCCCTGTTACCGATGATGACCTAATTTAAATTTCTTTACTCCAGCTCAAAAAAAGACCGCCATTGGCGGTCTTTTTTATTCAAATTGCCCAAACTTAAAATCTAGTCTGTTAATTTCTCGAATATCAATGTTGCGTTTGTGCCACCAAAACCAAAACTATTCGACATAATAGTTTTCAATCCAGCATTATCCTTACGTTCGCGGATAATCGAGATACCTTCTTTTGCTTCAGGATCTAAATTCTCAATATTAGCTGATGCAGCAATAAAATCACTTTCCATCATTAACAAGCAATAAATAGCTTCTTGAACACCTGCGCCACCCAAAGAATGACCTGATAATGATTTAGTTGAACCCACCAAAGGTAAATCTTTACCTTCAAATGCTTTTTTCACTGCACCTAGTTCAGCCAAATCACCTACTGGCGTGCTTGTGCCATGGGCATTGATATAATCAATGGGAGCATCAACTGTCGACATCGCTAATTGCATGCAACGAATAGCACCTTCACCTGAAGGAGCAACCATGTCATAGCCATCTGATGTTGCACCATAACCTGTTAATTCAGCATAAATTTTGGCACCGCGAGCTTTAGCGTGTTCATATTCTTCCAATACTAAAACACCACCACCACCAGCAATAACAAAACCATCGCGGTCCGCATCATATGCACGTGACGCCTTTTCTGGTGTGTCATTATATTTAGTTGATAATGCGCCCATAGCATCGAACAATGAACTCATCGTCCAATGTTCTTCTTCACCACCGCCAGCAAATACAATATCTTGTTTGCCCAGTTGGATCTGTTCCATCGCATTACCAATACAATGTGCACTTGTAGCACATGCTGATGACATTGAGTAATTCACACCTTTTATTTTAAAGGGTGTTGCCAAGCAAGCCGATGTTGTACTGCCCATTACTTGAGTAACACGATAAGGGCCAACACGACGAATACCTTTCTCACGAAGAATATCGGCTGCTTCTACTTGATTGGCTGAGGATGCACCACCGGAGCCCATTACAAGTCCAGTTCGAGGATTAGAAACCTGCTCTTCATTCAACCCTGCATCAGCAATAGCCTGTTTCATTGAAATATAAGCATAAGCCGCAGCATCACCCATAAAGCGCAATACTTTGCGATCAATATGTTCTTTAAAATCAATCTCAACGCTACCAGCAACATGACTCCGAAAGCCCATGTCAGCGTATTCCTGTTTAAATTTTATGCCTGAACGACCTAGTCTTAACGACTCTGTAACTGTTTCGGCATCCAATCCTAAACATGATGTAATACCTAAACCTGTAACAACAACCCGTTTCATTACTATTTCCTAAAAATTATCAGTAGATGTAAATAAGCCCACTCTTAGATCTTTTGCTGAGTAGATTTCACGTCCGTCGACAGAAACAGTGCCATCAGCAATAGCTAAAACTAGTTTGCGAGCAATCACACGTTTCAAATCAAGCTTATACGTCACCTTCTTTGCCGTAGGTAACACTTGACCTGAGAATTTCACTTCACCTGAACCTAATGCTCGACCGTGTCCAGGGTTACCATCCCAAGCAAGAAAGAATCCTACTAATTGCCACATGGCGTCTAATCCAAGACAACCCGGCATAACAGGATCCCCCGGAAAGTGACAATCAAAAAACCACAAATCAGGCGTGATATCTAATTCGGCAATAATTTCACCTTTGCCGTATTTTCCACCTTCATTTGAGATATGTGTAACGCGATCCATCATCAGCATGTTGGGAGTGGGTAATTGAGCATTGCCTGGACCAAACATTTCGCCGCGACCACATTGCAAAAGCTCTTCGTATGTAAATGATGATTGATTACTCATGTATTATTCTAAGGACCTATTATTTTGTCTATTATTTGATGAGGTGTAATGATATCACGACAAACAGTAAAACTAGAAAGAAACCTTACATTACCAAGGAGTTGTGATACAAAAAAGCCACGATATTCAATAAGTCTACCGTGGCTTTCTTAAAACTGTATATGTCTATTTACTTACTATTGCGCTCGCTTCTGGCAACACTATATTAAGACTCGGAAGCAAAGCCCCCATGCTATTAAGGATTCTATATAGTGCAATAAATTCATCATATTGTGAATTCACATAATCTTGGCTCGCAACAAACACCTCATTTTCAGAATCTAATAAATCTAACAACGTTCTTTGACCAAGATTAAATTGTTGCTGATACGCATCTCGCGAACGCTTACTCGCATCAACATGAATCTCAAAATATTCTCTTTGCATGTCAACCGTTTGCAATGCGTTCCATGATAACCGCATACTTTGCTCAACTTGGCGATGCGTGTTATTGCGGATCTCTGTTGCCTGATTTATCAAGTAGGCTGTTTCTTCACGACGAGCAGAATCTCGGCCACCATTAAGCAAGTTATAACGCAATCGAAACATCGCCGTTATATCTTTATTGGTTCCATCAATGCCATCGGTGTCATTATTTGTTGTCGCCCCCAGTTCAAAATCTACCCGTGGATAAAAGGGTGCTTTTGCTGTGTCATATTGAGCATTGCTTGACTCAACATCAGCCATTGCTGACTTCAAGACAGGATGGTTATCTAACGCTTGGACAATAGCCTCGTCCAACGTTTCTGGTATCAAATTTCGGGGTAAATCTGGATCAGCCAGATCTTTAGCCGCGATACCTACAATACGTAAATACGCTGTTTCTGCATCAATTAAGTTGCTTCGTTCTGCAATTAAATTAGCTTTTGCTAAAGCAAGTCGACCATTACTTTGGTCTTTATCTGCTTTCCGCCCAACGCCATATTCACTTCGTAAATTAATCTGGTCATGCGTACGTTCATGCGCTTCAAGATTAGTAACGGCTAAATCTACCAATTTTTGTCTACGCAATACATTGAGATAAGCTTCGGTAGCTTCTAATGCTTTATCTTCTGACGTACCAACTATATTATATGCGCGAGAATCGGTACGAGCAGTTTGTCTTCGTACTTCATTTTTTGTTTCCATTCCGTCAAATAACATTTGTCGAAGTTGTAGGCTTGCTTCATCACGGTTGAGATGAACTTCGCCCTGCGTAGCGGGGCTATCTGTCATTTCCCAGCCCGTACCAATAGCAAGATCAAGGGTAGGTAAATATCCCGCTTTCGCTTGTTTTATCTCTTCGGCGACAGCTTGACGCTCATTGATACTAGCCAGCACATTTGGGTTAGTGCTAATCACTGCCTCCACGGCTTCCACTAATGTTTCGGCTTGCAGTAACAAAGGCAACATAAAGAGTAAACTACCAACTATTCCATGTGTTTTTAATTTCATATTAAAAGTACTTTCTCAAAAGGGTTCTTGAAGATATTCAGCTAAACAAGCAAAATCGATACCACTTCTATTAAACCTCATTACAGAGGGTGTAAAAACAACATTTTTCCTATATCGAATTTAAGATGATTTTAAATTCAAAATGTGTGTCATTTCACCCAATTTTGTCATAATGTGACGCGCTTGGCAGTTTAATACAATTTAATGTACTTTACAAAGTAAAATAAAGGCTTGGGGGATTGTTTATCGTAAATCGCGAAACAATATTGCAAGTGATAGCCTATCTGCAACGTCTAGTTTCTGAAAAATTGCTGTTAAATGAGCCTTCACAGTTCGCTCCGTAATGTCCATTTGTCTAGCGATCATTTTGTTGGTTGCACCATGACTTACTTGCTCTGCAACATCTATTTCTTTTGGTGTTAGTTGTCCTAAAAGTGCTCGCTGCTCTGTGGAGACTTCAGGCCCTTTGGTTAAACCATCTACAAGCTCAGAAATAACATCTCGTTTTACCCATACTTCCCCATGCAAAACACTATGAAGAGCATCATATAGTTTTTCTATGGATGAAGAGCTATCAAAATATCCTCTTGCTCCTTGCTTGAGTACCGTAATTTGTTCATCTATTGTTTGTGTAGGTCCAATTAGCAAAATACGTGCAGAGGTAAGCATTTTAATGGATGACAGCGCAACGTCATTTTCATTTAATACATCGTTATGACACAAAATTATTGCTGGTTGTTCATTGGAAATAGCTTTAAATAGGCCGCTCACTGTCTCATAACAGCTACTATTATATTCGTTAGGCAGTCCGGCTTGAATCGAATCACGCAACGCATTGTCGGCTAGGACCAAGTATAAAACTATTCCTGTTGAGCTTATGTCTGTTGCTGCTATATTCAATTTATTCAACGCTCTCGTAGTGCTTCATTCCTAGCTTTTAATATTGGCTTCAATAAATAATCTAATACAGACTTCTTGCCTGTTAAAATATCAACACTGGTTGTCATTCCCGGGATGATATCTAAATTACCTTTATCACTCTCAATATAATTTTTATCTGTTCTCAGATAAATTAAATAAAAGCTCTCATCTTTATCGTCTTCTATTGTATCGGCGCTGATCCGTTCAAGTTTAGCGGGTAAACCACCATAAATAGAAAAGTCATAAGCAGTTAGCTTAATCATTGCCTCTTGGCCGGGTCGTAAAAAAGCAATATCCGCAGGTCTAATCTTTGCTTCAATTAACAAATTGTCCTCTACAGGTACAATCTCTACAAGATCCATGCCAGGCTGAATAATTCCTCCCACAGTATTAATTTTTAATTGTTTTATTGTTCCTTTTACCGGCGATCTCACCTGAGTACGTGTCACTCTATCTTTTTGTGAAAAAATGGCTTCCTTAGTTCGCGCGAATTCAGCACTTACTTCGGAAAGCTGAATTGCAGCTTCCGTTTTGAATTGTGCCCCTTGATCAGCAATTTTTTGCCTTACTTCTTTTAGAGCTGATTGCACCCGCGGAACAGCAAGACGATTCGCTTCCATCTCTCCATACAATTCATTCGTTGTACGCTTAATGCGTAGCAGTTCTACCTCTGACATCACTCCGGCATCGACCAAAGGCTCCGACATTTTTAATTCTTGATCACTTAATTCATAGCCTTTTTGTAATTGTGTTTGCTTAGAGCGTCGCTCTACCAACTCTTGTCTACGCTGTGCCTCTTGCTGTTTTAATACACTAATTGCAGACTTCAACGCGAACTGCCGCGATTGATACAATGCCATTTCATTTTCTGCAAGCTGAGGCTGTTCTTCGATGATATTTTGCGGCAATATAAACTTGCTTCCATCACTTTCAGCTTTCAGTCTGACGCTACGAGCGAGCAATTCATAATGCTTTAATTCAGTTTCTCTGAATGACGACGCAAAGCGCGTATCGTCAATTTTGAGCAGAATCTGACCTTTTTCGACCATTTCTCCCTCAGCAACCAAAACCTCAGATAAAATACCCCCTTCTAAATTCTGAATAATTTGGATTTTGCTAGAAGGCACAACCTTTCCTTCTCCACGTGTCACTTCATCTAACGTAGTTTCATATGCCCACCAGCCCGCAACAATGAAAAAAGCTAAACTTAACAACAATAGTGAATGACCAGCACGGTGTACTGATTCAAGTGTTGCTGCACTCACCTCGGACATAAATTCAGCATCATCAGGATGAGCCCGTTTAAACCAAGCCATGACTATTCTCTCCCTTTAACCTTTTGATACTTTAATGTGGCCTTTTCTTAAGGCCTCTAATATTTGTTCACGCGGTCCATCAGCAATAAGTCGCCCCTGATCCATTACAATAACCCTATCCACTAAGCTTAATAAAGATGACTTATGTGTCACCAGTAACAATGTTTTATCTGCTAGCGTTGCTGATAATTTTGCTTTGAATTGTTCTTCAGTACTGTTATCCATTGCATTTGTGGGTTCATCTAAAATTAAGATGGGCGGATCTAACAACAAAGCCCTAGCTATCGTAACGCTTTGCCTTTGCCCGCCCGATAATCCCTCGCCTCTTTCACCTACTGGCATGTCATAGCCTGCCGGATGCCGGTTCACAAATTCAGTTACGCCCGCAGTTTCTGCAGCTTTGAGTACAGCAGAATCATTTGCAAAAGGAGA
>JBJPGE010000101.1:0-6071 GCA_048595465.1 Methylophagaceae bacterium | reverse complement strand
CCTTCTGATATTTCTGTCGCCGCTGTGCTGATACTATCGGCTGATTCATTAATTTCTTCCATTGTTTCGGATAGCTTATCAACTGTACTATTCAGTGCATTTGCTAAGTCACCAAACATACCTTGATAATCACCGTCCATCTTTTGTGCTAAATTACCCTCAGCCAGACCTTCTGAAATAGTGATTGTTTCTTTCACAGGTGTCAACACTGCATCCATAATATTGTTCACGCCGTCTGCAATGCTTTTCATGAAGCCATCGTAGTTTTCTGTCTCAATTCTTTCTTCTAATTGCCCCACCTGCGCTGCCGAAATTAGACCTTGAACAGCTTCTTCAGCATTGACTTGATCGGTAATATCTCGCCACTCAACCATATTACCCATGTAGCTGCCATCTGCATCAACAATCGCTGTTGCATTTAAATCGAAATGAATATCCAATAACTGAATTTGATTCTGATATGGCAAGTTATCGACATCTTGTAAGATGCCTTTTTGTAATGAAGGATCTTTATGAAAGTCATCAATACAGGTTCCCACCACTTTACTCAAATCTAGCTTAGGAAATGCCTTACGCAATTCTGGCAAGCGCTTTTCTAATAGATTCATTACTGATGGATTGGCAAAGGTAATCACACGATCAGCATCACAAATCATTAATGCTGATGTAGCGCCTTCTACCGCTGATTGCAATCTGCTTACTTCTATCGCTTGTTTTGCCGATTCAGCTTCTGCATTTACTTGGTCAGTGATATCTTTCCACTCAACCATATTGCCCATGTAATTGCCATCATCATCAACAATCGCTGTCGCATTGAGATCAAAATGAATATCTAATAATTGAATTTGATTGTTATACGGTAAATTATCTAAATCCGATAAAATACCTTTTTGTAATGCAGGATCTTTATGAAAATCATCGATGCAGGTTCCCACCACTTTACTCAAATCTAGCTTAGGAAATGCCTTACGCAATTCTGGCAAGCGATTTTTCAATAAACTCATTACCGAAGGGTTAGCATAAGTAATCACGCGATCTTGGTCACACATCATTAATGCGGTGCTAGCCCCATCAACAGCTGATCTCATTATTGCTAATTCTTGTTGTGCATCATCTTGATTTGTCATTTCACTAGTCTCCATCGACTCATTCGCTTCTAACATAATTGTTGCTACTGTATTTAAAGTGTTTTGCCATGCTTGTTGCACTTCTGGCACCCAAAGTTCGTCGGCAAATTCTGCCATTACGGCCAATAAGTTTTCAGCGACCATAGGATAATGTGCTTCTGTTACCCCATATTGCACATGGCGTGCACCTAAACTGTATAAATAATCTTTTAATATCTCGGGTTTATGCAGGTTTTGTACCAGCAACACTAATGAGGCTAGTAGCTTTTTCTGCTGTCCATCAATAGGTATCCCTTTAAATAAGGGTTTAAGCTCAGAATACTGGTCAAACAAACGCTCATAGAATCGTGCGGCTAATGCTTCGCCTTGTGGTGCTAAAGCGGCAAAACTGTCCTCTATCAACTCTACTTCGGTCTTCACCTTTACAGCTTTACTCCGTGTAGTCCGTCGTTTTCGAGTTCGTTTCACTGACGCTTTTTTAGGTTCGGCTTCCCCCTCTCCTAACCACGCTAGTGGATCATCACCCATCGGTTTCTTTTTCTCAGCCATTAGCTGGTTCTCCCTTTTAAAAGGTCTTGAGCAAGCGCTGAATAATCTTCTGCTCCTGCACTTGTGTTTTTATAATCAAATATTGTTTGCCCAAAACTTGGGCTTTCCGCCAATGACACATTTTCACGAATCACCGTATTGAGCACTCGCCCTGGAAAATACTTTAAAATTTTATTTCTGACTTCTTGCGTCAAGCGTCTTCGCAACTGCATTCGTGTTGAAACCAGCCATAATTTAATGGTTTGTCCCGTAAAAGATTCTGACCGTTTCAAAATCTGCATCATGCGTGATAAGCCATGTAACGAGAGATAATCTCCTGATATAGGAACCAATACTTCCGTCGCTGCAAACATAGCATTCATACCCAACAACCCTGAAGAAGGTGGGCAATCAATTAATACAAAATCTTGTTCTGATAAGCTAGATACCGCTATCGCCTTTTGTAATACGTAGGCTCGTTCAGATCCACCCTTTGTAGTATGTTCAAAATCAGCAAGTCGTTTTCCTGCAGGTACCACCGTTAGATTATCTTTTACAGGAAGCGTTAATTCATCAAGATGTATATCATCTAACAACACTTCATCAAGCCCCGGTAACTCCGCTCCTAGGCCATAACCCGTAGCTATTTGAGCCTGCGGGTCCATATCTAATAGCGTTACTTTCTTACCTGCCAAAGCCAAGGCATGACCAAGATTAATGGTCGTAGTGGTTTTTCCCACTCCGCCTTTTTGATTCATGATGGCTATTACTCGGCTCATGTCTCTATCTACGGGGCTTAACCCAAAGCCTCAATATGTAATAGGCTATCTATATTAAGAATCATCATCATTTCACTACCAATGGAAACTAAGCCTTTAATAAAATCTGTGCTTATACTTGTACCGAAATTAGGAGAAGGCTTAATGTCTTCAGGTAAAATATTATGTGCATCTGATACACCATCAACCACTACGCCCACTGTGCGTTGCACACCATCACCCACATTCAGTACCACCACAACCGTGGTTGGCGTATATTCACGTGCGGGCATTTCAAAACGGAGACGCAAATCAACAACAGGAACAATCGTTCCTCGCAAATTTAATACGCCACACAGGTAATCAGGCGT
Organism: Methylophagaceae bacterium; assembly: GCA_048595465.1. Taxonomy (GTDB): domain Bacteria; phylum Pseudomonadota; class Gammaproteobacteria; order Nitrosococcales; family Methylophagaceae. Next base: position 3,287 of record JBJPGE010000101.1, on the reverse strand, counting down.
ATTAGGAATGTGCGTTACATTTTCCCAACCTTTTATTTCCTGCACCCGTAGTATCTCTACGCCATATTCTTCTTCGCCCAGCAAGAAAGTTAAATATTGCTCAGTTCTATCATCAATATCATCTAAGGAATCAGTTAATTGTTGTAGTTCACTCATCGTATTTATCCTTAAGCCGCATGCTCATTATTTGTGATCACCTTTGCTAATGATGGGTCTCGATAAAGCGCCATTAATCCCGGCACATCAAGAATTAACGCAACGGTGCCATCACCTAAAATTGTTGCCCCTGACAGACCCACTACCTTGCGATAATTTGTCTCTAAGCTTTTAATAACAACTTGTTGTTGGCCCAATAGGTCATCAATAAACAATCCTATTTTTTGACTTTCACCCTCGACGATAACTAATAATCCTTCTTCTAAAGTCGTTATTGTTGGCTCCAAATTAAAGATGTCATATAAACGAATAACAGGTACATATTCATCACGTAATGGATAAAGCTCACCTTTACCTGATACATATTTCATATCGCTTTCTTTCACTTCTAATGTTTCAATAATAGAAATCAGAGGAATAATGTAGTTTTCGTTAGCAACCCGAATGGTTTGACCATCCATAATGGCCAATGTGAGCGGCAATCGAATTGTAAATGTAGAACCTTCTCCGCGCTTAGACTTGATCTCTACGCTTCCACCTAGACCGGTAATATTACTGCGGACCACGTCCATTCCCACGCCACGTCCAGATATATCACTGACCACATCAGCAGTTGAGAAACCTGGTAAGAAAATCAACTCATGTATTTTTTCTGGGCTTAACTCTGCATTTGCCTCAACTAAACCTTTTTCTACTGCTTTGCTAAAAATTTTCTCTTCATTCAAGCCTGCTCCGTCATCAATAATTTCAATAATAATATTGCCACCCTGATGAAAAGCATTGAGCTGAATAGTACCCGTCTCATCTTTACCTGCAGCCAGTCTAACTTCTGGTGTTTCTAGGCCATGATCCAGTGAGTTACGCACCAAATGCACCAATGGATCGCCTATTTTCTCCATCACGGTTTTATCAAGTTCTGTTTGCTCACCCGTTAATTTAAGCTCTACTTTTTTACCTGACTTATCAGATAAATCATGAACTAATCTTGGAAATCGGTTAAATGCAAAACTAATCGGTAACATGCGAATTCGCATAATAGCTTCTTGCATCTCACGGCTGTTTCGTTCTAATTGAGCTAGACCATCTATAAGTTGTGGCAGCATATCTGGTACAAAATTATCACCAATCTGACTTAACATTGATTGTGTAATAACTAGCTCGCCAACCAGATTAATCAGTGAGTCAACTTTATCTGTTCCTACCCGAATAGATGTTGCTGCCGGTGGTGATGCGGCTGTTTTCTTGGCCACAGCCTTGACCGGTGCTACTGGCTCAGCAGTTTGTTCTGGCTTGCTTTCTTGTTGAACCTCAGCCACTGGCTGTGATTCCATTTCATTTTTATCTAGTTGTGCTACAGCTATTTCAACATTTGTAGGTTCTTGCAAAATAGCTTCAATAGCTAAATCACAGTCATCATCTACCCACTCAAATATCTCTACGACTTCTTCTTTAGGAATATCTCCCTTCAAAGTGAGCTGCCACGAAAGGTAACTATCTTCTGGCTCTAGATCTGCAAAATCAGGTAATCCACTATCATCAAGCTTTGACGTTAAGTCACCTAGACTTGCAAGTTCCCGTAGCATTCGAACAGGATCATTACCTGTTTGAAATAAGTGTTTGTGGGGGCGAAATGTAATTTCCCAACCCGCTATTTTTTGTTCCGAACTTTCTTCAATGGTAGCAACGTCACTCGTATCTTCATCACTAGAAACTGCTGCCGATTTTTCACCCGCCAGCATAGCTTCAAGTTGTTTATTAACATCCGCAATACGCTCATCATCAGTATCTGTTTTTTGTTGTACTGCTGACAGCATTTCTCGCAAAACATCAACAGCTTCTAAAAGCAAATTAGTCGAGTCTGAAGTGACTTCTCGCTGACCATTTCTCATTTCATCTAGCAGTGTTTCCATCACATGAGTGAATTCAGATACCGCCATAAATCCAAACGTACCTGCGCCCCCTTTTATTGAGTGTGCAGCCCTGAAGATAGTGTTAATGGCCTCAACATCTGCAGCCCCCTCATCTAAGTTTAAGAGACCACTTTCCATGGCATCTAAACCCTCGAAGCTCTCTTCGAAAAAAACATCGTGAAATTGTGATATATCAATACTCATAGGTGGTTCCTGCTAAATTTAGGGTGTAACTTCCCTGCAGACTTATCATAAGTCATTGTTTATTAAAGGATGGTTGTTTTTATCCTAGCACTTTCTTTATCGTCGCTAATAATTGATCGGGGTTAAATGGCTTAACTAACCAACCTGTTGCTCCTGCTGCACGACCTTCTTGTTTTTTATCCATTCCTGCTTCAGTTGTTAACACTAAAACGGGCGTAAATTTAAATGCCGGCAGCGCTCGTAACTCGCGCGTCAAGGTAAGACCATCCATTACTGGCATGTTCACATCTGTTAATACCAAATCAAACGATCGTGTTTTTGCAATATCTAAGGCTTGTTTACCATCTGCCGCATCAGTCACCGTGTGACCTGCTGCTTTCAACGTAAACGACACCATTTGTCGCATTGAAGCTGAATCATCAACTGCTAAAATATTTGCCATAGCTTCTTTTTCTCCTTAATAGACATCTCATTGTCTTGTCTTTATTTACATCGACTATCGTTTCAAGACTCTTAATGAGGAGCAACCTCAACCGAATCGCCTTCTAAATTCATTAATTCTGCTAAACCTAATAATTTGGCACTGCGTATAAATGCCTCACTGGGTTCATTCCACTCTAGTGTTTGTTCTTTTGAATAGGCATAAATCAATTGCAATGCTGCGGCATCAATCCGCTCGATTTGACTGACATCAAATTGAATTTTATACCCCTCTGACAACTCCATTAAGATTTGTGTATGCAGATCACCTACACCACTAATGCCTAATGCGTCACCACACTCAATTACTTTTGCTTTTGCCATTTTTATCTCAATCCTATTCTGTTAGTAGCGTATGAAATAATCACTGTATGTTTGCAAAGCGTCGATCCATCTCTCACCCTTCACACTACTTTTATGTGCCAACGATGAGTCGGTTAATTTTGCCGCTTTACGATTGCCACCTATCCGTTTTTTTAGCTCGTTTTCTTGATAAGAAGAGTTATCTTCAATCGCTTTAACCCCTATCATATCTAC
>JBJPGE010000100.1:0-6243 GCA_048595465.1 Methylophagaceae bacterium | reverse complement strand
GTTAGCTGTCTAGATATCAAGGTGAAGGCATTTTCCATTGTGTAGGCTTCAACATCAACCAGCTTGGCTTCTAACCCTGCTTTTTCAACAACTTCAAGTCGTGTATCAACGTTTTCACTTCGTGACGCCGCTAGTAACACATCAACAGCATCGACATCCGATTCTGAAGGACCTAATACCTCAAAATCTAATCGCACTTCTTCTAATGGATAAGGGATGAGGCTTTCCGCTTCTATCATTATTTGCTCTTCTATCCCTCTTTCAGACAAATCGGCAGGATAAGATATTGTTTTTGTGATAGCCGAGTTTGCCGAAACAGCCACTGCAATATTTTTTGCTTTGGTACCAGAACGTTTAACCGCTCGCTTTATGGCACCAGCTACTTCGTCTTTGTCTACTATTTTACCTTCCACAACGGCATTCAAGGGCAACGGTTCTACAGCATAGGCCTCAACCGAATATTTATCGCCTTTTTGATTAAGCTCTAATATCTTAACTACCGATGAGCTAATATCCACACCAATAAGAGGGACTTTTTTTTGTCCAAACATTTTTGCCTCAACTAACAATAAAGAAATATAGACTTATTGTCCAAATTTAAAGTGATTTCTCAAGACTATAATTCATATAGTTATAAAATACAATAGTTCGAAAGAATAACCATATTCCCTTTAATCCACACAACCTAAAATATAATGTTCAATATAACAAAAAGTATATTAAATACTGAGAGTCATGTATCACTTTTAAACTAAAATATAGCATTCTTACTCTAGCCTACGATACATCTTTCAACTTTACTATTCACAAGCAAAAAACAAGCCAGTTTCATTTGATACTGATAACTCTCAAGAATAAGTTGATTGGGGTTAATTTCATTTACGTATATACTAGGTCCTTTCAAAATTAATTTAATTAAGTACATATTATGTATCAACTCGTACGTCGGCTCTTTATCGCTGTCATCCTTCTTTTTAGTTTAATCCTGATTGCAGCTCTGATCGTTTACAAGACACTCGCGCCAAAATTGCCAGATGCCAGCATACTTCGTGAAACCCAATTGCAAGTACCTTTAAGAGTCTTTAGTGCTGAAGGTTTGTTGATTGCTGAATTTGGTGAGAAACGACGGATTCCTCTTGAATATATTGATGTGCCGGCCCCGCTCGTTCAAGCAGTACTTGCCGCTGAAGATGATCGTTTTTTTAGTCATCCCGGCGTTGATTATCAAGGCCTTCTTCGAGCAGTTTATTCACTGGCAACAACAGGGGTAAGAGCTCAAGGCGGCAGTACTATTACCATGCAGGTTGCCCGTAATTTTTTCTTAAGCCGTGAAAAAACATACCTTAGAAAATTAAATGAGATTATTTTAGCTTTACAAATTGAGCAAGTACTCACTAAAGAAGAAATCCTTACACTCTATTTAAACAAAATTTATTTGGGAAACCGTTCTTATGGTGTAGGTGCTGCAGCTAATGTATATTATGGTAAACCATTAGAGGAGCTTACCTTACCTCAGCTTGCCATGATTGCAGGGCTCCCCAAAGCACCGTCAAAATTTAACCCTCTAGTTAATCCCGATCGAGCAAAGTTACGTCGTGATTATGTGCTTCGCCGTATGTGGCAAGTGGGTTATATTGAACAACAAGATTACCTAACAGCGATTGAAGCGCCTGTTACTGCTAGTTATCACCATCGTACTGTTGACGTCTATGCTCCCTATATTGCCGAAATGGTTCGCACGAAATTAATCGAGCAGTATGGTGATGAAGCCTACAGTATGGGTTTAAATGTGCATACAACTGTCCAAGCGAAACACCAGCAAGCCGCCAATAATGCGTTACAGTCAGCTTTACTCGCTTACGATAAACGTCACGGATTCCGCGGTGCACAAAATACACTGTCTATTGAAGAAGGCATGACCACCGAGGATTACGAGCAATTATTATCCACGTTTGAACGTATTGGCCCCTTATCCGCTGGAATCGTTATAAAGTTAGAATCCAAGCTTGCCCATATTTATGTCAAACAATCTGGACTAACAACACTCAATATCAAAGATATTGCCTGGGCAAGAAAACAGTTTGGTACCAATAGCAAAGGTAAGGTTCCAACAAAAATTAAAGACGTGTTTGCCTCAGGCGATGTGATTTACATGCACCAAGACAGTGAGCAGAAGTGGCAATTGGCTCAACTTCCAGAAGTAGAAGGGGCAATTATTGCCGTTTCTCCTTTTGATGGGGGGGTTACAGCCTTAACAGGAGGGTTTGAATATTTTCAGAACAAGTTTAACCGCGTTACACAATCGCACCGACAACCTGGGTCAGGTTTTAAGCCTTTCCTTTATTCCGCAGCATTAGAAAAAGGCTATACGGCCGCCACCATTATAAATGATGCTCCTGTAGTGTTGGATGACCCCAGCCTAGAAAACGTTTGGCGCCCTAAGAACTCTAGTGGGAAGTTTTATGGCCCAACACGCTTAAGAGTTGCACTCACCAATTCACGCAATCTTGTTTCAATACGCATATTACGAGATATTGGCATCAAATATATAATTAATTATGCAGAAAATTTTGGTTTCGATACCAGCAAAATTCCTCAGAGTCTTTCGCTCGCCCTAGGCAGTGGAAGTGTTTCCCCATGGGATATGTCCCGCGCCTATTCGGCTCTAGCTAATGGTGGCTATCGTGTTGAACCCTATATTATTCAGCGAATAGAAGATGCATCAGGCACAATCCTCATGCAGTCACAACCCGCCACTGTTTGCGAAACATGTGTTACCGTTTCAAATTCAGAGCCTACGGATGAACTTGACCCTACAGCTATAAGGCCAGCCAAGCGTATCATGACGCCGCAAAACAACTTCATTATGAATAGTTTATTACGTGATGTAGTGCGTTATGGAACCGGTCATAAGGCCATGGAGCTTGGACGGAAAGACCTCGCTGGAAAGACAGGTACAACCAATGATCAAGTAGATGCCTGGTTTAATGGCTTTCACCCAGAATTGGTCGCCATCAGCTGGGTAGGGTTTGATTCACCAAAATCTTTAGGCCGAGGCGAATATGGTGGAAGGGCGGCACTTCCTATGTGGATGGACTTTATGAAAGTTGCACTTGACGGTATGCCTGAGGAGCTATTAAAGAAACCTGCCGGCATGGTAACGGTGAAAATCGATCCAAAAACAGGTTTGTTAGCTCGCGCTGATACCGAAGGTGCCGTTTCTGAAACGTTTCGCAGTAATCATATTCCTAAACTAACTCCTCTCCCTATTGATGATGGCATAGGTGGAGGAGCTTATTCTGATCCACATTCTACTGGGGATGGAGATCTATTTTAACGGTTACCCCGTAATACCAAGCTAAATTATTTCACTCGTTTAGCCTGAGTACCTAGCTCTAATTTCCCCTTAGGATAGTCGCCATTTAGCAACCGAAGTTGTGATTCTGGGCTATTGGTAATATGAGATTTTGCTGCCCACTTAGTGTAATTATCATGCTTACTAACAGTAACTATTTCAATTGTTTTTGCTTTAGCTAAACGTTTTTCATCATTTCGCAGTCGGTGAAAACTAATCGCTGTATTAATAAAGTCTTTATCAAAACCCTTAAAGTTCTGTTTATCTTTAACGGTTGCAAAGAAAATAAAAGCTTGCGTATCTTTATAGATAACAGAAACCCTGGCAGGCTGTCCATTGGCATTAAATAATCCTGTATAGCCTTTTAAACTATCTACATTTAAAGCGCGTCCAGAGCTTAAATCTTTTACTTTTAGCCGCTGCTTAATAAATTCTTTTGGCGATAGTTTCCGATTAATATCATCAACACCTACTTCAATAAAGGCTTTGCCCCCTACTGAAATAGCTTGCAAACTATTAGGATTATTATTGATTTGCCACCCTTCCGGAAAGCTAATACTAAAATCCATGGCTAAATGATAGAAATTCTTCCCAGACCTAATGCCCTGCTCTTGGCTATCACCAAAGACCATACCACTGATATTCGCTAAATATTCTTTTTGTTTGATAAGCCCAGGTTGCGAGTTTGTATATTTATCCGCAGCAGCAACCACACCTTGTAACCGTGTATCATTATCTGGATGACTGGCAAACACACCATGGTAACCTTGGGCTTCACGCCCCTGCTTCTTCGCTTGTGCAGCAGCAAATACCTCTTGGTCTTTTAATACTCGAATGACCTCTATCATAGCCTTAGGGTCATAACCCGAACGTGCTAGGTATTCCGCTCCAAGCCCATCAGATTGCAATTCATGTTCACGGCCATACCCACTTAATAGAGCACCGCCCAGCATATTAAATACATTCTGTGCGCCCGCACCTCGTAGCTCAGGGAAAAGAATAGAGCCAACAACATAACCTAAATTTGCAGCCTGTGCCGCACTTTGCTGACGTACACCATGACGCGCTGTCACATGCCCAATCTCATGTCCCAGAACCGCAGCCAATTCAGCTTCTGAATTTAAATAAGACATTAATCCACGTGTGATATAAATATAGCCGCCTGGCAAAGCAAAGGCGTTAATAACAGGTGAATCTAATACCGTAAAACGATAGACAAGATTTTCACGATGGCTGACCACCGCTAATTTATCACCAACAGATTGCACATAGCGTTGCAACTTTTCATCATCATAACGCCCAAATTGAGCAATAATTTTAGGATGATTGGTTCGGCCCATTGCGATTTCACTGTCTTCACTTAGCATTACAAAATCACTATTGCCGGTTACGGGGTTCTGCGCGCAGCCACTTAAACCCATAAACAACAAAGCCCCTACTAATGATAAGCAGAGGCTTCGTAATATGCTGCGATATGTGTCTTTTACAATCACAATATCTTTCCTTTTCCAGATATTAATCTGGTTTAAATTATTTTCCGTATTTTTGACGGAATTTATCAACACGGCCAGCAGTATCTAATACTTTTTGCTTGCCGGTGTAAAATGGGTGACATTCAGAGCAAACATCTAACGTAAGCGCTTTATCACGTGTTGAGCTTGTTTTAAATTTGTTACCACAACTGCAAGTAACATCGATTTCACTATATTCTGGATGGATATCCGCTTTCATAATCTATACTCAATTCAAATTTTTAATGTTTGGTCAAACCTACGTAAGCTAAAGTTAAGCTAAACGAGGTGAAGTAATTTAGGAACCGCGTAATTTTACTGATCAATGCTTATGACAGCAAGCTTTTTATTTAGTTCATTCTATTATAGCTTCTCTGCTACTAATATTGCTTGATTCCGTAGCCCTTGCTTAGCATCGCCTAATAAAGCATCTTGCTGATAAATGCGCACTTTCATTTGTGAAAATAGTTGCAACAACTCGTTATCAGCCAATAAGTAATCAGGATTTTTAGGTCCTTGCTCACTTGTCTTTTGTTGGCAGTAGGTTTGGTAAAACAATACACCGCCAGGTTTCAATGCCGAATAGAGTTGAGAGCATAACTCACGATCTAGAAAAAAGCTTACTACTAAAACATCAATGCTCTTGGCTAATGGTGGAGACGCAATGACATCACGCACCCGCGCATCGATATCAAGCTTTTTTAAGTTAGCTTGTTTTTGTAACTGTTCAATTGCAACAGAAGATGCATCCCAAGCCTGAACTGCAAAGCCTGACTGCGCTAAAAACAGGGCATTGCCTCCCTGCCCACAAGCAAGATCCAGCGCTATTCCTTTTGTCGGCAACAAATAACTATACTGTGACAATACAAATGATGCTGTAGGAGCTGCCGGTTTATTTTGATAAATATTATCCCACTTTTCTTGCAGGGCACTCACAACCTAACGCCTCCAGAAAGCGGGGCTTAATACCACTAATAATGTAAATATTTCCAAACGTCCCAACAACATTGCCAGAGATAAAACCCATTTTGCCGGCGAGTTAATTTCGCCAAAATTAGCGCCTACTTCACCTAGGCCAGGCCCTAAATTATTTAAGCATGCGGTTACGGCAGAAAATGACGTAATAATATCAAGCCCTGTAGCCATCAAAAACAAATGCATAATGCCAAAACAAAATACATACAAGGCAAAAAAGCCCCAAACGGCTCCAACTACTTTTCTTGGTATTGCCTTATCATTCACTTTAATCGCAAATATTGCATTAGGATGGATAAGCCGCAAGACCTCTCGATAACCTTGTTTGAATAACAGCATCACACGAATAACTTTCATGCCACCACCCGTTGAGCCGGCACAACCTCCAACATAACTTGTCAT
>JBJPGE010000099.1:0-6320 GCA_048595465.1 Methylophagaceae bacterium | reverse complement strand
TTTACTCAAAAGCCAATTAGTGATGGATACTATTATTCTTGATGGTTTAACACTTAATTTAGAAAAGAATAAAGCCGGTAAAACAAACTGGGATGATCTTGCAGGTGAAAATAAATCGAGTGACAATAAACCTTCTAATTCTAGTAGCGATAAACCTGCGCTTTCATCTATAAATATAGACGGTGTCAAACTGACAAATGCAAATGTTATTTGGACAGATGCAAGTACATCACAACAGTATAAAATAAATAATTTTAATCTTACAACAGGGACATTATCACCTGGCAAGCCTTCTGCCGTCGATATGGATTTTGACCTCACGAGTATCAAACCTCAAGTCAAAGCACATATCAGTTTAGACTCAAAGGTCATGCTTGATTTAGCCAAACAGCTATACACGTTAACAGGCCTTAATTTCACCATTAATGCTGAAGGTGAGACTTTACCCTTCCCTAAAACAGATATTGTTTTAACAGGTGATGTTGTTGCGAATATGGAACAACAAACTGTCACACTTTCTCAATTAGCCGTTCAAATACAAGATCTATTGATTAACGGTGATGTTAAAGCAAGTAAAATCTCATCAGATACGCCTGATATATCAGGTAATCTGACCGTTAACCCATTTAATCTACGCCAATTAGCAAATAAGCTAGCTATAGAATTACCCGTGATGGCTGATAGTTCAACGCTTGAATTAGTGAAGCTAACAACTGGTTTTACCGCTTCTAATAAACGCTTTAATGCTCAGAATTTAGAGGTGACCTTAGATCAAACTAAGTTATCAGGCCAATTAGGCATAAGTAATTTCGCCGACCCAGCCATTACATTTAAATTAGTCTTAGATGAAATTGATCTTGATCGCTACTTACCACCAGCAAGTGATAAACCTGCGGTAACTGATACAAAGCCTGCCGCTAAAACGGATGATGATAAATTGCCTTTAGAAGCATTACGAGGCATCAATGCCAAAGGTACTTTCGATATTGGCAAGTTGAAAATCAGTGGCACACATAGCGAAAAAATTCATTTAGAGCTTAATGCTAACAAAGGCTTAATCAAACTGGCACCATTAAGCGCTAATATGTATCAAGGCCAATACAAAGGTAATGTCAGTCTTGATGCTAGGGGAAAAACATTAAAACTCGCCCTTAATGAAAGTTTAAAAGGCGTTCAAGTTGGTCCTTTATTAAAAGATTTAAATGGCAGTGATAAATTGGCTGGGGCAGTAAACGCCCAAGCAAAGTTAGCGGGTAACGGCGCTACCGTTGACCAAATCAAGGCAACACTTTCTGGTAACGGAAATTTCTCTTTTACTGATGGTTCTGTAAAAGGTGTAAATATTGCTGAGAGTATTCGTAAAGCTAAAGCCGCATTAGGCGGAAAAACAATAAGCTCTAAAGAAGATGTAAAAACCGATTTCTCCAGTCTCACAGGTTCATTTGTTGCAAAAAATGGTGTTATCAACAATCAAGATCTCCTCGTTAAATCCCCCTTATTACGTATCGATGGTGCCGGTAAGATTAACTTACCGAAGGAAGCTATCGATTACGGCCTTAAAGTATCAATTGTTGGTTCGGCTACGGGACAAGGTGGTGAAGATTTAGCCGATCTTAAAGGTTTAACTATCCCTGTTAAAATCACCGGAAGCTTTGATAACCCAAAGCCCACTGTTGATCTAGCAAGTCTATTTAAAGACAAAGCTAAAGAAGAAATTAAAGCAAAAGTGGCCGACAAACTTAAAGATAAATTAGGTGATGATTTGGGCGGCTTACTGGGTGGTGTACTGGGCACGGGGAAATCTGAACCTGCCACTACCGAAGCAACAGACGGTAAAGCTACGGAAGAAGCAAAACCAGAAGAGCCTGCTAAATCAGTTGAAGATCAAGCTAAAGATGCTTTGAAAGATAAACTTAAAGGTTTTTTCTAACAGAAGATTTTGCTAGTTTTGAACAGTTTTAGTGAGCGATTATTAACGTGGTTCGATAAGTCTGGCCGGAAAGATCTGCCGTGGCAACAACAGTCTACGCCCTACCATGTTTGGCTATCCGAGATTATGTTACAACAAACCCAAGTTAATACGGTTATTCCCTATTACTTACGGTTTATCCAACAATTCCCCGATATAACTAGCTTAGCTAAAGCGTCCGTTGATGATGTGCTCGCACTATGGACAGGTTTAGGTTACTACGCAAGGGCACGAAACCTTTATAAAACTGCAGTCATTGTTACCGAATCTTATCAAGGTAATATGCCGTCAAACATTGATGATTTAATTGCTTTACCCGGGATTGGACGTTCTACTGCAGGCGCCATTATGGCACTAGGTCATCATCAGCGCTCACCTATTCTTGATGGCAATGTAAAGCGTGTATTAACTCGATATGCCGCCATTAAAGGTTGGCCAGGTAATAAAAAGGTTGAAGAGAAATTATGGCATTACGCCGAGCAATTATTACCTCAACATCGTTATGCTAACTACATTCAAGCACAAATGGACCTAGGTGCAACCTTATGCACTCGCAGCAAACCTGATTGCCCCGCATGTCCTATCCAAAATGATTGCCAAGCCTTTTCTTTAGGCGAACCTACAAAATATCCCGCAGCTAAACCTAAGAAAGTCATTCCCACAAAACAAATTCATTGGCTTGTTGCTCAATCCCATAACGATGAATTATTACTTGAGCAACGTGATAGCAAAGGTATTTGGGGTGGGCTATGGAGCTTTCCTGAGGTACAAACCCTTGCTGAACTGACTGACTATTGTCAAACCAATATAAACTTCACCACATCTTCAATCCAGCCTATAACTGTAATTAAACATATATTTAGCCACTATAAACTTACTATTCATCCCCATTTAATTCACTGCTCAGCTAATTTGAATCATGTAGCTGACAATAGCAAACTCAAATGGTATAAAATAGACGAAGCATTACAACTGGGTCTACCTGCTCCAGTAAAATTATTAATACAATCATTATGAGAACACCATGGCACATACTGTTAATTGCATAAAACTAAATAAAGAAGCAGAAGGATTAGACTTTCCTCCATATCCTGGTGAATTGGGTAAAAAGATTTACCAATCAGTTTCAAAAGAAGCATGGCAGTCATGGTTAGGTCAGCAGACCATGTTGATTAATGAAAACCGTCTATCTTTAGCTGATCCAAAATCACAACAGTTTTTAAAAGCAGAGTTAGATAAGTTTTTCTTTGGTGGTGGCTCCGAGCCGCCTAAAGATTTCGTTCCAGAATAAGGCTTTACAGCCATATTTTGCGCGAAACGCACTTCTATCTAAAATGTCCGCCTAAAATAAACCACTTTGACCTTATCTGCTACTTTTTACCACGCCTCCAGATAAAGCGTTATATATCAATATATTATAGAGGAGTCGGTTCAAAACAGTTCTGTAAATCAACATAAGATACGGTTGTTTAATGTGGTAATTAGGCTTGGCATGGATAAACGTGTATAATGCGGAGAGCTTCTCGTTAGGAGTTACGTAAGCTAGCTTCTAAGAATGTTAGTTAAAATATTAAGTTACACAAGTTAAAAATTTTGAGGTAGTTATGGCAGATCAAGTTACAGGAACCGTTAAGTGGTTCAATGATGCAAAGGGATTTGGATTTATCGAGCAAGAAAGTGGCCCAGATGTATTCGTACATCACAGTGCTATTCAAGCTGATGGTTTCAAATCATTGAAAGAAGGCCAAGCAGTAACGATGGAAGTTACTCAAGGCGCTAAAGGTCCACAAGCTGAGAACGTTCTTCCAGCATAAGTAGAACTTAGCACAAAACAGAAAAGGCCGGTTGGATTTATCCTACCGGCCTTTTTTATTGCCAGAAATAAATTCAGCTCTCATACTATACCCAAGTAACTTAGAATTGCATGGGTATAATGAAAGTATTTAGTTTTAGAAATTTCCGCGTCGTGTTTTTACTGTTGATACTGGCTATTGTTGCCATCTATACTCAGAACCAAAGACTCAACACAACATCGTGGTATCAGCCCATTGAGGTTGCTATTTTCCCAATCAATGGTGATGGCAGCGCTGCAACCGAAGTTTATATCAATACATTATCTAAGAAACACTTTGTTGATATTGATAATTTCTTCATCAAAGGTGCAAAGCAATATCAGCTTACCGTTGTTAGGCCGATCATCACGCGCCTAGGTTCAACCGTTACAGCCCATCCCCCTTCTCCTCCCAAAGATCGTAACGCAACATTTCACGTTATGTGGTGGAGCATAAAGTTGCGATACTGGGCCTATAAAAATACTCCCGATAGCAAATCAAACACAGATCGCATCAGACTATTTGTACTCTATCATCAGGGCAAAAATAACCAAGCACTTGAACATTCTCTTGGCTTACAAAAGGGGTTAATAGGTATTATCCACGCCTACTCGTTGCCAAAGCAAAACAAGCAAAATGCACTCGTTATGGCACATGAAATACTCCATACCGTTGGTGCCAGTGATAAATATGATTACCGCAATAGCCAACCTATTTATCCTGCGGGTTACGCTAAGCCAAATAAACGACCTCGTCACCCCCAGCGTTATTGTGAAATCATGGCCGGTCGAATTCCCATTTCCGAAACACAAGCTGAAATTCCAAAAGATCTCCGTTTTTGTAAAGTAGGCAAAACAACAGCTAAAGAAATTAATTGGATCTTCACGCCGTGAGCAAACTTGATCCAAAGCAATTCATTCAAGCACAAAAGTATGGTGTGCTATCTACTCACTCAAAATCTGAAAAAGGTTATCCTTTTGGTTCGATAACACCCTATATAATCACTGAACAAGGTGATATTGCTATCTTTATCAGTCGCCTAGCAGAACACACTCAAAATATTAAAAGCGATCCTAAAGTATCTCTCACTATTTTCGATCCTACTGACGCTGATGATCCCAGCGCCGGTGCCCGTATCACTTGTTTAGCTATTGCAGAATGTGCTGATGATGAAACTCAATTACGCAAACAGTATCTTGAACAATTCCCTACCGCTGCAGTGACTTTAGAATTACCCGGATTTTATTTTTACTTATTAAAATTAACAAAAATAAGATTAGTAGCTGGTTTCGGCCAGATCACATGGTTAAGTCCTACTAAGCTAAACCTTTAATATCCCTTTCGTTTCATCTATTACTAAGCGCTTAAATTCTTCCATTAATGCCGTTAAACGTTTACCCTGACGGTGCACCAAATACCAATGACGCATAATCGGGAATGACTCTACGCTCAGCACATCTAAACGCTCTAAAGCCAGCTCTAATTCTAAAGTATGCCGTGACACAATGCCTAATCCTAGGCCAGCCTCAACGGCCTGATTAATGGCCTCATTACTACTCATTTCCATAACCGAACTAATGCTGTAACCACTTTCGTCAAAGAAACGTTCCATGGCGATCCGGGTACCCGAACCATGCTCGCGCATAATAAAGGTTTCTTGCTGTAAAACTGATAATGGAATATGTTTTTCATTTGCCAATCGATGGCCTTTGGGTGCGATAACCACCAGTGGATTATCCAAAAAAGGCGTTGCTTCAACATCCATGCCTTCGGGTGGCTGTCCCATGATGACCATATCTGCCGTATTGTCATTCAAATGATTTAATAAACTTTCACGATTGGTGACATCAAAACTAATAATAGTCCCTGAAAAACGTTTATAAAATTCACCCAATAATTTTAAGGCAAAATAATTAGCAGTTGTCGCCACAGCTATCGTTAACCGCCCTCTCTCACTGCCACGAATTTCATTTAGCACATCGTCTAATTCGACCAGCTGTTGTGAAATATTGCGGGCGTATATAAGTAACTCGTCACCTGCATGCGTTAAAAATAGTTTTTTTCCTAGCCTTTCAAACAACGGCATTTCAACTTCACTTTCCAGCTGTTTTATTTGCATTGAAACCGCAGGCTGACTTAAATACAATAACTCTGCAGCACGGGTATAACTTAAATGCTGTGCAACAGCTTCAAATATCTGGAATTGTCGTATAGTTATATTCATTCAAACAAGTATAAGCATTTCTTATGGTTAAAATCAAAACATTTGAGTTTTATTTATGATAAAAATACCCTACACTGTTGCTACGTTATTAAAAACGTTAAAAACATTTTTCAACAAACTATTTAAAGAAGGTAAATATAATGGATCAATCATCACGTTACGCCGATCTTAGTTTAAAAGAAGACGACTTACTTGCAGGCGGTGGACATATCCTCGTTGCATATACAATGCACCCTGCTGATGGCTACGGCTATTTAGAAGTGGCTGCACACATTGCTGCTGAATCATCAACAGG
>JBJPGE010000098.1:0-6353 GCA_048595465.1 Methylophagaceae bacterium | reverse complement strand
ATCGATAGACTATTGCGGCCACTACAACGCTTATTGACAGCATTATCTGGCTTTGAGCGTGGAGATCTTCATTTACGGCTGCCTAGTTTTTCTTTACCAGAAATGGATAAAATCAGCCAAACATTTAATCAGATGGGGCAAACATTAGAACAAAGTATGGAGGAGAATAGGCGCTTAGCCGTTCTCGTTCAACAATCGGGCGATGCTATTTTATCATTGGATAGTGCAGGACGTATCATGCTATGTAACCCCGCAGCGGAGAAACTACTTAATCACAATGCTTCATCTTTATTGGGGAATGAATTAGCAAATTTAGGTTTTACAGTAAACCAGCAGAATATTGCCGAAGTGTTAGAAAATTGTAAGACAGTGGAAAACTTGGAAACAGGCCTCGCTGGTTCGAGCGGTGATGCTTTATCAATATTGCTATCAACGGTACCGTTATTAGATACTGATCGAAAAGTGAGCGGTGTGATTTGTACCTTGCGCGATATAACTGAACATAAACAGGCTGAAGCAGCAGAGAATCAACTTCGAGAAACACGGTTATTGGCACAACATATGTCAGAAGTACAAGAAAATGAACGTCGGCATTTGGCGCGTGAATTACATGATGAACTAGGGCAATGTTTAACTGCGATTAAAACAGATGCAGTGCTCATTCGTAATAGGACGGAAGGTTCTGAACCAAAAGTATTTGCTAGCGCCCAAGCGATTATTGATGTTGCCAGTCATATTTATGATGTTGTACACAATATGATTACGCGCCTGCGGCCGAGTCCTTTGGATGATTTAGGCTTATTAGCGACATTAGAAGAAAGCATTTCAGCATGGCAAACGCGACAACCAGATATTAACTTTCAGTTATCTTTTGCAGGACAGTTAGATAACTTAAATGAGTCAATGAATATGACTGTATTTCGCATAATACAAGAATCAATTACCAATGCCGTGCGGCATGCTGGAGCATCTGAAATTGTCGTTTCGGTTGCTAATCAATTAGATGAATCAAATGTATCACAGCTTATAATTAGCATTACAGACGATGGTAAAGGTATGGAAGTGCTGGATTTTCATTCTGATGTTGATTTTGGTTTATTAGGCATGAGAGAGCGAGCTCACAGCTTGGGTGGGACGTTTCAATTAGAAAGTGCATTAGGCGATGGTGTGGCTATACTGGTCACGCTACCGTTAGGGGCAGATAAAACATTATGACAACAACAATACTATTAGTAGATGACCATGAATTGGTTCGGGCAGGGTTTCGACGGTTATTAGAAGATGATGAACAATTTATCGTTGTTGCTGAGGCAGGCAGTGGAGAGCAAGCTGTACAAGATTATGCTAAATATAAACCTGATGCCGTAGTGATGGATATTTCGATGCCTGGTATTGGTGGTATTGGTGCGATTGAACGGATTATTGCACGTGATCCTGATGCGCGAATTTTAGTCTTGAGTGTTCATGAAGACAGTGTTTTTACCACCCGCGCTTTGCAGGCTGGGGCGAAAGGATTCATTCCAAAACGAAGTGCACCAGAAGAAATGATTAAAGCAATCGCATTGGTGGCTCAAGGTAAAATGTCTATTGACCCTGAGATAGCTCAACAAATAGCCATGCAAAAGCTTACAGGATCGGACAATGTGTTAGATGTGTTGAGCCAACGTGAGTTTGAGGTGTTCAGATTGCTTGCAGAAGGTAAAAGTGTCAATGATATTGCCGACATTTTAAATTTAAGTCCAAAAACGGTAGGCACTCATCATACCAATATTAAACAAAAACTGGATGTATCAAACTCTGCAGAGTTAGCTAGGTTAGCAATTCGTAGCGGAGTATTAGATGCGTGATAGTTATGCTAGGGAAAATCCTGAGTGACATCGAGCTTTTTCCTCTAACACTCATTATTTTAGACGAGTAAAGTGTGATCCATGGAAGCCAAAAATATTTTTGGTTTTACAGTTAACAACTTAATTAGAGGTATTTATTATGTGGACTACACCAGAATATTCAGATATGCGTTTCGGTTTTGAAGTAACAATGTACATTTGCAACCGCTAAGCAAAAGCTAATTAGAAAAGCCTCGGTACTGAAAAGTGTCGGGGCTTTTTTTTGCTCCAAACTAATAAATCGGAAAAAGCGATTAAATAAATAGAAATAACTTGTTTTACAATAAATTGTGTTTCCTTAATAATGTTTCCACTGGTTGCAGCCATAGTCGTGATAATTGGAGTTGCAGCATAGTAAATTAAACATTCATTAAATGAGGAAATAACAATGGCAACACAAGTACCAGAAATAACATTCAAAACACGCGTTCGTGATGCAAGCTTAGGTGGCGATAATCCATTCCGCTGGCAGGATGTCACATCAAGCGATATCTTTAAAGGGAAAAACATTGTTGTGCTTGCACTACCTGGTGCATTTACGCCGACATGTTCAAGCACACATCTTCCTGGTTTTGAGGCTAAATATGATGAGCTAAAAGCAAAAGGTGTTGATGAGGTTTATTGTTTAAGCGTTAATGATGCTTTCACTATGTTTCAGTGGTCTAAAAATCTAGGTGTAGAGAAAGTAAAAATGCTACCTGATGGTAATGCTGACTTTACTCGATTGATGGGCATGTTAGTGAAGAAGGAAAATCTAGGCTTTGGTGACAGAACATGGCGCTACTCGATGCATGTCGTTGACGGCGAAATCAAACAACTATTTGCTGAACCGGGTTTGATGGACAATTGCCCAGATGATCCGTTCACCTGCAGTGATGTAGATACTATGTTAAACGCTTTATAAAATTTTGGGTAAAGGCATCGAGTTTTACGGGTGCCTTTACCTTTTATAAAATCAGGAAAAATAGAATGCAATACGATTATGATTTATTTATAATAGGTGCGGGTTCAGGTGGCGTACGAGCCAGCAGAATGTCGGCATCATATGGCGCACGTGTAGCAATATGTGAAGATCTATATTTAGGTGGAACTTGCGTAAATGTCGGTTGTGTACCTAAAAAACTATATGTTTATGCCTCTGAATATTCGAGTCATTTTAACGAATCAAAAGGTTTTGGTTGGCAGTCGGGAAAAGCCAGCTTTGATTGGGCCACATTACGTGATAATAAATCAGAAGAGGTTGACCGACTAAATGGCATTTATGGTGGTATTTTAGATCGTGCTAATGTTGACTTGAAAAAAGGTCGCGGTAGGATTGTTGATTCCCATACGGTTGAGGTGGCAGGCAAACACTATACAACTGAACGCATATTATTAGCTGTAGGTGGACATCCATTTATTCCTGATTTTCCAGGTAATGAATACGTGGTGTCATCAAATGAGATCTTTGATTTAGAGGTGTTTCCTAAGCGGATTGTGGTGGTTGGTGGTGGTTATATTGCCGTTGAGTTTGCAGGAATCTTCAATGGATTGGGATCGCAGGTAACACAATTACATCGAGGCGATCTCATCTTAGATGGATTTGATCAAGAAGTACGTCATTTCTCGATGGCTGAAATGGTGAAAAAAGGTATTGATTTGCGATTGCGTACGCATGTAGATTCGATTGAAAAGAAAAATGATGGCTCGTTTAAAGTTAATTTAAAAGAAGGTGGGTCATTAACCGTTGATGCGGTGTTATACGCTACGGGTCGCAAGCCGAAGCTCAACGATTTAGGCTTAGAAAATGTGAATGTGGCACTAACAGATTCTGGGCATGTGGCCGTGAATGACAATTTTCAGACCAGCGAGCCAAGTATTTATGCCCTAGGTGATATGACACCTGGTATGGCGTTGACTCCTGTTGCCTTGGAAGAAGGTCTGACTTTAGCAAAATCACTTTACAATAATGAACCTTGTAAAGTCGATTATAGTAATATTGCCACCACCGTTTTCTGTCAGCCAAATATTGGCACAGTGGGCATGACCGAAGAACAAGCACGAGCTGAATATACAAATGTAGTGAAATATCGCAGTGAGTTTAGGGCAATGAAACACACGATCAGCGGATCGAATGAACGTACGCTAATGAAATTATTAGTAAACGGTGATACTAATAAAGTAATTGGTGTACATATGGTAGGCGCCGATGTAGGTGAAATTATGCAGGGGATTGCAATTGCGATTAAAGCGGGGGCAACCAAAGCAGACTTTGATGCAACCGTCGGGATCCATCCTACGGCTGCAGAGGAATTTGTAACAATGAGGGATCCTGTATCCGATTAATTTCGATTCAGGAAAATCCTGAGTGCATTCGGGGTTTTTCCGCTAACAGATTATTGGACATATCCGTATAGTGGGAACCGTGAAAGCCGAAAAGCATTTCGGTTTAAAGAATTTAAACTAATTATATAAGGTATTTATTATGTGGACTACACCAGAATATTCAGATATGCGTTTCGGTTTTGAAGTAACAATGTACATTTGCAACCGCTAAGCAAAAGTTAAACTAGAAAAGCCCTGATACTGAAAAGTATCGGGGCTTTTTTTTGCATTGAGAAATAAAAAATAGATTATCATTCAGTAATGGGTAAGGAGAATAACAGCAATATCTTTCATGATTTAGCCGCACTTAGTGGGGCAGGAATCGCGATGTTAGAGGCAGCACAGATAATTGCATCTTCGCATGTAGGAGAGACTGGTTGGCCTGCGGTAATTAGCTGTCTTGAAAAAGGTAACAGCTTAGCCCAGTCGTTAGGTGAGAGTGGTTTAATAAATCGATATGAACAAGAGATTATTAGTGTTGCAGAGTTTACTGGTAGAACTGAACAGGCGTTGGTTTGGCTTACAAGATCACATGAGAAAAGGGCCAGAAGAGTCAACCAATTAAAATATAAGCTTATTTTACCTTTTTCTGTATTACTAATTGGGGTTATAGCTTCGAGCATTCTGACATTGATAAAAAGTCCGAATATCGCCGCATTACCCGTTTTAGGTCAGGCTGTTTTTATATTGGCAACCGTTGCCATTATTACTAAAGTGGCACTCTATTTCTTGCAAAAAGATGCATCTAATTTTATTGCAAATATTGGACTATTTAGCCATTTAAGCTTATATAAACACCTTTTTGAACAAATGGTTTTTGGCGCTCTAGTATGGAATATAAAAGCAGGGATAGATTTTAAAACTGGATTTATAAGCGTTTCAGAATTAATTAATTCTAAGGCTTTAAAAAATCAATTAGTAAATACAAGCCGTTATTGTGGCCAGGGTATTGGGGTTACTGAGAGTATAAAACAAGCGAAACTACCTATAACAAGTGAATTTATGCAGGTTTTAAACATTGCTGAGGTTAGTGGGCGTTGGGAAAAGGCTGTCGAACATTATTTAAAGCAAAAACAAGAATTGGTAGATTTAAAAATTGATAGTGCTATTGAGTGGGCCCCAAGAATTTATTATGTTTTGGTTGTGGTATTTGTAAGCTCAATACTGCTTTGAAGTCAGCGGGAAAATTACTATGGAATTAAATAGGGAAAATCCTGAGTGGTGTAGCGGGTATTCCTGACGAAAGTAGCTTAATAGCTGTGTAATATTCCACATACTGTTTGAAATCCTTCTAACAGAATTATTATAAATTATAAAAAAGAGAGTTTTATTATGTGGACTACACCAGAATATTCAGATATGCGTTTCGGTTTTGAAGTAACAATGTATATCTGTAACCGTTAATATCGGTTTTTGATGTATGCTCGGAGCCTAAGTTTACTTGGGTTTCGAGTATTTCTTCATCATCAAATCAGATAAGTTTGAATGACAGACTTATCTGATTTGATTGTGAAACAACGGAATTAATTATTTATGTATGTACATGTTTTAGGTTCGGGGGCTGGTGGTGGATTTCCACAATGGAATTGTAATTGTGTGAACTGTAAGGGCGTACGTGATGGCTCTATTAAAGCAACACCTCGCACACAATCTTCTATTGCCGTAAGTGCTAATGGTGAAGATTGGATTTTATTTAATACTTCGCCCGATATTAAGAAACAAATGGACGATTTCCCCGCGTTTCAACCGGGACGAAAAGTGCGTGATACAGCAATTGCTGCCATTGTAATTGTAGATGCTCAAATTGATCACTCAACGGGTATTTTAATGCTACGTGAGCATATTGAACCATGGGATGTATATTGCACTGAAGCGGTTCATGGCGACTTAACGAATGGTTTCCCTGTATTTAGTATTTTAGAGCACTTCCGTGGCGTGAATTGGCATGAGATTTCTACCGATGAAAGAACATTTACCATTCCAAAAGCGGAAGGCCTAGTGTTTACGGCTGTGCCGTTGAAAAGTGAAGCACCTCCATACTCTCCTCACCGTCACAACACGGTTCCTGGTGATAATATAGGTATGAAGATCGAAGATACTCGG
>JBJPGE010000097.1:0-6391 GCA_048595465.1 Methylophagaceae bacterium | reverse complement strand
TATGCTGTTAGAAGTTTTGGGCGATATTTGGGTGGTAATGCGTAACCCCTATATCCAAGATGACTTGCTCGAAAATGAAAAGCGCCGTTATTCCCTCATGCAAACCATGCGTGAGCGTTTAGATCGTATTAAAGAGCGCGCTGATGGAAATGCTTTAACACTAGAGTTGGTAGAAATAGGGCAGAAGTCAGTAGATGATTTTGCCACGTGGTTTGCTGATTATTACGCACTACGAAAAAAAGCCATTCGCAAATTTCGCCACATCACCCGCAAAGATAATATTCAGTTTGATGGTCTAGCACGTGTCTCGCATGTAACCGATGCAACAGACTGGCGTGTTGAATTACCCTTTGTGGTTTTAACACCCGATACAGAGGCTGAGATTGCAGAGCTAGTACAAACTTGTATCAAGCTAGGCTTAACGGTAATTCCGCGTGGTGGAGGTACAGGCTACACAGGCGGAGCGATTCCGCTCGATGCGATGAGCGCCGTCATCAATACCGAAAAACTAGAAACGCTAAGTGAAATACATTGGGTTAAGTTACCGGGTGTTGAAAGTGCGGTATCTGTTATTCGTGCTGATGCTGGTGTAGTTACACGTCGAGTATCCGATGCGGCGGATGCGGCTGGTTTAGTGTTTGCGGTAGATCCAACTTCACAAGATGCCTCAACCATTGGTGGCAATGTCTCCATGAATGCAGGCGGTAAAAAAGCCGTCATGTGGGGTACTGCGTTAGATAACTTAGTCTCATGGCGCATGGTAACGCCAGATGCTGAATGGCTAGAGGTGATACGCCTCAATCATAATTTAGGCAAAATTCACGATCAAAAAGAAGTCAGCTTCCGAGTGCGCCGTTTTGAGAAAGATGCAAAAACTCAAAAAGGCGAAGATGAAGTGCTTACTTTTGCGGGCAGTTTCTTCCGTAAAGAAGGTTTGGGAAAAGACGTTACCAATAAATTTTTAGGTGGTTTGCCGGGTATTCAAAAAGAAGGCTGTGATGGCTTAATCACTTCAGGTGTATTTGTCTTGCATCGCATGGCCACATATACGCGTACAGTGTGTTTAGAATTCTTTGGTAATGATCTAAGCAAAGCCGTTCCTGCCATTGTTGAAACAAAAGATACGCTCGATAACAATCCCGGTATTATTTTAGCGGGGATGGAACACCTTGATGAACGTTATGTAAAAGCTGTTGATTACACTACCAAAGCGCCGCGTTCAGCCCTACCCAAAATGGTGTTATTAGTTGATGTTGCTGGTGATGATGAAGATGTAGTGGCTGCTGCGTGCAGTGAAATTGTTCATTTAGCGAATGCTCGTGATGGTGAAGGTTTTATTGCTGTTAGTGCAGAAGCCCGCAAACGTTTTTGGGCTGACCGAGCGCGAACAGCCGCGATTGCTAAACATACTAATGCCTTTAAAATTAATGAAGATGTGGTGATTCCACTTGATCGCTTATCGGAATATAACGATGGCATCGAAAAAATCAATATTGTGCAATCTACGCGTAATAAGTTGCAGATGGCGGATGCGGTCTGTAGTTATTTATCAAATCAGCCAGCAGAGCTAAAAGAGCATGATACGGATATTGATGAAAGTGCAGAAAATGATGCCATTATGCAAACCAAGCTGGATGCTGCCTGTAAGTTGCTTGAAGAGGTGCGCGCACGTTGGAAAGATGTATTAAATAACTTCGATACACCCGCGAAAGATAAATTGGAATTATTATCTGAAGAGATTCAGACGAAGCTAGAAAAAGGCGACACCTTATTTAGTGTGTTACAACGTCGTGATTTACGTATTTCATACCGTAAAGAAGTTGAAAAGCCACTAAAAGAACTATTACAAGGCCATGATCTGGATGCCTTGCGTAATAAGATGGATGCGATACACGCTGAGCATCGTTCTAGCCGTTTATTTGTTGCCTTGCATATGCATGCTGGTGACGGCAATGTGCATACTAATATTCCCGTGAACTCGAATGATTATGCGATGATGCATGAAGCTGAACGCATTGTTGATCAAGTGATGGTTTTAGCTGAAGATTTGGGTGGTGTTATTTCAGGTGAGCATGGTATTGGCTTAACCAAAATGCAATATTTAGGTCAAGATACCATTGATGCGTTTGCCAAATATAAAGAACAAGTCGATCCAAATGGCCACTTCAATGCAGGTAAATTATTGGCAGGTTCTGGCTTAGAAAAAGCCTACACGCCTTCTTTACAACTATTGCAGCAAGAAGCATTAATCCTTGAGGCCAGCGATTTAGGCGATTTAAATAACGATATTAAAGATTGCCTGCGTTGCGGAAAATGTAAACCAGAATGTACCACCCATGTGCCGAGAGCCAACTTATTATATTCACCACGCAATAAGATTTTAGCAACGGGTCTGATTATGGAAGCCTTCTTATATGAAGAGCAAACACGTCGTGGTATTTCTGTACGTCATTTTGATGAAATGAATGATGTTGCCGATCACTGTACGGTGTGTCATCGTTGTTTAAATCCATGCCCGGTCAATATTGACTTTGGTGATGTAACTGTCAAATTACGTGCAATTTTGAAGAAACAAGGTAAGCGTAACTTCAATATCGGTACGTGGACCTCGATGGCGTATTTAAATGCGACTGATCCGCTGACCATTAAACTCATGCATAAAAGCATGATTTATATGGGGTACAAGGCACAACGTTTAGCACATAAAGCAGCTAAATATATTGGTTTGTTGGGGAGTAAGAAAAAAATACCATTGCCAACAACAGGTGCAACGCCGATCCGCGAACAGGTTATTCATTTTATGAAAAAACCGATGCCGGCGAATTTGCCATCGAAAACAACACGGGCGATGCTGGGTGTAGAAGATGACAAGATGATTCCTATCTTGCGTGATATCAACAAAGTGAATGAAGACTCTGATGCGGTATTCTATTTCCCCGGTTGTGGTTCAGAGCGATTATTTAGTCAAGTCGGCCTAGCCACACTCGCCATGTTATATGAAGTGGGTGCTGAAACTGTGTTGCCACCAAGTTATTTATGTTGTGGTTATCCGCAACATGCCAGTGGTGATACTGATAAAGGTCAGGCCATCTCAACCGCCAACCAAGTATTGTTCCACCGCATGGCAAACACATTGAATTATATGGATATCAAGACGGTTATCGTGTCATGTGGTACCTGTATGGATCAGTTATTGAAATATCAGTTTGAAGCGATATTCCCTGATTGTCGTTTATTAGATATTCATGAATATTTGATGGAAAAAGGTGTGAAGATGGAAGGCGTAGAAGGTACGCAATACCTTTATCACGAACCTTGCCACACACCGATGAAAACATATCAATCAACTAATGTAGCAACCGAGTTGTTAGGGCAAGAAGTTACTTTGAGTGATCGCTGTTGTGGAGAATCAGGTTCATTTGCCGTAGCAAGACCAGACATCGCGACACAAGTACGTTTCCGCAAAGAAGAAGAAATTGTCAAAGGAATCGTTGAGCTAACGGGCGAAAGTAAAGCGGTAAAAGGCAATGTAAAAATGTTGACCTCATGTCCAGCTTGCCAACAAGGATTAGAACGTTATAACGAAGGCACCGATATCGAAACTGACTATATAGTAGTAGAGGTTGCGAATAATGTTCTAGGTGATAATTGGCAGCAGAAGTTTATCGAGAATGTGAAGGATGGCGGGATTGAGCGGGTACTACTGTAAGTAATCAGCTAATAATATTAATTTGTTGTGAATTAGAGTTGAATTACTAATCAAGCCTGTGTAAAATTGTTCGGCTAAGGTGCATAGAACTAGCACTACGAAATTTATTGGAGAAAAAGATGTACGCGGTAATTAAAACAGGCGGCAAGCAATATAGAGTTGAAGAGGGTGAATTCCTTCGTGTTGAGAAACTTGATGCCGAAGCCGGCGATAAAGTTGAACTAGCAGAAGTACTGATGTTAGTTGATGGTGACGATGTTCAAATCGGCGCACCTATGATTGAAGGTGCAGTTGTTAGCGCAACAGTACGTGAACAAGGTCGTGGCGAAAAAGTTAAAATCATCAAATTCCGTCGTCGTAAGCATTACCGTCGTCAAGCGGGTCATCGCCAAAGCTATACTGAAATCTTAATTGATAGTATTTCAGCAAAAGGCGCTAAGAAGCCAGCAGCTAAAAAAGTAGCAGCGCCTGTAAAAGCGAAACCTGCAGCTAAAAAAGCAGCGGCTCCAGCAAAAGCAAAACCTGCAGCTAAGAAAGCAGCTCCTAAGAAGACTGAAAAAGATGATTTGAAAAAAATCTCTGGTGTAGGTCCAAAATTAGAAGAAAAATTAAATGCTTTAGGCGTTACTACATATAGTGAGATTGCTAAATTCACTAAGAAACGTATGGAAGAAGTAGATACTGAATTGAACTTTAAAGGTCGTATCGAACGTGATGACTGGAAAGGTCAAGCTAAAATTCTAGCAGCTGGTGGCGAAACAGAGTTCAGCAAAAAGAAATAAAGCTAAACCAAGTTTAAAAGAAAAAGGGCTGATTTTTTAATCAGCCCTTTTTTTATGTCTGTCATTCTATTTATCTCTGATAGATAATGAATATTATAAATCCGTTCATCCTTCGACAAGCTCAGGACGAACGGGAAGATGATTGCTTACCAGCAAGCGCAGAGCTATCAAACCGAATACCATCCCAGCCTGAAACCATAAAGTTACGAATATTCTGATGATCATTATTGCCATCAGGGTTTCCCAATACATCATCTCGGTAGTATCCACCGAAACAAGCTAGTGTTTGTTGTTCGGGCAATTTATTCAGTAAGCCAAAAGAAAATATTTTGCATGAGCCATTATTGGTGTTGGCTTCATTCACAGTGTCACCATTGGTAAATGCACTGGGTGTAAAGTTATAGTTCTCTTCAATAACCGCCATAGTTTCGCTAAATTCTACTTGTTCAGGATTCTGTTCTAACTGTTTTAAAAAATCGTCAAGATTCATTGTTGTTCCTAAGTGTTTAATCAAAATATTGAGTGAAATTTTCTACAGCTTCTCTAGGAGTGCGATATTTATTAACATCGGCTTCCAAGTCTTCATAGCCCAGTGCCATACCGCAAATCAATGTAGTATCTTCAGCGTAGCCTAGTGTTTTCTGAGCTATCTGTGGATATTCAGCTAATGCAGCTTGTGCACAGGTAGCTAAGCCTTCTTCCACCGCTGCAAGCATGACTGATTGCAAGAACATACCGTAATCTAAAAATGAGCCAGTTTCCATTTCTTTATCAATGAAAAATAACAACATAATGGGTGCATCAAAGGCACGATAATTTGCTGCCCATTGTGCTTTGCGTGCCTCACTATCAGCTCGTGCGATATTGAGTGATTGATATAGCTGCAAGCCACATAGATGCCGTCGGTTTTTATAAGCAGGTTTCCAAGTAACGGGATAATATTTATAGCTTATTTGCGATGGCTCACCTGACTGAAACGCTTGCTCTATATCAAACTGTAATTTGTTTTTTGATTCACCTGAAATAACAGCAACTTGCCATGGTTGAGTATTAGCCCCTGATGGAGAATAGCGTGCACTATCTAAAATACGATTAACTTTTTCAATAGCCACATCTTTCTTGAGAAAAGCCCGTGTTGAATGTCGTTGGCGAATAGCCTCAAAAACATTCATTGTTCAGACTCTTTTAGTCGCGATACAAAGCCTAAAAGAACAAGACAGAAGCAGACTAACATTAGCTGCAATCCTATCCTGCCAGATAATACAAATATTGAAATAGAAAAAGTCGCAATAATTAGTAGCATTACTTTATGCTTTATTTTACGACGAATAGTTTTGGATTTTTCCCACTGTGCTAAGGGTGGACCAAACCATTTATTGCTTAACAGCATACGGTGAAAACGCGGCGAACTTTCTGCAAAACAGGCTAATGCGATAATTAAAAAAGGGGTAGTGGGTAATAAAGGCAGCACTGCACCAATAGCGCCTAAAATAACGAAAAACCAGCCTATAATTATTAATAGCGTATGTTTAACTTTAATCTTCATTTATGAAAGCTATATAACTAATGTTACGCTCGAGACATAAATTTACTTGTGACGGTATTAATTTTAATCATTTCACCGGGTTCAATATATTCAGGCACTTGAATTTCTAGACCTGTAGCGAATCGAGCAGGTTTGGTTCGAGCCGTTGCCGAAGCGCCTTTAATACCCGGAGCTGTTTCAACAATCTCCATTGCCACAGCCGCTGGCAGTTCAATTGCCACTAAATTACCTTCGAGCAAGATAGATACCACGCCCTCAAGGCCTTCAACTAAATAGTTTTTTTCATCCTCAATATCTTCAGAATTAATGGTGTATTGTTCATAATCTTCTAAACTCATGAATGTATAGCCATCG
>JBJPGE010000096.1:0-6489 GCA_048595465.1 Methylophagaceae bacterium | reverse complement strand
ATGTTCATCATAAGCTCCCGTTATTGAGATTATGATTATAGTGAAGCACTTAACTTAATTATAAGGCCTCAATTGCGTGAACCATTCCGCTTTTGCTTCCTAGCCGCTTCTTTAGCTTCTTTTTTTGCCCGTATATCAGCCATTTCAATTAATTCTTTTTCCATCATTTCTGGGGTTTCTAAGGTAATGCGCCCAATGGTAATGTCTCGAAATTCTGTCAGCACTATTTTTGCTGCACGGTCTAGCTCAACCAAGCCTCCTGCGCGTAAACAGCCTCGCTTAGCCCCTATCGCTTCTAATAACTCAATTTCGTCTTCCGGCAACTCATCTAAGTGATAGCGCGCTTTTAATAACTCAGGATAATGTTCACGGAAATAAGCCACGGCATACATTCCAATATCATCATTGCTCACGGCCGTTTCTTTAATTGCACCCGTAATCGCTAATCGATAACCACCATGTTTGTTCTCTAACTTTGGCCACAATACACCGGGGGTATCTAGCAATGTAATGCCTTGATCAAGTTTAATGCGTTGTTGATTTTTAGTAACTGCCGGTTCATTGCCAGTCTTGGCGATCATTCGCCCTGCTAGATTATTGATTAAGGTTGATTTCCCGACATTAGGGATCCCCATAATCATAGCGTGTATATTACGGTCACCTTTCGCTTTTTCTGGCAACATTTTGTGACAAAGGTTTAATAGTCCATGCATTTTTTCGGGTTCTTCCGTGGTTAATGCAATTGTTTTTACACCTTTCTCTTGTTCTAGATAATCTTGCCATTGTTGGGTAACTTCCGGATCAGCTAAATCACTTTTACTCAATACCTTGATACATGGCTTATCGCCACGAATATCGGCCAGCATTGGGTTTTCACTGCTAAAGGGTATGCGTGCATCGAGGATCTCTATAATGAGGTCAACCGTTGGGACGATCTTACGCATTTCCTTACTAGCCTTATGCATATGGCCGGGATACCAATTAATATTTGCCATTTACTTAGTGCCTGGCTCAACTAATGCAATATGTGTCTTCTCTATTACAATTAGCCGTTTTTTATACAGTTTCCCCAGCGCCTTTTTATAACTCGATTTACTGACACCAAATTGTTTCGCAATCACATCAGGTGGGCTTTTTTCAGTCATCGTTGTTTGACCACCTTCTGCCGTGATGAATGCTAATATCTTCTCCGACAAATCATCAAGTGCTTCGCGTGACACTAACTGCAAACATAAATCGAGTTTCTTATCTTCTCTAATATGTTTGATATAACCCTTCATTTTTTGACCAATACTAATGGGTTTAAATACATCACTTTTAAATAGCAGGCCAATCGTTCCGCCATCAACCACCGCACGATAACCTAAATCGGTGCGACCACAAATCAATAACTCAACTTCTTGCTGTTCTTTATAATAAGGTGACGTATCAGACAAAAATTTATCTAATTTTGTACTGGCAGCAATACGCTCTGATGCAGGATCGACATAAAGATAAACCACATAAGATTGCCCCACTTGCATTGGCTTTTGCTGTTCCCCAAATGGCACCAACAAATCTTTAGGTAAACCCCAATCAAGAAAAGCACCAATGCGATTGACTTCAACAACACTGAGATAGGCACATTCTCCTACTGCCGCTTTAGGCGTTTCAGTTGTAGCAATCAGCAGATCTTCTGAATCTAGATAAACAAAAACTTCAAGTTCATCACCCACCGAACAACCTTCTGGCACATAACGCCGAGGTAATAGAATTTCTTCGCCGTCTCCACCATCAAGATAGATGCCAAAATCTAACTTTTTTAGCACTGTTAATGTATTTAGTTTTCCTAATTCAGCCATGTTTTTCTCAATTAATTTACTTGCTGCATCCATTTTAACTCAATCTACTACCAACCGTTGACTCTAATTCAGCCTCTGTTCAGCTTATAGTAGTATAGTAAAGTTCACATGCCCGTTATCAGTCAACGTATGATCAGTTTCAATTAAGGAATTAACTCTAATGATTAAGTTTTTTGCCTACACGCTATTCCTTTTATTACTTCAGTCCTTTTCTATTCAAGCAGAAACTGGACCTCAAAATGACGATGAGGCATCACCTCCCACTTCTACCGAAAAACTTTCAGCTACTGACTTAATGAATAAAGGTATTGAAAGTCACAAGTTAAATACTAAAGAAGGTCTTGAACAATCAGTAGTTTATTTTTCTCAATCTGCCGAAATGGGCAATGCTAACTCTGCGCGTATCCTCTATTTTATCTATATAAGAGGTGAGCATATAGCTATAGATAGAAAGAAAGCATATCAATGGCTACACAAAGCAGCGGAGTTAGGCAATATTTGGGCGGCGCATAATTTGGGTCATGCCTATCAGCAAACAAGTAAGGGTATTGTTAAAAACCTAGACAAATCATTCCTCTATTTCAAACAAGCCGCGCTCGCTGGAATGTCAGAAGCTAAACGTGATTTGGGACTTTGTTTTTATTTCGGTAATGGCACTGCTAAAAATGAGAAGAAAGCTGAGAAATGGATGCAGGAGGCGGCAACAGAGAATGTATCATTAGCTCAATATCGAATGGGAATTTGGTTAAAGAATAAAAAGTTCTATTACGGCTCACACATCTGGTTTGAAAAAGCACTCAAATTATTTAAGACTGAAGCCGAACAAGGTAATAAAGAGGCTGAGTTAAAATACGCATATATGCATGATAAAGGATATGGTGTTGATGAAGATAACCAAGTTGCTCGCAAAGGCTATCTTAAACTTGCCAACGAAAATAACAGTGAAGCACAATACCATTTAGCCTTAATGTATTTAAGCGGTGACGGGGTAACAAAGAATGTTCAAACAGGCAAAAAATGGTTACTGTCAGCTTATAAATTGTCAGGTAATCCCTTTGCTAAAGCAATCCTAGAACGGAATGGCTGGTTATGACAAAAATTCATAGAGCAATAACTAATATTTTAGTTATTGGCACAACGATCGTTCTTGCTGGTTGTGCTGCCACTGAAAATATCACGGTTAATAGTCATGCCCATGTACCTTTTGTTTATCAGTACGTCGAATATGAGCATCCCGTAGACGCGGTTTATTTTGGTGATAGGGTTTACCCATATTATCAACATCACAATGCTTATATTTACATGTCAAATGTGGAACGACTAGCCGTTGACCATTACTTAAGATCACTTAATCATTGCTACTCTGGAAATTGGTTTATTGAAGTAGTATCACACCAAAGTGCGACACTTATTGAAGGTGATAATGGACGACGATGTGGTGATGTTATGCAGATATATAGAAATCTTTATACACAAGGTTATTCGTGGCAATCACTTTCTGATGTAATTGGCAGAGGCCCTTTTTTTACATTGTTAAAAGTCGAAGATAAATGCAAAAAAACGGGGGCTATACTTGGCACTAGGCTCGATGAAGAAGGTGCGGCCCATTTCTATTGTGATGAGAAGCTTTGAACAGTAATATTTGTGTGTATTAATTTAACAGAGATTGACGGGAAGTAATTATGAGAACAAGAATCACCTCTATCTTTATTGTAATAGTAGGCGTTGCAATGTTTGGAACTGCTTGGGCAGCTAGCAACGTTGTTTTTGACCAGCACTTTGATGGGTTAAAAGATACATCAGATCTTGCCAAAAAAGTAAGTATGACAGTTGATAGTGAGGTTCCTTCTGCTACAAGTATAAATATGAAAATCACCATTGCTGCACCCGATGCAGCATTATTTGTTCACGGCAGAAATGAACTCGATGATCTCATTCTAAATGATCTTCGTCAGCGTATTATATCCTTAGCTTCTAAGACTGATTTGAAATCGATGAAAATACAATATCACTTCAAATCAAATGGACAACCACATAATCATGTACTTATTGGTTTGCTAGTGATCCGCAAACCCAGCGGTAGTTGGCATATTTGGGGCGGTAGACAATCAATAGATAGTGAACTACCAGGAATTTTTGATCCCGGGGATAGGAACCCATTAGAAACAAAAGTATTTATTGCACAATTAAATGGGGAGCAACAGCAAGTTGCAAAACTGTCTAGTCAAGCTTCTACAGACAGTGAGAAAGTTGCGTTAATAAAGTTGCCCCTAGATAGCTTAAGTTTACTACCCGTAAAATACAGTTCCTCCGCGCTTCAGGGATATAAAAGTAGTGCCATACCAATACATCCACAAATTCCTGCTGTATGGAAAGCAGTCAATGATTCTAGTTTTCCATTTGCTAAGCCCCTTTCCTTAAAACAACTCTCGGCAAAACTTGATGTTCTTGGTTTAACAATGAAAGAAGCAAGACTGAAAGCCGAGATGATTTCTAAATCTATGCCTAAATCTGGTTTCTCAGCTACTACGCGTAAACAATATGCCGATACACTATTTTTTCCTTATGTTCGTGATATTCAAACCCAAATGATTCAAATTTTGGCGGCGGTTCCACGCAATGAAGAATCTTTAGAATTGAGTAAAAAAGTATATGATGCACTATTTCTCCATGGTGATAGATACTTACAGCGCTGGGTAGATGTCTTCTATGATCCAAATGATAAAAATTCTTACTCAAAATTAAAAGATCCACTAACACAGCAAAGATTTGACTATGTTCGCTACAATTCAAATTTGATATTCAAATCTTGGAAGCTGGCCTATTTTAGAGAAATGGACTATATCATTGCGAACAAACTTGAAAAAGAAGGCGCTGATCTTAACCTCCTGCTTATTGGTTTTATATTTGATTTGGGAGAACGTGTTCCTCCGCTAGCATCATTAGATGAAAGATTTTGTCTATATGCAAAATGTTCTTCACGCTTTCGTGCTCAAATAACAGGGCAATCAGGACAAGGAAAGTTTTCGACAGAAAAACAACTTGCTCTCATTGCTGACTTAGAAAATAGAGTTCAGAAGTATTTGTCACAATGGAAAAATACACCAAATAATAAGCTACAAAGTGAAATTTCTTTATTTGCACGAGATAAAGCCTCTGCTCGTCTTAAAAGATTAACTGATTATGCCGTGACGGATCTCAACGCAATCGCATCAACTAGCGTTAAGCAATACAATCAATGGGAAGAAAAAATTGGTAGACCGCTTCGCTTACTGATTGATGACAGCCAACGATTATTTGAGATCGGGTTCGATATAAAGGCAAAAGACAGCATATTAGATACTTATGGAATGGAGGGAGGGAGCTATGCAGATCTGCACTCCCCTTACCATGGTTTAGCGACATCATTTATTATCGCGCAACAGAGCTGGCTAGAGCGGACAGAAAAAGGAACCATTGCCGATCTAAATCAAACATTACCGACAAGCATTAATGATAATGCACAGGCGACCATTGTCTATAAACGTCCTCCACGATTCCGCAATCGGCTGGTCACGCCAAATGAATTATTATTTGAAGGCATGGGTGAACAAGCAGGCAAAGCAGCTGCAGGATTTTTATCTTATGGTGGTGAAATTAAAGCTCTTGAAAATAGAATTAAGACATCGCGAACAGCATTTTTCGCCTGCTATCCAAAATGTGCTAACAACGATAAGTTTCGAAAAGATTTTTCTAGAGCGCTTGTAGAAAAAGATCTCTACTTCCTACAATTAACAGGAAGAAGTGGTTCGCTTGTGAATACTCAAGCTAGACGAATGTCACTTGTTATAGAAGCTATGTCACCAACTTCAGGAACAACACTAATTGATCATGGTATTCCGAAACGATGTGGTAACTTATTTTCACACTGGACAGTTGCTTATGGCAAAGCGCACGGACAAGATGGGATGGCCGAGATGTCAAAATCTTTTGAGTCAATGGCTAAATTAGCTTCTGGAAACTTAGCAGCAGTGGAAAATTTCAGACAAGTTGGAAGGGATATAATTTTAAAGCAACAACAAGCCTTTAAAGATACTCAGAAGGAATATGGCCCATACCAGCTATGTAGAGATCAATGGGAGTTCGACAATGCATCAAGATAAAGATTAAATCACTGATATAAATATAGTCACGTATAATATATTTTCCTTACTTATCCATCTAAACAGGGACTAATAATGCCTAAAGCCAGTGATTTAAAACGCGGAATGGTAGTCGAAGTAAACGGCGAACCGCATGTGGTGAAAAATATTGAGGTGCGCAACCCTTCATCTCGTGGTGCATCGACTTTATATAAAATTCGCTTTAACCATCTTAAAACCAAACAAAAACGTGATGAATCACTGAAAGGTGAAGAAATGTTAAAAGATGTTGATTGTGAGAAAAAGGTATTGCAGTTCTCGTATAAAGATGACGATGGCTATACTTTTATGAGCTTAGAAGATTACGAACAATACACCATTAATGCTGAAGATATTGAGGATGAAAAAGACTATTTAGTTGAAGGCCTTGAGGGCGTGGTATCTATCTTGCTCGAAGGTAATTTAGTGGCAATTGAACTGCCAGCGGCTGTGGCAATGGAGATTGTTGAAACAGCTCCGGGTATTAA
>JBJPGE010000095.1:0-6640 GCA_048595465.1 Methylophagaceae bacterium | reverse complement strand
AGAGCACTTTTAACTGAGGAAAAACTGTCGCAAATTTGATAGATATTTGAGAGTTACAGATAATTATGAGGTTTGAAGTCAATAAGAAGCGATGTTCCGTATATGTTCCGTGCGGACATAAAAAAACCGCTTAGCTTTAGCTAAGCGGTTGATTTATATGGCGTCCCCAAGGGGGTTCGAACCCCTGTTACCGCCGTGAAAGGGCAGTGTCCTAGGCCTCTAGACGATGGGGACCTAAAACTGTTTGCTTTGACTTACTGGTGGAGCTAGACGGGATCGAACCGTCGACCTCTTCACTGCCAGCGAAGCGCTCTCCCAGCTGAGCTATAGCCCCCGAAAGCAAGCGCATACTATAGGGATTAGTTGTTTTCATGTCAACAATAACTTTTAAAAAATATTCACTGCTTCGGATATTACACGGAGAAAATTTAGATGTAAGTCAATATTATGTTGAGGACACGGTGTTAAGTTGCTGATTTTAAATGTTACCGTTTAGAAAGCAGAGAATAAAGTAAATACATAATTTGGAAAAAAGATGATTCTATGCGATAAAGTGTTATTCATTATGTGTTCTTTTCTGTCGTTCTTAGGCTGAAATAATATTTTAAGGATCAGCATGCGCAAAGGCTTTATTTTTATTGGTGTTATTTTATCTGGATTGAGCACACAGACGTCAGCTGAATTAGCTTGGCAACAGTGTGAACCTATCCAAGACACTGGCTTTTTGCCGTACGTAGAAAACCCTGTTGAATCTGAAGTTGATGTAAAAGCCAACGATGCACAACTGGTTGAAAACGGTATCTCTATATTTACGGGTGATGTCGTGGTACTGCGAGGTGGCCAAGAGCTAAAAGCTGACAGAGCAACGTATAATCAAATCTCAGGTGATATCACTGCACAAGGTAATATTCAGATCCGTGATAGCGAAATTATCCTTAATGCACAGCAAGCGGAATGGGCATTATCAAATGATGAGGGTAAATTGGTTGATACTGATTATCGCTTACGTGAAAGCCATGCCAGAGGTAAGGCTAGAACGGTATTTCGTCAGGGTGTCACAAAGACAATCTTAAAAGATACTTCGTATACAACGTGTGGTGTAGGTGACAATGCTTGGTTATTAGAATCTTCGAGTGTTAATTTAGATCATGTGAATGATGTGGGTATGGCGCGTAATGTGAAAGTACGATTGGCGGGTGTGCCAGTATTTTATACGCCTTATTTAAGTTTCCCATTAAGTGATGAGCGAAAATCCGGTTTCTTAACACCTTCTTTCGGTAACTCAGATGAAACAGGGCTCGATATTCAAACTCCCTATTATTGGAATATTTCACCCGATAAAGATGCTACCTTTACACCTAGACTGATGTCCGAGCGAGGCTTAATGCTCAACACAGAGTTTCGTTATCTCTATGATAGGCATAAAGGTGAAATTGATGCAGGGTTTTTACTCAATGATCAGTTAAAAAATGATGGCGATATTCTCAACCCATATTACAAAGAAGATCGGAAACATTTTTCTTTACAACATACTGGCTATTTTTCATCACGCTGGAATACGGCCATTGATTATAACTATGTATCTGATGACAACTATCTAGAAGACTTTGGTTCGAACCTTAGTTTAGCGAGTACGACACATTTGAATCGCCAATGGAGTGTGGGATACACAGAAGATAATTGGAATTTTACTGGTCGAGTCCAAGGGTATCAAACCCTGACAGATGTTGATAAGCCATATCAACGCTTACCTCAGTTGTTGTTCAGAGCTTATTATCCTGATCAAGCAATGGGCCTAACATATGGCATGACCGCTGAATATGTTGACTTCGATCATGATGATGATGTTGCTGGTCAACGGATCGACTTAGAACCATCAGTAAGCTTACCTTGGTCATCGGCGGCAGCATTTGTTACACCACGAATAGCGTTGAGACACACGCGTTATGATTTAACCGATAATGTAACGACAAGTATTGATAAGACACCGACAAGAACAGCGCCTGTTGTTAGCCTAGATAGTGGATTGTTCTTTGAGCGGGCAATGTCGTTGGGACAAGGCAGTTATATTCAAACATTAGAGCCGCGCGCATTTTATTTATATATTCCTGAGCGAGATCAGGATGATATTCCTGTGTTTGATAGTAGTTTACGCACATTTAATATGGGACAGTTATTTGCCTATGATCGCTTTTCTGGATCAGATCGCCTAGGGGATGCCAATCAATTATCAATAGCATTGACATCGCGGATTATAAATCAACAAACTGGGCGTGAATCTTTCAGAGTAAGCTTGGGGCAAATTCAGTACTTTCGTGATCGTGATGTAACGATCGATAATACTGCTAAAGAGTCTGATTCGAGCTCTGATATGGTGGCTGAAATAGCCGCATCATTAGCGAAAGAATGGACTGTAAGGGGTGAAATGCAATGGGACCCACATGAAAGCCGTTCAAATATGTCATCAGTGCGGCTACAGTATCGTGGTGATAATGGCCGATTACTGAACTTCTCTCATCGCTATCGCCGAGATGATGCATCTAATTTGGAAGGCTTAGAGCAAATAGATATTTCTGCACGGCTTCCAATTAACAAGCAGTGGAGTATTGTAGGGCGCTGGTACCGATCATTAAAAGAAAGCCAAACGTTAGAAACCTTAGCCGGTATCGAATATGATAGTTGTTGCTGGGCAACACGACTTGTGGTGCGAGACTATGTTAATAATGCGCTCGACGATGATCGTAATTTAGCAATATTATTCCAAATTGAATTAAAAGGCTTAGGTAATTTTGGCCAGAAAACAGATGCTTTATTAGAAAAAAGCATTTTAGGCTATGACTCAGATTTTTAATGTGTAGGCGTGTTCCCGAAACGTTCTGAACGAATTTAGTTTATGTGTTGTCTTTATATATACGCCATTGTTCAAGTACAATAGCGAACTTTGATAATTTACACCTTTAATGATCGACACTATTTGTTGGGTATTTCATGATTAGAATTTTACTGCTTTCTTTAATGATAATGAGCTGCGCGTGGGCGGAGCCGTTAGATAGAATTGTTGCTGTGGTCAATAATGAAGTCTTGCTTGAAAGTGAGCGGGATGATTTGGAGAAAACTATTCGCAAGCAGCTACAACAGCGTAATGCTGCTATGCCACCGGCAGATATTTTAAGCGAGCAAGTATTAGAACGATTGATTATGAAACGTTTGCAAATGCAAAAAGCAGCGAATATAGGTGTTCGGGTGGGAGATGACGCACTGAACGCAGCACTTACTCAGGTTGCGGCGAACAATAATCTATCATTACGTGGATTTCGTGATGTGCTACAAGAGGAAGGTGTTGATTTTATTGATTTTCGAGAATCTATTCGGGAAGAAATGACTATAAACCGTTTACGAAAAGCGGTAGTTGAAGACAAAATCCTTGTATCAGATAGGGAAATAGAGGGTTACTTAACAACGCAATCAGTGCAAGGTGGAAAAGAACAGAGCTATCATTTATTCCATATCTTAGTGAGTGTGCCTGATGCGGCAGAGCCAGAGGAAGTTCAGCAGGCACGGCAAAAGTTAGAGAAAATACAAAGTTTATTAGATGACGGCACTCCTTTTTCTGAAGTAGCGGCGGGATACTCGGATGGTCAAAATGCACTCGAAGGCGGCCTACTCGGCTGGCGGAAAAAAGGTGAATTACCTTCATTGTTTGCTGATGTTGTACCCACGTTAGAGGTGGATGAAGTGAGTCCAGAACTGCGCAGTGGTAGCGGTTTTCATTTGGTGATGGTGACAGAAAAGAAAAGTGAAGAAACGCATATGGTGAAACAAACGTTGGCAAGCCATATTTTAATCAAAACAAATGAATTAACAACGGATGATGATGCAGAAAAACGTCTACTGCAATTGCACGAAAGATTACAAAATGGTGATAATTTTGCCGAGTTAGCAAAAGCACATTCTGATGATACTGGTAGCGCTATTGATGGAGGTAGTTTGGGCTGGAGCAGTCCTGGAGCTATGGTACCTGAATTTGAAGAAGAAATGGAAGGGCTAGTTGATGGT
Organism: Methylophagaceae bacterium; assembly: GCA_048595465.1. Taxonomy (GTDB): domain Bacteria; phylum Pseudomonadota; class Gammaproteobacteria; order Nitrosococcales; family Methylophagaceae. The sequence goes on along the minus strand of JBJPGE010000095.1, from coordinate 2,584 downwards.
GAAATAAGTGATGTTTTTAAGAGTCGGTTTGGCTGGCATGTAATAAAGGTATATGAGCGCCGAGAAGAGAATATGGCAGAAGAATTTAATCGAAATCAGGCGCGTGCTCAAATCCGTAAACGTAAAATTGAAGAAGACTTGGAAAATTGGTTACGACAACTCCGTGATGAAGCATACGTGGAGTATCGTTGACTTTTTGCCCACGGATTGTTGTCACTGCAGGCGAACCTGCAGGCATAGGCCCAGACTTATGTGTACAGCTTGCACAGTATCAGCAGCAATGTGAGATTATAGTTATAGCTGATCCTGCATTGCTAAAGCAGAGTAGTGATAATTTAGGCCTTTCTGTAACGTTAGAACGTTTCGATAACAATAAACCTGCCACTGTTTCAAAGAAAAACAGCTTGAAGTATCTGCCTATAAAGCTGACAACTTCAGTTCAAACTGGAATATTGAATAAAAAAAATGCGCATTATGTTTTGGCTTCGTTACAAAAAGCATTAGATGGCTGTTTAACAAAACAATTTGATGCTGTTGTGACCGGACCTGTGCATAAAAGCATTATTAATGATGCTGGAGCAGATTTTACGGGACACACTGAGTTTTTTGCTGATGGAGCAGGTGTCCAACAAGTGGTGATGATGCTTGCTATACCCAAATTACGTGTTGCATTAGCTACAACCCATTTACCTCTTAATAAAGTCAGTGAAGCTATTACGCAGCAATCATTGACACGTGTCATAAAGATTATAAATACGAGTTTACAGAAACAAGCAGGCATTTCCCATCCACGTATTGCCGTATGCGGATTGAATCCTCATGCAGGCGAAGATGGCCATTTAGGACGAGAAGAAATTGATATTATTTCACCTGTAATTGAAAAGTTATCGCAACAAGGAATAGACTTATCAGGTCCTTGGCCCGCAGATACTATTTTTGTTGCAGAGAAATTGACTAGCTATGATGTGGTATTGGCCATGTATCATGACCAAGGCTTACCTGTTTTAAAACACCAAGGATTCGGGAAGGCAGTGAATATTACCCTAGGTTTACCTTTTATACGAACATCGGTTGATCATGGCACAGCGTTAGATTTAGCGGGTACGGGAAGGGCAAGTATAGGTAGTCTACAAGCAGCAATTGATATGGCCGTTGATATGGCAAAAAGAAAAAATGATTATGAGTAAAAAAATATATCCAAAAGCTAGAAAGCGCTTCGGGCAAAATTTTTTACAAGACCAGTCAGTTATTGACGATATTATTGCCGCAATTGCTCCGCAGAGAGGGCAACATATAGTCGAAATTGGTCCAGGGCGTGCTGCATTAACAACACCTCTGTTACAAGATAGTGACCAATTGGATGTGATTGAATTAGATCGTGATCTTGTTCCGTTGTTACAAATGCAATTTTCAGCATATAAAAACTTGACTATTCATCAGGCGGATGCATTAAGTTTTGATTATCAAGCATTAGTAAAGGAACAAGAAAAATTACGCATTGTAGGCAATCTTCCCTATAACATTACCACACCACTATTATTCCACTTACTAGCACAATCTGACTGTATTGAAGATATGTGTTTCATGTTACAACGCGAGGTTGTAGAGCGGATTTGTGCGCAACCTGGGACCAAACAATATGGTCGCTTAAGTATTATGGTGCAATATCAGTGTCAGGCAGAATTAGTTTTCCTTGTACCAGCAGAAGCATTTTATCCTGTTCCAAAGGTTGAGTCTGCTATTTTGTATTTAAACCCATACTCACCAGATGGTTATATAGGAGGTAATGTGGATATTAAGGCATTGGGGAAAATTGTTACTCAGGCTTTTTCTCAAAGACGAAAAACAATTGCTAACACATTGAAAAGAATAGTAACCCCAGAGCTAATTTTACAAGCAGAGATAAGCTTAGAACAGCGTCCAGAAACAATATCTATTACACAATATGTTGCGTTAACACGGCTTTGGCTTGATTCACACTAAGGTGATAAATTTATCACATAGCGAACATAAGCAACTGTATGAAAAGAAATTGTTTGATTGACATAAACGCAATCCCTAATTTGTGGGTTGACAGGCTGTTTTTGCTGTAGTTATATACACGTTCCCCCGTAGGGCTGGATAGCTTGGATTGTCTGGTGGGACATATAATAATTTTAAGTTAACGAGAGGAATTAAGTTGTGAATAAATCTGAATTAATTGATGCAGTAGCAGGTGCGGCTGACATTTCAAAAGCAAAAGCAGCATTAGCAGTAGACGGTATGACAGGTGCAGTAACAAAAGCACTAAGTGGTGGCGATCAAGTAACATTAGTAGGCTTTGGAACATTCTCTGTTCGTGACCGTGCAGCACGCACAGGGCGCAACCCACGTACAGGTGAAGAAATCCAAATTAAAGCAGCAAAAATTCCTGCATTTAAAGCTGGTAAGGCTTTAAAGGATGCTGTAAACTAGCGAACTTTTCTGGGGTGTTTAGCTCAGCTGGGAGAGCATCGCCCTTACAAGGCGAGGGTCGGGGGTTCGATCCCCTCAACACCCACCAGATAAATTAGGAGCGGTAGTTCAGCTGGTTAGAATGCTGGCC